>CAYOFV010000014.1:0-26135 GCA_964403565.1 uncultured Piscirickettsiaceae bacterium | reverse complement strand
GCATAATAATTGCTCTACCCATTTGTTTTGCACTCAAATGTACAACAGATTTAAGTGCCGCTCCAGATCTTAAATGCAAGTGCCAATCATCTGGACGAAGTATACTAATTTTATCGTTATGCTGCATGCAATGCTCCTAAAATTTTCTCTGTTCTAGCCCCGGTTACACTAGGCAGGTTCCCAGGAGTATTTTCTAATCTTAATTTAGCCAAATACGCAAATGCTGCCGCCTCAACAAAATCTACATGCACCCCTAAATCATTAGTGGTTGAGACTTCACTATGTGGGGCAAAAAACGCAATGCGCTCAGATAAAAACAAATTATGCATACCACCACCACAAAGATATACATCCGCCCCTTGTGGAATACTTTGTGCAATTGTAATTGAGCTAAGTTCGATCAGTGTTCTAGCTACATCTTCATCATTATAACTTTGTGGTAAATATTGATCTAGCCACTTAAGGTTAAAATACTCAGGTCCTGTGCTTTTTGGATATGCCTTAGCAAAATATTCATCATTTAACATTGAATCTAGCATGTCTTCAAGCACAAAACCAGAGCGTGAAAAAATTCCATCTCTATCAAAGTCTATATTTTTTACCTTACGCATCCAATTATCAATCAAAGTATTGGCAGGACCTGTGTCAAAGCCCACAACTTCGTCATTATTGATAATAGTTGCATTACATATACCACCAAGATTTATTACAACTGCACTATTGCCGCCTAATAAGTGCTGGTGATACACTGGCGTAAGTGGTGCTCCTTGCCCAAAATTGGCCACATCGGCCATACGAAAATCACTAACAACGTCAATACCTGTTTTTTCAGCAATTATTGCGCCATGGCCAATTTGCATTGAATATTCTGCCGGAAGATGAAATATTGTTTGTCCGTGTGAACCAATAGCTCTAATGCTGTCTTTGTCAATATTGTTATTTGCTAACAAGTTGTTTGCACAGTTTGCAAAAAAGCCTGCTACTTGTATATCTACTTGTGCAAAGTCTGACAGGTTTGTTTGTTGAGTTTTGGTTAAATTAAGCAGATTTTGTTTTAGCTCTTCTGGATATGGAAAATAAGCATTAGCTATAACCTTTGTACAACTATCATCAACTACAACTGCATCAACACCATCCAAACTAGTGCCTGACATCAGTCCAATGTAGTTATCTGCCATGACAGTTTTTATACTTCTTTCCTGACCCGCAAGGACATGGATCATTGCGTCCAACTTTTTCTTCTTCGCGTTTGTAGGTTGTAGTTGCTTTAGCCTCTTCTACCTCGTGCTCATCAACTCCTGTTGTGCCTAGCTCCTCATGACTTTCTTGAGTATTTTCATTATCTTGCTGTTCTACATCTTGAGCATCGGTATTTTCGTTAATACTAACACTAGATAATGACTTAACCGTTTCAACATTAATAGTTTCTAGCAGAGATTCAAACATAGCAAATGACTCACGTTTAAATTCTTGAACAGGGTTCTTCTGTGCATAACCTCGAAGGTTAACACTTTGACGCAGATAATCCATACCTGCAAGATGCTCCTTCCAATAATGATCAAGCGCCTGAAGCATTACTGCCTTTTCAAATCCGCGCATCTGCTCTGATCCAACCAACTGCTCCTTATGCTTACTAATTGCATCAAGCCCTTGCAAAATTCTATCTAACAATTCGTCAACATCCACGCCTTCGTCTAGCCACTGTTGAATTGGAAATCCTGCTGAGTATTCAGAAGTTAGCATATGATCTAAACCATTAACATCCCAGTCTTCTTCAACCTTATCTGTAGACAAATAAGAATAAAATAAATGTGTTACTACATCCTTTCTAATATTAAAAAAGCGCTCTTGCAAATCGCTAGCACTCATTAAATCATTGCGCAATTTATATATAACCTTTCTTTGATCGTTGGCAACATCGTCATATTCCAATAAGTGTTTACGCGCATCATAATTCATACCCTCAACTTTTCTCTGAGCGTTTTCAATTGCACGATTAACCATCTTATGCTCAATTGCCTCGCCACGCTCCATGCCAAGTTTTTGCATCATCATTGCCATTTTTTCACTAGCAAAAATACGCATTAAATTATCTTCTAATGATAGATAAAAACGTGTCGAGCCAACATCGCCTTGACGTCCTGCTCGCCCTCGAAGCTGATTATCAACACGGCGCGATTCATTACGCTCAGTACCAACAATATGCAAACCGCCTGCAGCGATTACTTTTTCGTGCTCTATTTGCCAGTCTTGTTTTTGTTTATCTGTTGCATCATCTGCAAGTTTACCGCCAAGCACAATATCAGTTCCTCGGCCAGCCATATTGGTAGCAATAGTAACTGAGCCAATAGCTCCGGCATTGGCAATAATTTGTGCCTCGCGCTCATGTTGTTTAGCGTTCAAGACTTCATGTTTAATTTTCTTCTTATTTAATAAGTTTGAAATTGCCTCAGAGTTTTCAATACTACTAGTACCAACTAATACTGGCTGTCCAGTTTTTTGACAATTTTCAACATCAAGAGCAATTGCTTCTAGCTTTTCTTCCAGAGTTAGATAAATTTGATCAGCTTTATCATCACGTTGCGATGGTTTATTTGGTGGTACAACCACAGTTTCAAGTGAATAAATATCTTGAAATTCTACCGCTTCAGTATCTGCAGTACCTGTCATGCCTGATAACTTACTATACAAGCGGAAATAGTTTTGGAACGTAATTGACGCAAGTGTTTGATTTTCCTTTTTAATACTAACGCCTTCTTTAGCTTCAATCGCTTGATGCAGTCCTTCAGACCACCTGCGACCTGGCATAGTTCTTCCAGTAAACTCGTCTACAATTACAACCTCATCGCCATCAACAATGTAATGATCGTCCTTATTAAATAAAATATGCGCTCTAAGTGCTGAGCCAAGATGCTGCATAAGCAAAATATTGTTAGCATCGTACAAGCTTGAGCCCTCACTAAGGGCGCCAGCCTCGATCAACAATCCTTCAGCTTTTGCATGACCATCATCAGTTAAAAACACTTGTTTATGTTTTTCATCAACCGTGTAGTCTCCATCAACCTCAATAACAATTTCTTTACCTTCTCCAGATTCTTTTTGCTCAGCAAAGCTTGGAATCATCTGGTTAATAGCTTGATAAACTTGAGAATAGTCTGCCGCAGGACCCGAAATAATAAGTGGTGTTCGTGCCTCATCAATTAAGATAGAGTCTACTTCGTCCACAATGGCAAAATTAAGCTCTCTTTGTACTTTTTGCTCAATTGAAAATGCCATGTTGTCACGCAAATAATCAAAACCTAGCTCATTGTTAGTTGCGTAAGTAATATCGCATGCATAAGCTGCTTGCTTATTTTCAGGTGGCATTGATGAAGTAATAATGCCAACACTTAGGCCAAGGAAATTAAACACTTTGCCCATCCACTGTGCATCTCGCTCTGCAAGATAGTCATTTACAGTAACAATATGTACACCTTTACCGCTAAGTGCGTTTAAATAAGCAGGTAATGTAGCAACAAGAGTTTTACCCTCGCCAGTTCCCATCTCAGAAATATTGCCATCATTAAGTACCATTCCGCCAATTAACTGCACATCATGATGTCTAAGCCCTAACACCCTAACAGAAGCTTCGCGCATAATTGCAAACGCCTCTGGCAAAATTTGCTCTAAAGCTTCACCGCTCTCAACTCTTTGTTTGAAATCTTGAGTTTTTGCCGTTAAATCTTCATCACTTAGAGATTTAAGACCATCTTCCAAAGAATTGATTTGATTAACGATTTTGTATAAACTTTTTATCAATCTGTCGTTGCGAGAGCCAACAATCTTGGCCACAACTTTATTTATAATGCTCATTAAGACTTAAATTTATTAAAAATTATCCTATTTTCTCATATATAGGTGCGAATATACATAAAACAATGCAGAACCTAGCAAATTTTAATCCTAACGGTAAACTTGGAAAAATGTTTGCTCAGGCAAAAACATACAACCAGATTAACAAAGAGTTAAAAAAGCAACTGCCACTAGAGTTAAACGAACTGGAATTATGTTTTATCGATAAAGATCAGGCTATATTAATTACCAACAACCAAGCGCTAGCATTTCGCGCAAATAAACAAACCAAGCTACTGATAAAAATTCTTAGACAAATCAAAAGCCTAAAAGACATATCCAAAGTCAAGATTAGAGTAGAAATTTAATAATTGTTAATTATAGAAAGCTTATATACATTATAATTGTTGGGTTTTTAAAAAGCATTATTTGCACAAATAAATAATAATAAGGACTCTAATCTTATGTCAGAACAACAAATAGACTTAAAGAAAAGACGCTTCCTAACTGGCGCTACTAGTGTAGTTGGTGCGGTAGGCGTTGGCTTTGTAGCATGGCCGTTTGTATCATCTTGGATGCCTTCAGCTAGAGCAAAAGCAGCTGGTGCGCCAGTTGATGTTGATATTTCTAAACTTGAAGAAGGCCAACTAGTACGTGTACTATGGAGAAAAAAGCCTGTTTGGATTTTTAAGCGTGATAAAACAGCACTTACTGATCTTGGCTCATTAGATGGCATTTTGGCAGATCCTGCAAGTAATGAAAACCAACAACCTGAATACGCAAAAAATGCACACCGTTCTATCAATCCTGAGGTTGCAGTTATTATTGGTGTTTGCACACACTTAGGTTGTTCTCCAACATACAGACCTGAAGTAGGTGCTGCAGATCTTGGTGGTGACGAATGGAAAGGTGGCTTCTACTGCCCATGTCACGGCTCTAAATTTGATTTAGCAGGTAGGGTTTACGCGGGCGTTCCAGCACCAACTAACCTTATAATTCCACCGTATCACTTTGTAAGTGACACACTTATTAAAATTGGAATTGATCCAAAAGCATAATTAAGAGGTAAATATGGATAATAATAAAAACTGGATCGATCAAAGATTTCCTTTAACTAAAGTTTGGAACGAACATTTGGCTGAGTACTACACGCCTAGAAACTTTAACTTCTGGTACTTTTTTGGCTCTTTAGCTATTTTGGTATTAGTTATTCAGCTTCTTACTGGCATATTCTTAGCTATGCACTTTAAGCCTGACGCAGACCTTGCTTTTGCATCTGTTGAATACATCATGCGTGATGTTGATTGGGGCTGGCTCATTAGATATATGCACTCAACTGGAGCTTCTGCATTCTTTGTAGTTATTTACTTACATATGTATCGTGGTCTTTTATACGGATCATACAAAGCACCAAGAGAATTAATTTGGATTCTAGGTGTAGTGCTTTATATTGCACTAATGGCTGAAGCATTTATGGGTTATGTACTACCATGGGGTCAGATGTCTTACTGGGGCGCACAAGTAATTATTAACCTATTTGGCTCGGTTCCTGTTATCGGTCCAGATTTATTAATTTGGATTCTTGGCGACTATGCTGTAGGCGATCCTGCACTTAATAGATTTTTCTCTTTACACATTGTTGCAGTTCCACTAATTCTTGTAGTGCTAGTATTCTTACATATTGTTGCGCTTCATACTGTTGGTTCAAACAACCCAGACGGCGTTGAAATTAAGAAAAATAAAGACGAGAACGGTATTCCAAAAGACGGTATTCCATTCCATCCGTACTACAGTGTTAAAGATATTGTTGGTGTTGTAGTATTCTTAATGATCTTTGCAGCTGTTGTATTGTTTGCACCTGCGATGAATGGTTACTTCTTAGAGCATGCAAACTTTGTTGAGGCTAACCCGCTTAAAACTCCTGAGCATATTGCTCCACTTTGGTACTTAACACCGTTCTATTCAGTTCTACGTGCTATTCCACCAATGTTTGGATCTCAATTCCCAGGTGTATTGGCAATGGGTGCTGCACTAGTTATCTTGTTAGCTCTACCGTGGTTAGACAGATCTAAAGTTAAATCGATTCGTTACCGCTCATGGCCTTATAAAGTGGCTCTAGCTATTTTTGTAGTTAGTTTTGTATGGTTAGGCTACCTAGGAATGCAACCAGTAACTCCAATGAATGCACTACTTGCACGTGTATTTACTGCAGCATATTTTGGATTCTTTATTCTAATGCCTTGGTTTACTTCAATTGGAGAAACTAAAGCAGTGCCAGAGAGAACTACGGAGTAATATTATGAAAAAGATAATTAATACAACATTAGCATTATTTGCTACAGTTACAATCTCACTAGGCGCACACGCTGGTGGAGGCAATGTTCATTTAGATCATGCAAATACAGATATTAACGACCAAAATTCTTTGCAAAATGGTGCGAAGTTATTTATGAACTACTGTTCTGGTTGTCACTCAATCTCGTTTATGCGTTACAACCGTATGGGTAAAGATCTAGGTCTTACTGATGACGAAGTAGCTAAAAACCTTATGTTTAACGGTGAAAAAACTGGTGACCCAATCACTTCTTCTATGTCTGAAGCAGGAGCGGTTAAATGGTTTGGAACTACACCTCCAGACTTATCACTAGTTGCACGTTCAAAAGGTCTTGATTGGATTTATACATATCTACGTGGTTTCTACAAAGATGAGTCGCGTACTTTTGGTGTAAATAATCACGTACTAGTTAATGCATCAATGCCTGATGTTCTTTGGCAGTTAAGAGAAGAAAAATCTGCTGCTGAATTTGATCAAGACGTAAGAGACATTACTAACTTCCTTGACTATGTTGGCGAACCTGCTAAACTAGTTAGAGTTAGCCTTGGCTATAAAGTTTTAGGATTTTTGTTTATCCTATTTATTCTTTCATACCTACTTAAGAAAGAATACTGGAAAGATGTTAAGTACGGCAAATGGCGTGCTAAAGACTAACCTATAAACAAAAAAACCAATATTAATTACAACAGCGCCCTCGTTAGAGTGTGCTGTTTTTTATTTTAAGAGGAATCATTATGCTAACTAAACCAAATCCAGCTTCAACTACACTGTACTCTTCTCCGCAAGAGCTTGAGTCGCATGTAATTCGCTTCATTATGGCTGAAAAAAGCATTGAACGTGAAGTAGTTAATCTTAAAGATAATGAAGAAATGCCTGAAGAAATTCTTGAGCTTAATCCTATTCAGGTTATGCCTACACTATTTGATCGTGGCATGGTTTTATACGACCTATCAGTGATTATGGAATATTTAGATGAGCGTTTTCCGTTTCCTCCATTATTACCAGTGGATCCTATTGAAAAAGCTGAAAAACGCTTGTTAATCTACAGATTTACTCGTGCTCCTGGCTGTTGGTTTGAATTAGTTAATGCTATTGAAAACGGTAGTAAAAAAGCTGCAGATGAAGCTCGTAAGACCCTTAAGAGCAACCTTATAGAATTGACTCCATTGTTTGCTTTTCAGCCATACTTTAAAGCTGAAGAAATGGGCGCGGTTGACGCTTGTTTAGCCCCGCTTCTTTGGAGACTTAAAAAGCTAGATATTGATCTAGGCGCAAAATCAAAACCAATTATGGATTATGCAAATAGACTATTCAATAAAGAAAGTTTTCAGCTTTCATTAACTGATTGCGAAAAAGAATACAATTAATATTTAATTGAATTCAGTAGCTCCTTATCTAATTCAAGCATACCACCAGTGGATGGAAGATTCGGGGCTGAGCGCTCACATATTAGTTGATTGCACTCAAGACGGTGTAAGCGTTCCAACTGAGTATATTAAAGATAATAAAATTGTCCTTAATATTAGCTCAGGCGCCACCAATAGCCTTGTTATAGATTTAGAACACATAAGCTTTAAAGCGCGCTTTGGCGGGGTTTCACAAAGTATATTTGTCCCAATACTTGCTGTTTCAAGCATTTATGCTATAGAGAATGGAGAGGGCATGTTTTTTGAAGTTAAAAAAGCCTCAGACTCTGCGCAACAAGCCAAGCCTAATTTAACTTTACTTGATTAACTTTAAGAAACTATTCTCAAAGTCTGTTGGCTTGTCGTTAAACTCTAGCACTTTGGTGTCGGTATAAGACCGGATAGCATCAGCATTATTTAAATCATTTTTATCAATCTGATTAAGCACAATTGCCAAAACCTCCAACCCTTCGTTTTTAGCTGCATTATCTGCCATTAGCGCTTGGTTAATTGCACCAAGCTCATCCTTAACAACTAAAATAATAGGAAGCTCTAGCTCTTTTGCAAGGTCGCTATTTAAAGTCGATGATGCTATGGGAGAATATATACCTCCTGCACCCTCAATAACTTTAAACCCATTGCCACCCTTGCAAGCTTCAACCAAACTTAATAGGTCGATATTCTGATCTTCATCATTAGCAGCTTTTTCCGGACTAGAGCATTGACTAAACTTGTATTTACAAACAATATCTATACTTTCCGTATTGCCTTCAGCTTGTTGTAATAACAGGGCATCTTTAGGAATTAACTCCTCACCACTTTGCGTACAATCAGATTCAATGGGCTTGCGTACAGATACATCAAACATAGAGCTAAGAATTTTAACGATTCTAAGTGCGATAAAAGTTTTACCAACACCTGTACTACTTCCGGTTATAAATATTCCCTTCATGGGGCTATTTTACACTTAGCATGGATATAAAAATCTTAAGCTCTTTACCGTATAATAATGCGCATGCATAATAACTTAAAAACCACATACTGCGGCATTGAGCTTAACTCACCTATCGTTTTGCTTTCTGGCTGCGTTGGCTTTGGCGAGGAATATACTCGTATTGAAGGTTTTTCCAATACTGACGTTGGTGCTATTTGCCTTAAAGGCACAACACTAGAACCACGACTTGGAAACACTCCACATCGCGTAATTGAAACTCCTAATGGCATGATTAATGCAATTGGATTACAAAATCCTGGCGCTGATAAAGTAATCAATGAAATTCTTCCAGAGCTTGATAAGTCAGAAACTAAGTTTTTTATAAATATTTCTGGCTCATCTGTTGAGGATTACGGTGAAATTGCCAAACGTTTTGATGATAGCGACATTGATGCCATTGAAATAAATATTTCTTGCCCAAATGTTAAAGAAGGTGGCGTTGCGTTCGGCAACGATCCAGATATGTCATACAGAGTTGTAGATATTTGTCGCAAAAACACTACAAAACCCATTATTACTAAACTATCTCCAAACCAAACTGACATTGCTAACAGTGCGCAAAAATGTATAGATGCGGGTACGGATGGTTTGGCTGTTATTAACACCCTAATGGGAATGGCAATTGATATTAATTCTAGAAAGCCAATTATTGGCAATAACCAGGGAGGTTTGTCTGGCCCTGCTATCAAACCGGTGGCTCTTCTTAAGGTTCACCAGGTCTATCAAGTAAGTAAACTCTACAATATCCCTATTATTGGACAAGGTGGAATCACGTCAGCTGAAGATGCAATTGAGTTTATTATTGCAGGTGCTTCAACTGTTGGTGTTGGCACTGCGTTATTTTATGATCCACTAATTTGCAATAAAATTAATACCGGTATTAGCAACTACTTAACAAACAACAATATTAACAATATTAATGAATTAGTTGGAACTTTAGAGTTAAATTCTAATATATCTCAATGTGATACAGGTTGTAAATAACCCTATTTTTTAATACAAAACCATGCAACAAGAATATAACGCAAAAAATATAGAGCAACAAGCACAAAACTACTGGATTGAAAACAACTCATTTACCGTAGTTGAAGACAATGAAAAAGAAAAATATTACTGTTTAAGTATGTTTCCGTACCCATCTGGCAAGCTTCACATGGGTCATGTACGTAATTATTCTATTGGCGATGTTGTAAGTCGCTTTCAAAAAATGCAAGGCAAAAATGTAATGCAACCAATTGGCTGGGATGCGTTTGGCCTGCCAGCTGAAAATGCAGCACTTAAAAACAAAGTGGCCCCTGCTAAATGGACTTATGCCAATATAGAATATATGAAAAACCAGCTGATTCAGCTTGGCTTTGGCTACGATTGGTCGCGTGAAGTTGCAACTTGTCATCCAAAATATTACAAATGGGAACAGTGGCTGTTCACTCGTTTATTTGACAAAGGTTTGGTTTATAAGAAAAATGCCATTGTTAACTGGGATCCAGTAGATCAAACTGTACTTGCCAATGAGCAAGTAATTGATGGCAGGGGCTGGAGGTCAGATGCTCTAATTGAGAAAAAAGAAATTGCTCAATATTTTATGCGCATTACTGATTATGCTGATGAGCTACTAGGAGATCTAGACAAACTTGATGGTTGGCCTGAAGCTGTTAAAACCATGCAAAAAAACTGGATTGGAAAATCAATTGGTTTAGAAATTGATTTTGCTATGCCAAACAAAGAGCCTCTTAAAGTCTACACTACAAGACCAGATACTCTTATGGGTGTTACCTATCTAGCTATTGCTAGTGAACACCCGCTTGCTCTTGAAGCAGGAAAAAACAATAAAGAAATACAAGACTTTATTGAAGAATGTAGAACCATGAAAACCTCTGAAGCTGCAATGGAAACCATGGAAAAGAAAGGTATTAATTCAGGGTTTAAGTGTTCTCACCCAATTACAGGAGATGAAGTTGAAATATGGATAGCTAACTTTGTGCTTATGGGTTATGGCACCGGAGCAGTTATGAGTGTTCCTGCACACGATGAGCGTGACTACGACTTTGCAAAAAAATACGGAATAACTATTAAAAATGTAATCAAGCCTGAAAATGATGATGTTGATACATCAGAATGCGCATATACAGACAAAGGTGTATTGTTTAACTCTGGTGAGTTTAATGGTTTGAGCTTCTCTCAAGCGTTTGACGCTATTGCCGACAAACTAGAACAAGACAAAAAAGGCTTAAGACAAACAAACTACAGATTGCGCGACTGGGGGGTTTCTCGCCAGCGTTATTGGGGTTGTCCTATTCCTATTATCAACTGTCCTGATTGTGGTGCAGTTAGTGTTCCAGAAAAAGACTTGCCTGTTGTTCTTCCAGAAGAGGTTGAATTCGATGGTGTGGGCTCTCCGATCAAAAAAATGCCTGAGTTTTATAATACCACTTGCCCTAAATGCGGCGGTAAAGCACAGCGTGAAACTGACACATTTGATACATTTTTTGAATCATCTTGGTATTTTGCTAGATACGCATGTAAAGATAATGACAAAGCAATGCTAGATGATCGTGCTAATTACTGGTTAAAAGGCGGAGTTGATCAATATATTGGCGGAATTGAACATGCAATTTTACACCTACTTTATGCTAGATTTTTTAACAAGCTTTTACGTGATGAAGACTTAATAAACAACGACGAACCATTTAAAAACCTACTTACTCAAGGCATGGTATTAAAAGATGGCGCAAAAATGAGTAAGTCAAAAGGCAATACGGTTGATCCACAGGAAATGATAGCCAAATACGGTGCTGACACCGTGCGTCTATTTATTCTTTTTGCCGCACCACCTACACAAGACCTTGAATGGAGTGATTCAGGCTTAGAAGGGTCGCATAGATTTGTAAATAAAGTGTATCGACTAGTTCATACTTTTATTCAAGATACAAACGGATCAATACCCAATGGTTTTGACAATACTCCTCTTAATGGTGAGCAAAAAGACTTTAGAAGAAAAGTTCATCAAACGCTTGCAAAGATAACTGACGACATATCCAGAAGGCATTCACTCAACACAGCAATTGCCGCTCTTATGGAGCTCACCAATGCTGCAATTAAGTTTAATAAAACCGATAACAACTCATTAGCAATTCGCAGTGAAGCAATTGATATTATTCTTAAAACTTTAAGTCCTATTACCCCACATATATGTCATTACTTATATAACGAATTAGGTAATGATGGTGCGATTGTAAATAGCGCTTGGCCACAGGTTGATAAAGATGCTTTAGAACAAGACGAGGTGCAAATTATTGTTCAAGTAAACGGTAAATTACGCGCCAAGATTATGTGCTCAGCAGGTGCTGACAATAAAACCATTGAGCAATTAGCTTTAGACGATGAAAATGTTGCTAAATTTACTGCAGATAAAAATATTGTTAAAGTTATTGTTGTGCCTAATAAGTTAGTAAATATTGTTATTAAGTAATGCTTGTAGTTTTTTAAACCTGGTTATATATTGCTGGTTATAAAACAAAAAAACCCTAGTTATTTAACTAGGGTTTTTTTTATATTGCAATTAGATTATTTTGCCATTAAGTCACCAATAATAGGTGTAAGCATTTGATCCATTACATCAACCATGTAACTACCCTTATATACTAGAGTATTATCATTTTGCATAAATGCCATTGCATCTGCTGGTAGTGCGTCTGCAACAGACTTAAGATCAACACCATCAATACGTACAGTTGTAACCACTAGAGAATCCTCTGGTGCTGGAACTGCTTGTCCACTAAATGGATTAGATGTATCCACAAGCGGGATGCGGTGGAAATTAATATGGGTGTTGTCAAACTGAGGAGTAATAAACTCTACATAATCCGGCATACGATCAAGAATAATTTCAGCAACCTGCTCTGGCGTATATGGACGCTCAGAAGTGTCACGATGAATTTTTTGAATCCACTCAATATTTACTGCTGGTACAACACCTACAAGCAAATCAACTTGTGAAGCAACATCTGCATTTGGAGTTTTAACACCACCGTGCAGACCTTCATAAAACATTAAGTCTGTACCTGTTTCAATATCTTCCCATAGAGTAAATTGTCCTGGCTCTAGGTTTGTACCTAAACGTGCATTATGCTCAACCGCCTCTTCGTCTGAATGAATATAATAACGCTTTTGTCCTGTGCCATCTTGACCATACTGCTTAAAAAGTGCTTCTAATTTATCAAAATGGTTTGCATTTTCTGAAAAATGCGTTAATACTTTGCCAGCGGCACGCGATTTCTCAACCTCTACTTTCATATCAGCGCGTTCAAATTTATGAAAGCTATCACCTTCAACTACTGATACATTAAGATTTTTTGCATCAAAAATTTTCTCAAATGCTCTTTTTACAAAAGTTGTACCAGCACCAGATGAACCGGTTACTGCAACTACAGGATGTTGTTTAGACATATTATATCTCCTTATATAAATATATTAAAAATCTAGGTTATCAACACTAAGAGCATTGTCTTCAATAAAGTTTCTACGCGGTTCGACCTCGTCACCCATAAGGGTTGAGAATACTTCATCGGCTGCAATTGCATCTTCAATTTTAACCTTTAACATAATTCTAGTTTCTGGGTCCATTGTGGTTTCCCATAACTGCTCTGGATTCATTTCACCCAGTCCTTTATAACGCTGGAAGCTTTGACCCTTCTTTGCATCTTCAACTAAAAAGCTAACAACTTGCTGGAAGTTTTTAACTTTTTGGATTTTGGTTTTTTTCTCAACATACGAATCATCAGTAATTACACTTTCTACTTGTTCAGAAAAATCTTTTATTGTTTGATAGTCACTAGAATCAAAAAAGCTAGACCCTAAAACTGCTCTATCTGTTTCTACCCCATACACACTTAAACTATGAGTAATTTCATTGTTAGCGTATTCAATAGTGTGTTTTTCAGTCGGGGTAAGGTCTTGATTTAACAGTTCTGTTAAATCATCACACCATTTGTTCATTGATTTAGTGTTATTCAAATCACTAACAGCACCTAGTTGAGTTATAGCTTTTAAAAGATTTGAATTATATCTATTTGATAATTTATCAATAATACTACCTACTGCATAATAATCTTTAAACGCCTGCTCTAGTGCAACACCAGATATTGCTGGAGAGTCTGAATTACTATATAGATGTGCTTCATTAATAGCTTCTTGTAATAAATACTCATTAAGCTCAACATCGTCTTTTAAATAACGCTCCTGTTTGCCTTTTTTAATTTTATAAAGCGGTGGTTGGGCGATATATAAATATCCTTTTTCAACCAGTTCAGGTAAATAACGATAGAAGAATGTTAATAATAAAGTACGAATATGCGCACCATCAACATCAGCATCGGTCATGATAACAATTTTATGATAACGTAATTTTTCAATATCATACTCATCTTTGCCAATACCACAACCAAGTGCTGTAATTAATGTTCCAACTTCGGCTGAAGATAGCATTTTTTCAAATCTAGCTTTTTCAACATTTAAAATCTTACCTTTAAGAGGTAGAATTGCTTGAGTGCGTCGATCACGACCTTGTTTAGCAGATCCACCGGCTGAATCACCCTCAACTAGAAAAATTTCACTTTCAGCAGGATCTTTTGTTTGGCAGTCGCTCAATTTTCCCGGTAATCCGGCGATATCAAGTGCACCCTTACGACGGGTCATCTCTCTTGCTTTTCGCGCCGCATTACGAGCTCTCGAAGCCTCTAAAATCTTCCCAACAATAATTTTTGCTTCTGTAGGGTTTTCTAATAAATAATCACCAAGTTTCTCATTAAGAGCTGATTCAACTGGAGCACGAACTTCACTTGAAACTAATTTATCTTTTGTTTGAGAAGAGAATTTAGGATCTGGAACTTTAACAGAGATAATTGCTGTAAGACCCTCACGTGTATCTTCTCCAGTAATCGAGGCTTTTTCTTTTTTAGCCATACCAGAGCTATCAATATAACTATTAAGTGTTCTGGTTAATGCTCCTCTAAAACCCGCTAAGTGCGATCCACCATCACGTTGTGGAATATTATTAGTAAAACAATAAATACTTTCTTGATAAGCATCAGACCACTGCAAAGCAACATCAATTGTAATATCATCACGTTCAGCTGATATTGAAATAATATCTGAATGGATTGGGGTTTTGGCTTTATTTAAATGCTCAACAAAAGCTTTAATACCGCCTTCGTATTCAAAAACATCCTTATTATCTGTTGCTTTTTCTTCAATTTCAATATGAACACCAGAATTTAAGAATGATAATTCACGAACACGGTTCGCCAATGTTTCATATTTAAATTCTGTAATAGTAAATACATCATGTGAAGGTTTAAAGTGAATAGTGGTTCCAGTAATATCTGTTTTACCGGTAACTTTCATTGGCTCATCTGGCACACCTAATGTATAGCTTTGCTCATGAACTTCACCATTACGATGAACGGTTAATTTAACCCACTCACTTAAAGCATTAACAACTGAAACACCTACACCGTGAAGACCGCCTGAAACTTTATAAGAATTATCATCGAATTTACCACCTGCATGCAGTACTGTCATAATTACTTCTGCAGCAGAAACACCTTCTTCAGGATGGATATCAACAGGAATACCTCGACCATCATCTGTAACAGATACAGATTGATCTTCATGAATAGCAATATTAATACTAGAACAATGACCAGCTAAAGCTTCATCAATTGCATTGTCAACAACCTCAAATACCATATGATGTAAACCAGTTCCATCATCAGTATCTCCAATGTACATTCCAGGTCGTTTTCTAACAGCATCTAACCCTTTTAAAACTTTAATATTGGAGGCTTGGTATTCTTGTGATTGTTCTTCAGACATAAGTGCTTGAAAAAAATAAATTTATTATACCACGAACTATGAATTTAACAGGGTTTGGCTAAAGTTTTTTACTAAATTTAACTATACTTGTATTTGTTGATATACTGGGGTTTATAGAGGTTTTTAGTAAAATAAAATTTATATTTTTATCTCACCATTATTAATACTAAAAATTTTTACATTTTTATAGTTAATTAACTCATTGTTTTGATCAATATTTGTAATAAATACTTGTATGTTTAATTTGTATAAATAATCCAAAATTATTCTAATTTTCTCATTATCTAATTCTGATGAAATATCATCAATAAGTACAATCGGTTTTATGTTGTTTTCTATCAACATTAACACTTGGGTTAACCAAAATAAAATGGATAAAGTTTTTTGTTCACCTCTAGATAAATAGTTTTCTGATCTATCACCTAAATAAAAATCAATATTGGCTTTATGTAATCCATAATTTAGATATTTGTTTTTTAATAAATAGTTTTTATTTTTTAATAAATAATTATAAATACTTGAACTATCGGATCCATCTACTTCTTTTGGCCATCCTGATATATATTTATATTTAAATTCACTAATTGTTTTTTCTAATTTAGTTAAATTCTCAACATCTTTGTTTTGAATACTAAATAATTGTTTTAAATAATTTATTCTAAATTTATTAATAATACTATTGGTTTTTGCTAATTCTAAAAACCAAAAATCAAGTTCATTGGTACTATTATTACTTAATAGTAAATTTATATTTTTTAAGATTTTATTGTAAGTTTTATATTTATCTAAAAACTCTGGTTCCACGTGAAACACACCCCAATCTAGATAAGATCTTTTATTTTTTGGACTCCCACCAACAACAAAACCTTTATCTGGAGTTATTATTTGAATTGGTAATTTTTTAGTAATATCAGATGTATTTTTAACTTTTAAATTATCAATATTTATATTAGTTTTTGATTTGGATTTTTCAAAATTTACCTTTGTATTATCAATATAGGCAACAATTTGAAAATTATTAAAATTAGAGTTTACAACTTCTTTAATAGATTTAGTTTTGAAAGATCTATTGTGTGCAAGATAATATATAGATTCTATAAAATTTGTTTTACCTTGAGCATTATTACCAATAAAAACATTGATACCAGTAGATGGTTCAATTAATTGATTGTTAAGATTACGAAATTGATTTATTGCTAGTTTATTAATAATAGCCATATTTTTATTGGCAAAATTATTAATTAGATACGCATAGGCATAACAACATATTGATAAGTTTCATCATTAATACTTGTTAGTAAACAAGATTGATTTTCACCACCTGGAACAATCATATTAATCTTATCAGTTGTTAGTTTTTCTAAAATAGAAATTAAATAATGAATATTAAAAGCTATTTCAATTTCTTGATCAAAGTTTTTAGTAGAGATTTGGGTTTTAGCTTGTCCACGTTCTGAGTGTGAAAATATATCTAATTCAGAATTTTTAAATACTAATTTAACCCCTTTGGTGCGTTCATCTACAAAGATTGATGCTTGTTGAAGTGCTGTTAAAAATTCTAATCTATCAATTTCAATTGTATTTGTAAAATCTGAAGGAATTACTTGTGAGTAGTTTGGAAAATTACCATCAATAAGTCTGGAAATAATTGTTGTGTTATCACTAATTAAATAAAAATAATTGTCTGATAAATGAATATCAACTTCATTGTGTTCATTTTTATTTAAAAGTTTAGTAAGTTCAAGTACTGCTTTTCTTGGCAGGATTACATTTTTATTAGTTGTTGAATTATTTTCTTGTTTAACTTCACCAATAGATAATCTATGTCCATCTGTTGCAACTACAGTAATAGTATTTTGATTAACTTCAAAATATAAACCGTTTAGATAAGCTCTTATATCTTGATTACCCATTGAAAAAGCAGTGTTTTCAATAAGTTCTTTTAATGTATTACGTTTTATACGAACAACGTCAGATTCTTCAACCCTTGGCAAAGCTGGAAAATCTTGAGTGTTAAATGTATTTAGTTCGAAAGAATTTTTATTTGTTTTTATATAAACTTTATTTTCTTCAACTATAAACTCTATAAGAGTTTCTTCTGGTAGTTTTCTAATTATGTCAATTAAATCTTTTGCATAAATTGTAAAACTAATATCTTCACTTGCTAATACTTTTTGAGAAGCTTTAATCTCAATTTCCATATCAGTAGTTGTAAGTGTTAATAAGTTGTTTTGTAAGTTAATTAAAACATGAGAAAGTATAGGTAGAGTTTGTTTTTTTTCAACAACACCAATTACTGTTTGTAATGGTTCAAGTAATTCTTTAACGCTAAGTTGTGTATTCATAGTTGAAAAATCTTTTAATTAAAAATTATTGTTATTATTAGTGTAGTGTTTTATTGTTGAAAAGTTAAATTTTTATTTAAAAAACAATAAATTAACCTGTTGATAATCATGCTTATATTTTATGTAAAAAATTGTTTAAATGTTTATATATTTTGTTAATATCAAAAGTTATAAAACTTATCCACATATGGTTGGAAAACCTTATGTGTAAAGTGTTTATAAATTAGCTAATTTAAGTTTGATTAAATCGTAATCATTCTTTATATCACTTGATTCTTCGATAGATTTTTTTATTTTATTAATAGCGTGCAGAATTGTGGAATGATCTCTTTTTCCAAAATGTTTTCCAATATTTGCAAGAGATAAATTTGTAAGCTCATGGCAAATAAATATTGCTATTTGTCTTGCTAAAACTATATGTTGTTTTCTACTTTTAGAACTAAGATCAGATATAGTTACAGCATAATGTTTAGCTACTTCTTTTTGAATATCGTTAACTTCTATATTTCTAATTTGAGGTTTTATTAAATCACTTAAAGCTGTATCAATTACTTCTTTTGTAATAACAAGCTCAGATAGTTTAGAAAAATCAACAAATGCTTTAAGTTTAAGCAAGGCACCCTCTAAATCTCTAACATTAGAAGTTATATGTCCAGCAATATACAAAGCCATATCTTCGTTTAAATTAATGTTTAGTTTTTTGTTTTGTGCTTTTTTTAATAAAATTGCAGCGCGCATTTCTAATTCTGGCGGACTAAGATGTAAGTTTAAACCTTGTGCAAATCTGGTTTTTAACCTTTCTTCTAAGCTTTTTATATTTTTAGGCGGCTGATCACAAGTAAATATAATTTGTTTTTTAGAGCTAAATAAAAAGTTAAAAATATGAAAAAACTCTTCTTGAGACTTTTCCTTACCTGCAATTAGATGTATATCGTCAACCAACAAAAGGTCTGCAGATTGATAATATGCTTTAATTTCTTCAATTGTGTTGTGTCTAAGGCTAGAGGTTATATTTCTAACAAAATCCATAAGCGGTAGATAAATAACCTTAATTGCAGAATTTTTTTCTAAAGCTAGATGACCAGCTGCTTGCATTAGGTGGGTTTTACCAAGCCCCGATCCACCGTAAATAATAAATGGATTAAAAATTGAAGCATTAATATCTTCAGCAATTTGACGGGTGGCGCCATATGCCATTTGATTTGCATTACCTAAAACAAGATTATCAAAAGTGTAATCTTCAAATAACTTTGCAGTGTGAGGTTTGTTGCTTGGTTTGTTTGAATCTGGAGCAACACCAATAAATACTTTAAGTTTTTTGTTGTGTTTATTAATAGCAGCCTTGATTTGAGGCTTGAGGTTTTTATTAATATAATTTAGGGTCTGTTTATTGGGCGCAAGAATATTTAGGTTTGATTTATCTTCAATCGCTTTAAGAGGTTGGACCCAAACACTATATTCACTAAGAGAAATTTCGTCTCTAAGGGTGTTTAAACATTTGGACCAGGTTAGCGACATAAGTTAATAAATCAAAATACGTTAATGATATACTAAAGCATTATATTTTATAAACACATGACAGATGAATTTAGTAGAAAAATATTTTGAAAAACTATTGTGGGGCTCAAGGCATATGGTGCTTGCAGCGGTTATAGCATCATTATTGTTGTCAATGTTGTTATTTGTATTAACAGCTGTTGATGTTGCTAATTTATTATCACATGCTGGAGATTATTTATCTGCCGCTCCCGAGGCAAGAAAAGAGTTAAAGGTTGAGATGGTGGCTCACACTGTTGGGTCGATTGATGGGTTTTTATTAGCAACAATTTTATTAATTTTTGCCCTAGGCTTGTATGAGTTGTTTATTAGCGATATTGATGAAGCTAAAGAATCTGGACAATCCTCTAAAGTGTTGGTTATAAACTCCCTTGACGATCTTAAATCTAAGTTGGCAAAAGTAATACTTATGATACTTGTTGTAACTTTTTTTGAAGTGTCTTTGGCTATGTCATTTACTGGTGCACTAGACCTGGTGTATTTTTCTATTGGAATTTTACTAGTTTCTTTGGCGCTTTATTTTGGCTCAAAGTCAGCACATTAAGAACAATCTAACAATTGATTTTTACGCTTAATTAGCGTAACATTTGCCATTTTTATTGAAGAGAAATATTATGCGTCAAACAATAGTTGCAGGTAATTGGAAAATGAACGCTTCAAAAGAAGCGGTTAGTACATTAGTTATGGGCATTCTTTCAGGTATGTCGGATGTTGAATCAAAGGTTATTGTATGTAGTCCTTTTCCGTACTTATCTCAAGTTGAGGCTTTAATTACTCATTCACAAGTTCATCTTGGTGCACAGACTATTAGTATCCACCCATCAGGTGCACATACTGGAGAGGTGAGTGCAGACATGATTAAAGATTTTGGTGCAGAGTATGTAATTGTTGGTCACTCTGAGCGTAGAACCATGTATGGTGAGTCTGATGAAGATGTTGCAAACAAGGTGCAAACAGTTATCGATAATGGTCTTACAGCTCTTTTCTGTATTGGCGAGTTATTAGAGGAAAGAGAGTCTGGCAAAACTGAAGCTGTAGTTTCAAGACAAATTCAAGCGGTTATAGACAAGTGTGGAATTGAATCTTTTAATAAGATTATTATTGCTTATGAGCCAGTTTGGGCGATTGGCACAGGCGTTACTGCAACTCCAGAACAAGCACAAGAAACCCATGCGTTTATTCGCTCTATGTTAGCTAAATTTGATACAAATATTGCACAAAACACACCAATTCTGTATGGCGGTAGTATGAATCCTGCAAATGCAGCTGAACTTATAGCTTGTGAAGATATTGATGGCGGTCTAATTGGTGGCGCATCTCTTAAAGCTGAGGATTTCTTACAAATTTGTAAAGCGGGTTAAGCAATGTCATTCCAAGTTATATTAATTATTCACGTGCTATTGGCGCTGGGCCTAATCGCACTTATTTTAATGCAGCACGGCAAGGGTGCAGATGCTGGAGCAGCATTTGGCTCGGGTGCAGCGGGTTCGGTTTTTGGCGCTCGTGGTGCTAATTCGTTTTTATATAAACTTACAGCGTCTTTAGCACTTGGTTTTTTTATCACTAGTTTGTCATTGGCGTATCTAGCTACAAATGACAATACTGATGAATCTCAGAATCAAAGTGTAGTAAAACAAGCTGTTCAATCTCCTTCAGTATCGGATGTGCCAGAATTGGCCCCTGTATCTATACCTGCTGATAATAGCGATACAAGCGACATTCCAAGTAAATAAATTTCCGTCGGAGTGGTGGAATTGGTAGACACGCAGCCTTGAGGGGGCTGTGGCCTTGGCCGTGTCGGTTCGACTCCGACCTTCGACACCATATTAAGTTTTAATTATAATGCCTATCATTGTGTCGCCTGTATATAAAGGTGACATATTAAGCTTCCATTTCTTGTCGGTAATAATTTAATTAACAATGGCCAAGCCTAATCCACTAATACCAGTTTCTCGATTGCGAGAGTGCTCTAGTTGATAAAAGCAGCACTAAAAATCTTGAAAAAATTCTTGAGAGTAATAAAAATTTAAAAAAATATTGGTGGAGAATTTATTAACTTTTTCGATTAACATCATCTAAAAAATTTACTTGACTGATTTAATTGGTTTTATTACAATTCTTTATTTTGGGTAGTTATAAGTAACTAACAAACAACAGCATACCGATGGTAGTATGTTTTATTAATTAATACGGTCTTAATATATTATGAATTGGCGAGTGCGTAGTGAAAGAAAATTTGAAAGTTTTTCAGATTTAATATTTGAAAATAGTAAAAAAATTATTGTAGCCATACTGTTGTTAGTGTTGGCATTTGCATCTCAATTGCCAAAGCTTACTATGGATACCTCAACTGAGGGGTTTTTGCATAAGACCGACCCTATGCGTGTGGCGTATGATGAATTTCGTGATCAGTTTGGGCGTGATGAAAAGTTATTAATTGCAATTAAAACCGATAATATTTTTGATCTTGGCTTTTTAAAAAAATTAGAAAAATTACACAAAAAACTTGAGAATGAGCTGCCATATATTGAAGAAGTTAACTCTTTGATTAATGCTAGAAATACTTATGGCAATCAAGACAGTTTGGTTGTTGAAGACTTGTTTGAAGAATTGCCAAAAACACAATCACAAATCAACCCGCAAAAGCAAAGAGCACTTAATAATCCATTATTTAAAAACCTCCTTTATAGTGAGGATCAGACCTTTACTACGATTGTAATTGATACACAAACTTATTCATCGTTTGACGTTAATGGCGATTTAATTGTTGTTGATGAAGAAGATGAATTTGAAGATAGCGAGACATTCTCAGAGCCTCAATTGTATCTGAGTGATGCTGAAAATACAGTTATTGTAAGAAAAACCCAAGAAATTATTAAAGATTTTCAAGCGGATAATTTTGATACATATCTAACAGGCTCTGCAGTTATTGCTGGCACGCTTAAACAGAGTATGCAAGCAGATACCAAGAGCTTTATTCAAAAAATGATGGTTATGATAATCATTGTGTTGGCTTTATTGTTCAGAAGAGTATCAGGTGTATTTTTGCCATTAGTTTCCGTTATTTTCACCATTGTCGTTACGCTATCTCTAATGTCTATAACTGGCACGCCATTTACGATTGTGACTCAAATTATGCCGTCGTTTTTGCTTGCGGTGATTACTGGTGGCGCTATACATTTATTGGCGATTTTTTATAAAGATTTTGGTAAAACAAGCAATGTTAAAGGCTCTCTACGCTACGCCATGGGGCACTCTGGCCTGGCCATTGTGATGACCTCTGTGACAACAGCTGCAGGATTGTGGTCTTTTTCTTTTTCAGAATTATCACCAGTGGCAGACCTTGGTGTATTTGCCAGTAGTGGTGTTTTAATTGGTCTTTTGTTCACTTTGGTATTGTTGCCGGCACTTATTAGCAGCATAAAAATTAAAGTTAAGTCTTCTAAGAGTGATGCACAAGAGCACACAACAATGGATAAAGCCTTATTAGGCATCAGTCATATTGCAACTGGATATCCAAAGACAATTGTTGCTGTTAGTTCAATAATGATTGTGATGGCTATTTTCTTTGCCTCTCAGCTTAAATTTTCTCACTTTCCATTATTATGGTTTCCACAAGATCACCCTTCAAGAGTAGCCACAGAGACAGTGGATGATAAGCTTAAAGGATCAATAACGTTAGAAGTAATTGTTGATACTGGTAAAGAAAACGGCCTATACGACCCAACCATTCTAAATAAAATTGAAGTCGTTAGTAGTTATTTGAACAGCATTCAAACCCAGGATTATTTTGTTGGTAAAACGCTAAGTTTGGTTGATGTAGTGAAAGAAACCAACAAAGCACTAAATGAAAACAGGTCTGATTTTTACAATATTCCACAAGATAGAGATCTAATAGCACAAGAGCTGTTCTTGTTTGAAAATAGTGGCAGTGATGACTTACAAGACTTTGTTAGTTCTGATTTTTCCAAGGCGCGTATCACGGTGAAAGTGCCGTATGTTGAGGCCATGAAATACAATCAAATGATAGCGCAAATTCAAACCAAGCTTGATCAAGAATTTGATGGTGTTGCCAGTGTGTCTTTAACGGGCATATCAACATTATTGGCAATTATTATGCAAAAATCTATTTATTCTAGTGCGATTAGTTATGTCATTGCTTTTGGCTTAATTTCTGTAATGATGATTGTGTTAGTTGGTAGTATCAAAATTGGACTCATTAGCATGATTCCAAACATGTTACCAATTTTATTCTTGTCAACTGTTATGGTTATTTTTGATATGCCGCTAGACATGTTCACCATGCTAATTGGTGCTATTGCGCTCGGATTGGCTGTGGATGATACGGTGCACTTCATGCATAATTTTAGGCGCTATGAACTTGAATTTAATGATGTGGATAAAGCAGTCAGGTTAACACTGATGGGTACCGGAAGAGCCATTGTGGTTACTTCAATTGTCTTGTCAGTTGGGTTTTTAGTGTTACTGTTTGCCTCTATGAGTTCAATGTTTAATTTTGGCGTTTTAACGGCCACAGCTATCTTTATTGCTTTAATGGCCGATTTTTTCTTGGTGCCAGCCATCATGAAATTAATGATTCACAACAAAGGAGATTTGTAATGAAAAAAATATTATTAAGCACATTGGTAATGCCGTTGA
Organism: uncultured Piscirickettsiaceae bacterium; assembly: GCA_964403565.1. Taxonomy (GTDB): domain Bacteria; phylum Pseudomonadota; class Gammaproteobacteria; order PS1; family Pseudothioglobaceae; genus Thioglobus_B. The sequence continues at coordinate 2,135 of CAYOFV010000014.1, read as the reverse complement.
TTGTAACAAGTGTCTTTGCCAGCAATCAGGCCAGAGAAATCATGGAAAAAGCGGATGCGCGTGATGATGGATCTAGTGTGATCTCAACCATGCAGATGACATTGATTGATAAAAAAGGCAAGCAAAGAAATAGACAAATGCGTACTTTTTCTAAAGATATTGATGCGAATACTGAACATAAAACTATTTTTTTCTTATCACCAGGTGATGTTAAAAATACAGCGTTCTTAACTTATGACTATAGTGGTGATGATAAAGATGATGATCAGTGGATGTATTTGCCAGCACTTAAAAAAACCAAACGTATTCCTGCTAGTGACAAAGACGCTGCTTTTATGGGCAGTGATTTTTCATACTCAGACATGACCGACAAAGAATTGGATGACTATACATTTAAGCTTTTAAAAGAGGCTGTAGTTAAGCGCAAAGGTGGCAATGAACAGGTGTGGGTAATTGAGTCTTTACCTGTCAATCAAGCAGTAATCGATGAAACAGGTTATACCAAAAGCGTCCTGTATGTGCGTAAGGATAACCATGTATTAACACGTGCTAAGTTCTATCTTAAAAAGGCCAAACGAGTGAAATATATGGACGTTCGAAAAATGAAGAAAATTGATGGCATTTGGGTGGCCATGCAAACCACCATGACAACCAAGCAAGGCAAGAAAACTTTGCATAAAACCATTCTAACTAATTCCGATGTTGAAATTAACAAGCCAATTAAAGACGACGTGTTTACCATTCGCGCAATTGAAAAAGGCCTGTAGACAATGAAACAACTGGTTGTTGGTATTGCGCTCGCCATATCGCTTACATTAAATGCAGAAGATGGGTTTGATGACGAGGGGTTTGACGGCCCTATCATTGAAATTGAAACTCATGATGCGGTAGATGTAAAAGGCACATTGTATGGATCGATAGATTTAGAAGCGCATTACAATATTAGTAATGACAAAGACCTATCTTCATTAAAAACCCTAATAGATATTATTGGTGAATATAAGCTAGATAATGGTAATAAGATTAAAGGTAATTTAAAAGGCTACCATGATTTTATTTTTGACACTGGTCTGAGTAATTACACAACAACACCTAGTGGCTATCAAAGCGAAATTAACCTGAATGAATTAAGTATTGAAGGCAGTATTAATTCAGCGCTAGACTTTAAAGTTGGACGTCAAATTGTGGTTTGGGGAAAGTCAGATTCAATTCGTGTCACTGATATTTTAAATCCACTTGATAATCGCACTCCAGGCTTGGTGGATATTAAAAACCTTCGCCTAGGTAGAGTCATGAGCAAGTTGGATTATTATTTTGATGATTTAAACCTATCGATGATTGCACTGCATGAGAATCGTTTTACTAAGGTGCCTAAATCTGGATCTGATTTTAAATCTAGTGCAGACAAGGCTACCAACAAGCCTGGCGATAGTTTGGACAACACTGGTGTAGCGCTTAGTCTTGCTGGCGTATTTAAAGGTTATGATTTCGGTTTGTATTTTGCTGATACCTATATTGACAAGGCTTATCTAGATAGTAGCGATGTTTTACAATATGATAACAAGTCAAAAATGTTTGGTGCGGCATACAATCAAGTAATTGATAGTTATTTATTTAAGGCTGAGGCAGCTTATTTTGATGCAATTAAGTATTACAATGTTATTGATACAAAAGCAAGAACAGATTTGTTGTTAGGGTTTGAATATAGTGGCATAAACGATGGATCATTATCTTATGAAATAGCGTATAGAGTAATTGATAATTATGATACTAATATATATACGCAAAACAATGCCTGGAAAGAGCGTGAAGAATATCAACAAGTGTTACGTTTTAATCAATCATATTTAAATCAAACTTTGGATTTATTAGCAACTGCAAGTATATTTGGTAAAGATATGCAGGATGGCGGCTCTGCTAGAGTTTCACTTGATTATGCTTTGGATGATCAAACCTCTGTGAGTGGTGGTATTATTAATTATATTGGTGGAGACAACCCCGCTATTAATGCTTATAAAGATAATGATAGAGTTTTTGCCAAAATGAGCTATTTGTTTTAAATTGCTTTTTTAGCTATCCTTATATGATGATATAATAATATCGTTAATTAAACAATAACCAAATATCATATGAGA
>CAYOFV010000013.1:0-26423 GCA_964403565.1 uncultured Piscirickettsiaceae bacterium | reverse complement strand
ATCAACTAAATTAGGGCAAATATGGCTATTTTTAGCCTTTACAAAGGCAAAGAATTAAAAAATTTGGAAATTTTTAAAATTGATTGTTTTTTATAAAAAACAATCGAAAAATACTTCTCTCCTCAAGAAACTCATAAGAGTTTTTTAGTCTTATTGCCAAAGGCTTTTCAGGCCTTATTGATTAAGGCCATTAGATGGCCGTAGTTTAGCTCTCCCCTAGCAATAAGTGTAGGTAATTATAGTCAAATAAAAACTATTTTCAAGGCTTATTAAAAAGAAAATTTAAGGCAATAAAAAAGCCTAAAAATAATAATTATTTTTAGGCTTTATGTTTATGGTGCCGAGTGCCGGACTCGAACTGGCGACCTACTGATTACAAATCAGTTGCACTACCAACTGTGCTAACTCGGCAACAAGTGGAATTATACCAATAATGGTAATTATTACTTAGAAAAAATTTAAATAATTTTTATTTATTAAGACCACTACATTAGATATGGTTTAGAGAAAAAGTAAGTAAAAAAAATGCCGCTTTTAAGCGGCATTTTTATAAACTAAGATTATCTCTTAGAATCTTGGACCAGCAGCCTCTGCTTCAGATGCTTGTCTAAGTGCATTTACTGCTTGAGTATTTGCTTTCTTAGCTAGTGCTACATCTTTAGTTTTCTTAGCTTCTTTGATCATCTTGCCAGTATCTCTCCAAGCGTAGTTTTGTGCTACGTTGTTCTTGTAGTTGGCTTCAGCTGCAGCAATAACATCTGCAAAAGAATTACTCTTAGCCTCTACTGGAGTGTACTTAGGATCAGTTGAAGCTTTTTTAGCTGCAACTGGAGCGCCGCCACCTAACTGGTGTACATACACTGCAAGTTTTTTGATCTGGTTAGCGTCAATAACACCCGAACCACCAAATGCAGGCATTTCAGCGTTTTGAGTATTAGCCATATGACCTTGGTTTACACCGTGCATAATTGTACGCACAATTGATGCTTTTTGATCATCTGCTTTAAATCTCCAGATGCCATCAGCTAGGTTTGCAGCACCAAGTGCAACGTTACCTTTAAGGTCAGATCCATGACAACCGATACAGCCTTTAGACATATATAAAGCCTTGCCTTCTTCTTCGCTACCGTTACCCATTAAGAAATCAGCAACAGTTCCTGCTTCAGCTTCAGTAATACCAAGTAGGGCGCCAGGCATTGAAGCTTTACGACCTTTAGTAATTGAATATGAAATGTTAGCTAGTGTGCCACCGAATAACCAGTCATCATCAGCTAGTACTGGGAAGCCAGTATTACCTTGACCAGCCGCACCATGACATGCTGCACAGTTATCACCAAATAGTGTTCTAGCAGTTTTAACCGCATAAGTTCTTAGCTCATCGTCTAATACAATCTCTTCAAGAGATGATTCTGCGATAGCTTTTTCTTGTGCAGCAAAACGCGTTTCACGATAGTTTTCTAACTCAGCAACACTCTCGTTTAACTCGCCAATAGCACTCCAGTTGGCCATACCTTTAGTATTGTCACCTAACCATGGAATAGCTGGATAATAAAGCGCATAAACTATAACCGCAATAGCACTGATGTACATTGCAGCCATATACCATCTTGGTGGACGGTTATTTAGCTCTCTAACGTCTTGATCGTCATCCCAAAAGTGACCAGTATTGTTTTCACCTGGGAATGGATTTTTATGTTCACTCATAATTGTCTCCTCTTATCTCTAATCTTCGTCATTAACAAAGTTACGTAAGTCTTCAAATTGTTTCTTATTTTTTGGCCTAAAGGCGTAAAAATAAGCTGCTACCATTAACAAAAAAGTTACAACTGCTATGGTAGCGCCAATTTTATCTACTAACGTCATTACTCTCTGTATGTAACTCCGTCTTCAAATTTAATCATATTACCTAACGACTGTAAGTAAGCAACAATTGCTTGCATTTCAGTCTTACCCTCTACTTGTGCCGCAGCTTCTGCAATATCAGCATCAGTATATGGAACGCCAACTTTAGATAAAGCGCTCATCTGTGCTTGCGTAGTTGCACCACTAACAGTTGCATCATCTAAGAAACGATACTTAGGCATCACTGATTCAGGTACAACTGCTTGCGGATTACGCATGTGCAGAATGTGCCATTCATCAGAGTACTTGCCACCTAGACGAGCTAGATCAGGACCAGTACGCTTTGAACCCCATTGGAATGGGTGATCGTATTTTGATTCAACTGCCAAAGAGAAGTGACCATAGCGCTCAAGCTCGTCTCTAAATGGACGAATCATTTGCGAGTGACATAGGTAACAACCTTCACGAAGATAGATATCACGACCTGCAACCTCAATAGCTGTTAAAGGACGTACACCATCGCCTGGCTTCCAGTCAGAAAGAGCCTGACCGTCTTGTCTTTGCCATAATAGACTCTTTTTACCGTCTGCAGTATCAACAGTGTCTTTTACTGCATCAGGGTTAGTAAATAGAGGAACAATTTCAACGATACCTGCTAGTGACACTGAAAGCGCCATAAACAAATACATTGCAAAAATGTTTTTCTCAAACTTAACTTGTAAGCTTTCTTTTCCATTGTTATTTGCCATTGTTATCTCCTCCTAATTATGCGTTTGCTGTTGATCTGCGAGCAGCTGACACAACGTTAATTAACATCATTACCGCACCTAGAACTACTAGTACACCACCTAATGCACGCATTACGTAGTAAGGATGCATAGCTTCAACTGATTCAGCAAATGTGTAAGCTAGAGTACCGTACTCATCGTACGCTCTCCACATTAGACCTTGCATGATTCCAGATACCCACATAGCTACGATATATACAACCGTACCGATAGTATGAGTCCAGAAGTGAGCTGCTAATAAGCCTTGTGAAAGCTTAACATTAAATACTTTTTCAGTCATATGGTACAAGGCACCTGCTGCTACCATAACGTTCCAACCTAGTGCACCAGAGTGTACGTGACCAATTGTCCAGTCAGTATAGTGTGATAGAGCGTTTACAGTCTTAGATGACATTACCGGACCTTCGAATGTAGACATTGCATAGAATGCAAGTGACATAATTAAAAAACGTAGAATGTAATCTTCACGTAAGCGATCCCATGCACCTGATAGAGTTAAGATACCGTTTAGTGCACCACCCCATGATGGAATGATCATCGCAAGCGATACTACCGCACCTAGAGAACCTGCCCAGTCTGGTAGAGCTGTGTATTGTAGGTGGTGAGCACCTAACCATACATAACCAAACATTAGTGCCCAGAAGTGAATTACCGATAGACGGTAAGAATAAATCGGACGCTCTGCCTGCTTAGGAATAAAGTAATACATAATGCCAAGGAAACCAGCCGTTAGGAAGAAACCTACCGCATTATGACCCCACCACCACTGGATCATTGCGTCTTGCACACCAGAGAAGATAGAGTAAGAATTAAACATATCTACAGGAATAGCTAGTGAGTTAACTACGTGTAGATAAGTAACCATTGCCATCATTCCAATAAAGAACCAGTTTGCAACATAGATATGTGGCACTTTGTCTCTATCACGAATATGGATAGTCATAATAAAGTTATAAAGGTATGAGGCCCATGCTAAAGTAATGGCAATATCGATTGGCCATTCTAACTCAGCATATTCCTTACCAGAAGTAAGACCTAAAGGTAGAGTAACTACTGCAGATACAATAATTAAATTCCACATCCAGAAAGTAAACCAAGCCATCTTATTAGACCACAGTCTAGTTTGGTTTGTTCTTTGCACAATATAAAAAGCCGAAGCCATTAGTGCTGATCCACCAAATGCATAAATCACCGCATTTGTATGAAGTGGTCTTAGTCGACCAAATTGAAGATATGGTACATCCAGACCCAAATCATTTAAAAACGGCCATGCCAGTTCCGAAGCAATATAAACACCAACTAGTGTTCCTACTACTAAGTAAACAACCGACATAATGGTGAACCATTTCACCACGCCTACGTCGTACTTATCTGCTAAGTTCATCGAAAGTCCCCTTTTGTTATTTTAGTTATACCCTTATTCTTTACAAGTAAATAAAGATAGCGTGCAATTCTACACTAGCGCATATGATACAGTCAACACTATTATGTTTTCTTGATATGAATCAAGAAAAACTATTTTTTTTGAAAAAAATCAACGATTTATTGACTAAAATGAAAAAACTTTAATAGAACAAATAAATATATATGCAACAAAATCACGCAACCAATTGGATAAAACTTGCTCTTGGGTCATTAATAATCCCTGGAATTACTGCAATTATCCTAGTACTTTTGCGCACCTTAGAGATTGATAGTAGCGAATGGGGCAATATATTTAAAACTGCACTAGTTATTCATGTTGATCTATCTGTATATATATGGATGGTAACTGGGGCGCTGCTGCTTTGGAATATTGAAAACCATATTACCAATAATATTCATAAACTAGCTTTTTCTCTTGCTGTAGTTGGAACGGTGTTGATTGCCGTTTCTGGATTTATTGGATCGCCTGAACCGATATTAAACAACTATATTCCAGTTATTGAAAATATCTACTTCTTTATTGGGCTAGGGTTGTTTTCTCTGGGCGCCCTAGTTTTGGCCTTTAATGTAGCCAACTCAAGTAAAGAACTGAGCACTAGACTTATGGCTACCTTATATATATTTTCAGTAATATTAGTTATTAGTAGTTTTATAAGTCTTGATAATAGTTCTAGTGGTTATTATGAATTCTTGTTCTGGGGTGGTGGTCACATACTGCAACTAATGGTTACTCTGCTAATGATGGTAATTTGGGTTAGGCTATTTAACGGAAATATCAACAAATCAATACTTAATACTCTGTATTTGATAATAGCTCTACCAGTTATCTATGGTCTTTACATACATTTTAATAATGCAGTTGATACTGGTGAATATAGGTCTGGCATGACCAATATGATGATTTGGGGCAATGGTGTTGCTCCAACAATTCTGGCCATATTAATACTTATAAAAACTGCTGCTAATAGTTTTGCCGGAGCAAAGGGCTCTGCACTTTACTCTTCAATTCTAATGTTTTTAACTGGTGGAGCAATTGCCACACAGATTGATGGCATTAATACAATAATTCCTGCTCATTATCATGGATCAATTGTTGGGGTTACTTTAAGTATTATGGGCTTAGTGTATTTTGTGCTACCAAAAAATGGCTACAAAATTACTATGAGCAAAACAGCTTATGCTCAGCCTATTATCTACACAATAGGTCAACTTATGCATATAGCAGGCTTGGCAATTTCTGGAACGCATGGCGCAGCTAGAAAAACCGTAGGTGAAGCTGGAAACCTTGCACAAACTACTGATATGAGTGTATTTCTAACTAGAACTGGCGGGCTTGTTGCAGTATTAGGTGGGGTGCTATTTATTGTTATTGTATATAAAGCACTTAAAACTAAAACAAATCAACAATAAAACGAATATAGTGATCTATTAGTAAGAATAAAAATAAAGCTGACAAGTAAAAAATAGAAAAGCCGAAAGTTTTCATTGCGTTTTTATCAGTAGGATTAGAGTGTAGATTCCAAGCATGGTAAATAAACACTATCCCTAAAACCACTGCTGCTGCAAGATACAATAAGCCGCTCATACGTACAATAAACGGAAATAGTGATACTGCTAAAAGCATAACTGTATATAACAATACCTGCTCTTTGGTAAACCCAACTCCGTGAGTTACCGGCAACATTGGAATATTAACCTTTTTATACTCCTCTCTACGCTTGATTGCCAAAGCCCAAAAGTGTGGAGGCGTCCAAACAAAAATCAATAAAAATAATAATAAGGCTTCAGTATGCACAGAACCGGCAATTGCACTCCAGCCTAATACTGGTGGCATAGCGCCTGCTGCCCCACCCCATACAATATTTTGTGGCGTAGTGCGTTTTAGATAAATTGTATAAATTACTGCATAACCAATCATGGAGATAAGAGTAAGCCAAGCCGTAAGCTCATTAACAAATATAAGCAAAACTAGTGTTGATGATATTGCTAGTGAAAAAGCAAAAATTAATGCGTTTTTTCTTGGCAAAGAATTTGTTGGCAGTGGGCGTGCTTCAGTTCTTTGCATCTCGCCATCAATTTTTTCATCAATAACATGATTAAAAGCTGCACCTGCAGCAGAGCCAAGACCAATACCTACAAGACCAAAAAATGCGCGCAAATATGGAAACTCACCGGCAAATGGAGCAAGCAACATACCAATAAGCGCAGTAAATAGAATTAAAGCTACTACTTTTGGCTTAGTAAGTTCAAAATAACTTTTAAACATAATCAGTGTCCAGCGCCCCATTGATTAATCTTCAGCAGGCGTTTCATATCGGTTAGAAAGTCTTTTGGATCTTGCTGTGGATAATAGCGCATCATTATATTTTGCATTGGATCCATAATATAAAGATAGTTGGTTATATCTTCATTAGTGCTGATCTTTGCAATAATATCTTCACTTAAAGTTTTGTTTTGACTCATTACATCAGTGCCATGATATGGTTTTAAGTAGTTTTTTAGATTTTCGTCAACTTTATTACTGTTAATAAGCACCAAACGCTTAACTCGAGCATAGTCTTCCTCTAAGGCTTTACGTACTTGGCGCATGTCATGAATTCTGCTTTTACAAATATCATCACAATTATTACCTGCAACCACAATAAGCGTCCAATAATCTTTGTATTGAGATTTAGAAGTTATTGTGTTGTTATTAATGCCTTTAAATTCAAAATCATCAATATGAATAACCGGCTGAATCAACTCACCCTTATTGGCTCGCGCACTAGGAACTAGCTCTGGGTTGTAGTAAAAAAACCATGATGCAATAGTTGGAATGGCAAAAATTAATACCAAGCCAATAAGTTGTTTTCTAGATTTGTTCATCTTTATCTTCCTTAAACTGTATATATAAAACACTTATCAATAATATAAGTGCAAAAGAAAACCACATAATCGCATAGCCGAGATGCATCATAGGTTTAAAATTTGGTATGCTCCACTGTCTTATCAGCGAGTCATTAGTGTCATTGGTTTGAAACACTACTATTTTGGCAAGAGAGCTATCACTTGCACTTAGTTCTTCCATATCAATAAACATTTTACGTTTCGATATGGCTGAATTGGTCATAAAATATGGATTAGACATTTTTCGAGCCACACCTTTAATTGTTATTACGTCATTTGTAGTATTAATTTTTGGATCGTTTTTATCGGCAGCATTGTGCTTAATCCAACCACGGTTTACCAACACCTTTGTACCACTTGCTAATAATAAAGGCATGATTACTTGCATACCCGCTTTGTCATTATGTTTTTTTAAGTTAAGAAAAAATCCATTGTCTGCAATCCACCTGCCGCTAAGCTTAATATTCTTATAATTAAGGCTTGTAGCAGAATTGTGCAAATCTTGTTGATTGATGCTTAGTTGTGAATTGGTTTTGTAAGTTTTTTCAAGAGCTAGCTTTTCACTATACCTTTCTACCTGCCATAGGCCTAATTTTGTTAACACGGCTAGCGATACAACTACTGATACTAACGATATAACTTTAATCTTCATGGTATGATGACTGCAAATTTTTTATATAGAGGAGAGCTATGTTTAAAACAGTAATTGTAATATTTTTGATCGCTATTTTAGCCTCACTCGGCCGAGGTATGTTTTTCTTAACCAAAGGTGGCGATACAAAAAACCATGTACTTAATAGTTTAAAAGTACGAGTTGGTTTGTCTATCGCCCTGGTTGTACTAATTGTATTTGGTTACTCGATGGGCTGGATTGAGCCCAACAACGTTGTTACATCCAATATACAAAAATAAATAGACCTAACCACACCACATCAACAAAGTGCCAGTACCACGCTACTGCTTCAAAAGCAAAGTGGTGCTTCGGTGTGAAATGATGCTTCGCTGATCTTAGGGCAATTACGATTAGCATAATTGAGCCCATTACTACATGGAAGCCATGGAAGCCAGTTAAGATATAGAAAGTTGATCCATAAACGCCAGCGCCTAAAGTTAAGTTAAGTTCTCCGTAAGCATGAATATATTCATATGCTTGAAAACCAACGAAAGTAAGACCAAGAGCGATAGTTGCCCACATCCATAAAACTAATCCTGAAGTATTTTCTTTCTTCAGAGCATGGTGCGCAATAGTAAGAGTAACACCTGAGGTTAAAAGCAGTGCGGTATTAATTAGAGGGATTCCTGTTGCTCCCATTGCTTCAAATGCACCGCCAATTTCACCAGGACCGTTAGTAGGCCATGCTGCTGCTGCATCTTTAAAAGCTGGGTAAAGATATTCTTGAGTTGCTGCTAAGTAGCCCTCGCCAGACAGCCAACCTACAGCTATTTCTCTTAGATAATAAAGTGAACCAAAGAAACATAAGAAAAAGAAAAATTCTGAAGCAATAAACCACATCATGCCTTGACGGAACGATATGTCTTCTTGCTCACCATATTTACCTTCTAAAGACTCTTCAATTACATCAGAAAACCAGCCGTGAAACATATAAGCCAACAGTCCAAATCCAAATACCAGCATATAATTGCCAATACTTACATCATTAAATGAAAATGCACTACCTAAAAGTAGTGACAAAATTGCAAGCATAGCAATGATTGGCCACTTGCTTGGCTCCGGAATAAAGTAATTGTTGTGCTCGCTAGTCATAATAGATTCTCCTATTTATTTTTATCTATATTCATAAATGTATAAGACAAACGCAAAGTGTTTATGTCTTTAGGTATCTCTGTAGATACATAAAAACGTAGCGGCATTTCTTTGCTTTCTCTTGCCTCTAGTTTTTGTTTATCGAAACAAAAACACGCCATTTTTTTAAAATATTGGCTACCAAACCATGGGATAACACTTGGTATCGCCTGGCCGGTTACTGCCTTGTTTGCCATATTAGTTACATGATAACTAACACTAGCAACTTCCCCCGGGTGTACTTCTAATTGTCTTGTACTTGGTTCAAACTCCCAAGGCAAATTAGAATTTACTATCCCATCAAACTCAACTAGAATTTTTCTAGTTTTATCAACCTCTTGGTTGATTGGTAGTTCAATTTTGTTATCTGAACCCTTTAAACCTGTAACTTCACATACAAGGTCATACAGCGGAACCATGGCAAACGCAAATGCGAACATGCCTGCCACTAAAAAAAATAATTTTCTCGTGGTCTTTTTATTATCAGCCTTCCCCACTTAAGTCTTATCTATAACTAAGGCTAATTTTTGCCAAAAACGATAAGACAATACCGCAACTGTAATTGCAAACAAACCTAGCCAAAAGGCTAGGCGTTTATTTTTCTTAGAAGCGTTCTCACTCATTATTTAACAAGCTGTCCTTCTTTATCAATCTTTGGAGCGCTTTCCCAAGTATGGAACGGTGCAGGTGATGCAACTTCCCATTCAAGTCCTCTCGCGCCATCCCAAGATCTATCTTCAGCCTTAGTTGTGCCTTTACCTCTAATTGTTTGAATAATTAAGTAAAGGAAAATTAAGTGAGATAAACCATAGATAAATGCAGATATACTTGAAATGTAGTTAAACTCAGCAAACTGAATTGAATAGTCAACAATACGACGTGGCATACCAGCAAGACCTAAGAAGTGCTGTACAAAGAACGTACCATTAAAGCCAATTAAGCTTGTCCAGAAGAACCAGCCCGCCAGTTTTTGGCTATACATATTGCCTGTCCACTTTGGCAACCAGTAAAGTACACCAGCAAATAGAGCCATTACCGCACCTGGCAATAATACATAGTGGAAGTGTGCAACTACAAACATTGAATCGTGGTATTGCATATCAGCAGGCACAATCGCAAGCATTACACCTGTTAGACCACCAAATACGAACATTATTACAATAGATATTGCAAACAACATCGGCGCTTCGAACGTCATCGATCCACGCCACATAGTTGCAATAAAGTTAAACTTCATTAAACCAACCGGAATGGAGATCAAAATAGTTCCAATCATAAAGTAGTTTACTGCTGCAGAAGACATACCAATAGTATATTGGTGATGAGCCCATACAACCATACCTATAGATGCCAATAGGATCATTGCGCCAATCATAGACTTATAGCCAAATAGTGGCTTACGCGAAAATGCTGGAATTACTTGTGAAAGCACACCAATTGATGGAAGTAGTAATACGTAAACTTCTGGATGACCAAAGAACCAGAACAAGTGCTGGAATAGCACCGGATCACCACCACCGGCAGCATCAAAGAAACTGGTGCCAAAGTGTCTATCGAATAGCAGCATGGTAACACCACCTGCAAGCACTGGCACAATAAGAATAAGTAAGAACGCTGTTACCAACCAAGTCCATACGAAAATAGGCATGTTCCATAGAGTCATACCTGGAGCACGCATATTAAAAATAGTAACAATAATATTAATTGACGCCAATACCGAAGATATACCAAGCAAATGCACAGTAAAAATCAAGAAATCCATTGACATACCAACTTTGATTGATAGTGGTGGATACAAAGTCCAACCAGTATTAATTTGTGAACCACCACCTGGGAAAAATGGCACCACAAACGAAAGAATAAGCATAAGAGCTGCTGCTGGAAGAATCCAGAAACTAAGGTTATTCATACGTGGCAAGGCCATATCAGGCGCACCAATCATCAGTGGAATCATCCAGTTAGCAAGGCCTGCTGCTGCTGGCATTACCGCACCAAAAATCATAACCAGTGCGTGATTAGTTACAATATTGTTATACAGATCTGGCTCTAGTAATTGCAAACCTGGATACATAAGCTCAGCACGAATTGCCATTGCCGATGCACCACCCAAGAAAAGCATAATAAGAGCAAAAATCAAATACATAGTGCCAATGTCTTTATGATTAGTACTATATAACCAACGACGCCAGCCTTTTTGTGGGCCGTGGTCGTGATCGTGATCGTGTGTTGTGTTCATAGTTGCTGTTGTCATAATCTTATCCTATATTATCTTGCAGCTTTCACTTCTGCAGGTTTAACCACACTAGCATTGTTACCCCAAGCATTACGCTCATAAGTAATTACTGCTGCTAAATCTATATCGCTTAGTTGCTTCCATGCTGGCATTGTTTTCTTACCGTTTAGTACAATGTCAATATGGCCGGCCGCTGGACCTGTTGCTACTGGAGAGTCTTTAAGCGCTGGGAATGCCGCACCCAATCCAAGACCATTCACCTGGTGACAACCTGCACACATTGTATTGTATACCTTCTCACCTTTAGCCATTAGCTCGTCCTTAGTCCAATCTTTTGCTGAATTCGCCTCTTTAAGCTTAGCTAATAACTTAGCTTTCTCGGCTGCAATCCACTTATTAAACTCAGCCTTTGAAACTGCCTCAACTACGATAGGCATTTTTGCATGCCAAGTACCACATAGCTCTGCACACTGACCTCTGAATACACCTTCTTTCTCAATAGTAGCCCAAGTCTCCATAATGTATCCTGGGATCGCATCACGCTTAAAGCCTAACTCAGGCACCCACCAAGCATGCAATACATCTACTGATGTATTTAAATATCTAATAGTTGTATCGGTTGGCAATACTAATCTATTGTCAACATCACGTAGGTAATTTTCTTTAGAAGTTTTGTCGGCATCAAGAGCTCTAGACTCAACCTTAACCGGATAGAACTTACCATTGAAGTTTACACCATGTTCTGGAAATTCATACTCCCACCACCATTGATGACCAATTACTTTAACGTTCATGTCAAAGCAATGATCTTTATCTGCACCTTCACGTGTACAGCTTTGTTTAGGAGCGTTCCAAAACTTATCTAATACGCCTTGTGCTTCGCCGGCAATATAAAAGTCTACTCCCAGTACCATAACTGGAACTAATACCCACGACCAATTACCGAACCAAGTTTTATGAAAGTTTTGATCAGCTTCAAATCCTTTTGATTTTCTGTGAACAAGTATTGAGTAAAAAATAACTGCAAATATAATAACAAGCAGTATTGTTGCTACCCACATGGTAAACATATGCACATCATAAATTTCCTGACCAATATCCGTTGCTGGTGTTGGGAAGTTAAGACCATATTCTGCAAATGCTGTTGTGGTCATAGTTAGCGTAGCTAGAATTACGCTAAATAATTTTGCTGTTAGGCTCATTTGTTTCTCTCCTTTTTGGTATTTGTGAAACAGTTAGTTACTGCTCTTCACTTATACGAGCTATTTTTTTAACTCCGAAATTTTACATACTTTTGTTGACTTATATCAATTTTTTATTTTTTTTCTTGATTTGAATCAAGATCAATTTTGTCTATATAGCTTAACACCTATTATTAGCAAGGTTTTTAAATGCTTTGTAATTGCAAATAACAGCCGTTAAAATGAGCACAATTGTTGAAAATATGTACAAATGTATAAAAAATTATTAGTTTTTGGAATTGTTCTTGCTCTTATAGTGGTGGTTTTGGGTGCTTATACCCGCTTAGCTGATGCTGGACTTGGCTGTCCAGACTGGCCTGGATGTTATGGTCAGCTTATAGTTCCTGATGCACAAGACGGCTCAACCATTGAAGGCTATACTCGCCCACTTGAAGCCGAAAAAGGCTGGAAGGAGATGATTCATCGTTACGCAGCATCAACACTTGGGCTGGTAATACTTATAATTTTTTATCTAGCTCTAAAAGGCAAAACTACATTTCCACAAAGCTTAAAACTACCAGGAGCATTGGTTGCAATGGTTATGTTTCAAGGCGCATTAGGCATGTGGACTGTTACTCAGTTAGTTCATCCCGGTATTGTAACTATGCATCTTCTCGGCGGATTTACTACAGCTAGTATGTTGTTATGGTTATTGTTAAATCAAACACGACCATCTATTAACTATACTCATACACTCAAGCGTCACAAAGCCTTAATTATTGGCGCTACTGTTTTACTAGTTCTGCAAATCACCCTTGGTGGTTGGACCTCTACTAATTATGCCGCATTATCTTGTAGTAATAATTTTCCAACATGTTTAGGATCTTATTGGCCACAGATGGACTTTGTGGGTGCATTATATTGGGGGCCACTAGGTGTTGATTATGAATATGGAGTGCTTGACTCGCCTGCTAGAGTTGCAATTCAAATGCTACATAGAATTGGAGCGCTTAGTGTAGTTGTTGTAATGGCCATTATGCTTTTTGCTATAAAAGGCTATAGACATATCAACACAAATATAAAAATAGTTGGAGCTCTTGTTACAATACAAGTAACTCTGGGAATATTAAATGTAGTTATGTCTCTACCAATGGCTGTAGCTGTACTTCATAATGCTGTGGCGTTAATACTGCTTATGAGCATGATTGCTCTACTACATAAAGTTTTTAGAGATAAATATAGATTGTAAGCCTAAACTCAAAAAGAATTTAATCTCTAACCTCTATACCTTGATTACGCATTGCAGATTTTGCCTGGGCAATGGTGTATTCGCCAAAATGAAAAATACTTGCAGCAAGTACGGCATCAGCACCACCTTTAATTACACCATCTGCTAGATGATCTAAACTGCCTACACCGCCTGATGCAATAACTGGCACATCAACTGCATCGCTTACAGCTTTAGTAAGTTCAAGGTCAAATCCAGTTTTAACCCCGTCACAATCCATAGAGGTAAGTAGCACTTCTCCGGCACCATGATCACCCTGTGTCATTTTCACAGCCCAATCAACTGCATCAATGCCTGTTGGCTTGCGCCCACCATGAGTAAAAATTTCCCACTTAAGTGGATTGTCTGCAACTTTTTTAGCATCAATTGCTATAACTATACACTGAGAGCCAAATTTCTCACTTAGTTCATTAATAAGATTAGGGTTAAAAATTGCAGCTGAATTAACCGCAACTTTATCAGCACCGGCATTTAGCATTGCGCGTACATCTTCAGCCTTGCGAATGCCTCCACCAACAGTAAGTGGAATAAACACCTGTTCAGCAATGTCTTCTACCATGTGAATAGTAGTATCACGACCTTCGTGTGAAGCAGTAATATCTAAAAAAGTTATCTCATCAGCACCTTGCTCATCATAACTTTTAGCTACTTCAACTGGATCGCCAGCATCTTTAATATCAACAAACTGTACGCCTTTAACCACGCGTCCATCACGCACATCAAGACAAGGGATAATTCTTTTTGCTAAACTCATATGGCCAAGATTTTACCGTAGTAGTGGCGCATATAATAGGCTAGTGCAATTTAGAGGTTTAAAAAATAATGTGTATAATCTGTTGCAATTATGAATATTCCAAAGCATATTGCAATTATTATGGATGGCAATGGTCGATGGGCTAAAAAGCGCATATTACCAAGAATTGCCGGACACCAAAAAGGTGTTAAAGCTGTACGTGAAATTGTAAAAGCCTCTGGCAAACTTGGCGTAGAAGCACTAACATTGTTTGCATTTAGCAGTGAAAACAAAAACCGTTCAAACGAAGAAGTAACCTTGTTGTTCAAACTCTTTTTAACTGTGCTTAAACAAGAAGTTAACAAGCTAAACAAACACAACGTAAGTTTAAAAATAATTGGAGATATATCAATATTTCCTGAAGAAGTGCAAATAGAAGTAAATAAAGCCCAAGAGCTGCTGGCAAACAACACTGGACTTAGACTTATAATTGCAGCAAATTATGGCGGCAAATGGGATATTGCTCAAGCCGCACAAAGAGCAGCATTAGCTGTGGCTGACGGATATATTAAGCCTGAGTCAATTAATGAGGAAATATTTGATAAGTATATGTCTTTAGCTGATGAAGTAGATGTTGATCTAGTGATACGCACAAGTGGCGAACAAAGAATTAGTAACTTTCTCTTATGGGACGCGGCTTATAGTGAATTTTACTTTACCGACACTCTTTGGCCAGACTTTGATGAAAGCGAACTACTAAAAGCAATTGATAGTTTTAATAAGCGTGAGCGTAGATTTGGCGCGCGTAAGGACAAGGTATGCTGATTCAAAGAATCACTACAGCTTTAATTTTAGCCCCACTGTTTATTTGGGCAGTAGTAGCACTTGAAACAAACACCTTGCAATATATACTAATTGCAATCACCATTCTTGGTGCTTGGGAATACACTTCTTTAATTAAATTTAATCAATTACTGCAAAAGGTTTTTATTGTGGCTTTGGTGATAATTGCAGCAATTGTTGCAATTGAATACTCTACACTGGTAATTCAAATAGCAATCCTATGGTGGATGCTTAACTTATATTGGGTTATTAGCTATCCAAAAAATACTAATATTTGGTACGGGCCAACATCTGTCAAAATACTAACTAGTGTACTTCTACTTGTGCCGATGCTATTGGCATTAATTGGTCTACATCAAGATTTTGGTTATGAATATTTTCTATTACTAATATTTGTTATTTGGGGTGCAGACTCTGGAGCATATTTTATTGGCAGGGCATTTGGCAAAAATAAACTTGCTCCAAAAGTAAGTCCAGGCAAATCAATTGAAGGTGTGTTTGGCGGTATTGGCTTTGCTGTTATTGTTATGCTTATATTCTTACAATATAAAGATATAAGTACAGATCAATATCTTGCCTATATACTTTTAAGTGTCGTTACTTCAAGCGTATCAGTACTTGGAGATCTATTTGAAAGCTTATTTAAGCGCGTATCTGGCATTAAAGACAGTTCAAACATTCTACCGGGTCACGGTGGCGTACTAGATAGAATTGATTCATTAACTGTAGCTGCGCCGTTTTTTGTACTAGGGCTTAGCTTATTATGAAAAACATAACTCTACTTGGCGCAACTGGCTCTATTGGTAACAGCACTTTATCAATCATTGATCAGCATCCCGATAAATTTAATATATTTGCTCTGAGTGCCAATACTAATTGGCAAGATATGGTCAAGCTATGTGCAAAATATCAGCCAAAATATGCAGTTATGGCTGATACAAATTCAGCTGAAAACCTGCAAAATGCCATAGATATAGACACAGTGGTTTTATCTGGAGCTGATGCACTAGATCAAATTGCAGCAGATGAAAACACCGACTATGTAATGGCTGCAATTGTTGGCAGTGCAGGTATGTCATCAGCCCTAAGCGCTGCAAAAGCTGGAAAAAGAATTATGCTGGCTAACAAAGAATCGCTTGTTTTGGCTGGAGACATATTTATTGATACTGTTAATAAATATGGGGCTGAGCTAATACCGGTTGATTCTGAGCATAGTGCTATATTTCAATGTTTGGAGTCTGGAAAATCTGGTCTAAGTAAAATTCAACTTACTGCTAGTGGTGGGCCATTTTTACACACACCAATTGAGCAACTAGAAAACATTACTCCTGACGAAGCTTGCGCGCACCCCAACTGGTCTATGGGTAGAAAAATATCAGTTGACTCTGCCACAATGATGAATAAAGGCCTAGAGGTTATTGAGGCACATTATTTATTTGGACTTAAGCCTGAAAATATCGATGTAGTTATGCATCCACAATCAATAGTACACTCGTCTGTTTATTATGATGATGGATCAACTCTATCACAGCTTGGAAACCCGGATATGCGTAGTGTTATATCTTATGCTATGAGCTACCCAAAACGTATTACATCAGGTGTTGAAGCTCTTGATTTAGCCAAAAACTCACCGCTTGAATTCTATTCTCCCGATTTAGAAAAATTTGCCTGCTTAAGACTTGCGTTTGCAGCTCTTAGATCTGGAGGCAGTGCAATGGGCACACTAAATGCAGCAAACGAGATTGCAGTTGCAAGCTTTTTAGATGAAAAGATTAAGTTTTTAGATATACCCGATGTAATTGAAAAAACCCTTGCATCTGCCAAGCACACAAACCTAGATAGTCTTGAAAAAGTAATTAGTAACGACCAAACATCAAGACAAATAGCTACGGATATTGTTGCAAGTTATGCTTAAAGCCATAAGCCTTGCAGTAATATTATTGACACTGCCTATTAGTAGCAATGCACATAAAAAAAATGGCGAATACCACTTTGTTATTAAACGTGGAGACACGCTAAGTAAATACTTTAACAAGCTTGGACTTTCTCACAAACTACTAGTTGATCTAATATCTGCAAATAGCGACAATAAGAAACTTAACAACTTAACTATTGGCAATAAGCTAACAATTAAGATTGATAAAAACGGTGATTTTGACTACTTGTCTTATGAGTTAAACAACAATAAAACTATCAATATTTTCAAAAACAATCCAAGTGCAAACAAGGATTGGGGCAAAGGCAGGGTTAAAGGCAGTAAGATTGTAATTAAAAACTCTTTGTATGCAGATGGCAAAAACAAAGTAGACAAAAAAATCCTAGATGAAGTTACCAAAGCACTGTCTTGGGATCTTGATTTTGGCGCTGATCTACACAAAGGCGATAAGTTCTATATTGCAAGTAAAGATAATAGGCTTGAAGCGGTAATTTATGTTGGAAAATCTAAGCGTATTGAGGCTTTTCATTTTGAAGGTGCATACTATGATAGATACGGCAATAGCTTAAGCAAATCTTTTTTGCGTGCTCCGCTTAAATACAAACGCATTAGCTCAGGGTTTCAACTAAGGCGTTATCACCCAATACTTAAAACTTATCGTCCACATAGGGCTGTTGATTATGCGGCTGACTACGGCACTAAGGTTGTTTCTACTGCAGATGGCATAGTTAGCTTTAAAGGCAGAAAAGGTCCTTTAGGCAAAGCAGTTATGATCAAGCATGGTCCTGACTACGAAACTGTATATGCCCATCTATCAAAATATGCTCGTGGAATTAAGAAATCAAAAAAAGTTAAAAGAGGTCAAGTAATTGGCTATGTTGGCTCAACTGGAAGATCCACTGGACCTCATCTACATTATGAGCTTCGATACAAAGGCAAGCGTAAAAACCCTCTAACCTACAAACTACCCAAAAGTAGCAAAATAACTAAAGACAAACTGTGGAGCTTTAGAGCAAAAGTTAACTCAATACTATCTATTCTTTAGTATTTAAACTATCTAAAAATTCTGCATAACTGTTAACTTTTAAGTCGTTAAGATGACCTAAATTAACGTACTTATCCTGATAATATTTAGCTCCAGAAACTTTATTAAGAATAGCAAAAGTTAGCATTTGATTAATTTTATTTATATCCTTAGTGCCGGGAACCAAAGACTCGTTACGAATAATTGCAGCTAAAAAAGCTGAATTAGCATTGGCATTAACATTAAAAGACTCTTCTAGAATATTAAGAGCTAAAAACTCGTTTTTTATTACCCCGTTACTGCCATCAAGCAAGTATAAGCCATAGTCATATAGCGCAGGGTCATAGCTTTTTTGCACAAGTTGAATTAACACTTCATTTGCCTGACGCTGCTGAGGAATATACCCCATCACCTCGCTGCCCGATCTTACCTGTTTTGACACTTCATACATTGCATCTAGATCCCCAAGATCAAAAGCGCCTTTAAGCAATAAGGATTGACCACGCATAATAACATCACGTGAAGAAATTTCATTGCCGATTTGAATAAGTTTAAGAGCCCCATCAGTTAATGGAGATGCGATAGATACCTGCATAATAACGCAGAGAATTATGGTTATTTTTTTCAGCATTATCATATAATTTTTCTCTAATTATTGATTTTACCATACTCATACAATCAATTAAAATATCCACAATACTTATACTGACGAGAAACTACTTGAAAGCATTATTTGAAACCAGCCTTTCGTTGCCATTAATTCAAAAAGGCAAGGTGCGCGACATCTATGATATTGATGATAAGCGCATGCTAATTGTTACAACAGATAGGCTAAGCGCTTTTGATGTTGTATTTGATGAGCCAATCGCACAAAAAGGTGCTGTACTTACCTCTGTTGCTAATTTCTGGTTTGAAAAAACCAAGCATATTATTCCCAATCACTTGACCAACGAACCATTAGAGAGCGTTTTAAGCGCTGATGAGGCAAAACAAATTCAAGGCCGTGGCATTATTGTAAAAAAACTCAAACCACTTGCAGTAGAGGCCATTGTACGTGGCTATATTATTGGCTCAGGATGGAAAGATTATCAAGCAACTGGAAGTATTTGCGGCATACCTTTACCAAAAAATATGCAACTAGCGGAAAAACTACCAGAAACTTTATTCACTCCTTCAACCAAGGCAGATATTGGTGCACATGATGAAAATGTTGACTTTGCTACAACAGTAGACATCTTAGGTAAAAATATGGCTGAACAAGTTAAAAAAGCTAGTCTTGATATTTATGATTTTGCTGCAAAATATGCACTTGAGCGCGGGATTATTATTGCTGATACTAAATTTGAGTTTGGACTGGATGAAAATAATCAACTCACTCTTATGGATGAAGTATTAACCCCAGATTCGTCACGCTTTTGGTCAAAAAATGAATATCAGGTTGGGACTAGCCCTAATAGTTTTGATAAGCAAATTATTCGTGACTACCTAGAAACTCTAGATTGGGACAAAACCCCTCCAGCACCAAAACTACCTCAAGAGATTATCAGTAAAACTGCAGATAAATATCTTGAAGTGCAAAACTTATTAACCAACAAATAGCAAAATTTAATAATAATGCAGCTTAGTGGCAACATCCAAAAGATGTGCACCCATCTAAACATGGGAATGGCACAATACCAACTACCAATTGGCGATAAGTTGCTCAACATGAATGACTTAGTTGGCGAAAACATTACGCTTGAATTTAATGGTCAGATTAATTGCTCAAACTGCAATAAACTAACCAACAAAAGCTACTCTCAAGGACATTGTTACCTGTGCTCACAAAAACTTGCTAGTTGTGATCTATGCATTATGAAGCCTGAGACTTGTCATTATCATCTAGGTACTTGCAGAGAAGAAAACTGGGGTGAGAAAAACTGCTTTACCAATCATGTAATATATCTTGCCAACTCATCTGGTGTTAAAGTTGGAATTACTAGAAAATCTAACATTCCTTCGCGCTGGATTGATCAGGGTGCAGTTCAAGCACTACCAATACTAGAAGTTGATAGTAGAATAAAATCTGGACAAGTTGAAGTAGCGCTTAAAGACTTTGTTGCCGATAAAACCAATTGGCGCAAAATGTTAAAAAATGAAGTTGAAAATATTGACCTTATACAAATTAAAAATGAACTATTGCCAAAAATTACTCAAATCTATACTGATGTTGGCGCCAAAGAGCTAGACAACACGGCTTTGGATATCAAATACCCTGTGGTAGAATACCCAAGCAAAATTAGCTCACTTAATTTTGATAAAACTCCAAAAATATCTGGAGTCTTAAATGGCATTAAGGGGCAATATTTAATTTTGGATGGCGGGGTTTTAAATATTAGAAAATTTAGCTCTTATAATATTGACTTAACTTATTAATTTAAAAAATTATGGCAGATTTAATTATTGAAGATTTAGAAATTGGCACTGGTGAAGCTTGCAAAGCTGGAGATATGGTGTCTATGCACTACACAGGGTGGCTTACTAACGGCAAAAAATTTGACTCTAGTGTAGATAGAAACGAGCCTTTTGATTTTCAACTGGGTGTTGGACAAGTTATTCCAGGCTGGGATCAAGGCGTCGAAGGCATTAAAGTTGGTGGTAAGCGCAAACTTACAATTCCATCACACCTAGGATATGGCGAGTTTGGTGCAGGTGGTGTAATACCGCCAAATGCAACACTTGTATTTGATGTAGAGTTACTTGCAATAAAATAAAATGAACGAAGATTTTCCACGCATTAAAAGGCTTCCGGCCTATGTCTTTGCAGTTACTAACGAGTTAAAAGCTAAAGCGCGTGCTCGTGGCGAAGATATTATTGATTTTGGCATGGGCAACCCAGATCAGCCTACGCCTGATCATATTGTGGAAAAACTAGTAGAAGCTGCAAGAAGAAAAGATACGCACAGGTATTCAACTTCTCGTGGCATTCCAAGACTAAGGCGAGCTATATCAAACTGGTACAAAAATCGCTATGATGTCGACATTGATGCTGATAGTGAAGCAATTGTAACTATTGGATCTAAAGAAGGGCTAGCAAACCTTGCACAGGCTGTTGTGGGTGCGGGAGATACAGTGCTTGTTCCTAATCCGGCCTATCCTATTCATCCATATGGATTTGTAATTGCTGGAGCTGATATACAGCATGTGCCATGTGGACCAGAAGATGATTTCTTAGCTGAGCTAGAAAGATCTATTAAAAACACTTGGCCAAAACCAAAAATGCTTGTACTTAATTATCCATCTAATCCAACCACAGAGTGTGTGGAGCTAGAGTTTTTTGAGCGTGTAGTTAAAATTGCCAAAGAACATGAAATTTGGGTAGTGCAAGATTTAGCCTATGCAGATATTGTATTTGATGGCTACAAAGCACCAAGCATTATGCAAGTTAAAGGCGCTAAAGATATTGCGGTTGAATTCTTTTCACTATCAAAAAGCTACAATATGCCTGGATGGCGCGTGGGCTTTATGGTGGGCAACCCAACTCTAGTGGGGGCTTTAGCCAAAATAAAATCATATCTTGACTATGGTATGTTTACTCCAATTCAAGTAGCTGCAATTGAAGCTCTAGAGGGTGACCAAAGCTGTGTGCGGGAAATATCTGATATGTATCAAGCACGACGCGATGTTTTATGTACAGGACTAAACTCCATTGGCTGGGAAGTAACTCCGCCACAAGCAACAATGTTTGTTTGGGCTAAAATTCCACAGCACTATCAAGACATGGGCTCGCTTGAATTTACCAAAAAGCTTTTAAAAGTTGCAAAAGTTGGAGTTTCTCCTGGTATTGGCTTTGGTGATTATGGCGATAAATACGTACGCTTTGGACTTATAGAAAACGAGCACCGCACACGTCAGGCTGTTCGTGGCATTCGTGAAATGTTTAAACAAGATGGTTTGCTATAAATTGCATATTGGTGCAAAATCAAACCTATGAAAATCTCTGCTAAAGAATTTACAAACCTTGAGCAAAAAAGCTTTACTCTTTTAGGCATGAGTGGCGTTGGAAAAACTCATCTTGCCAAACTATTAAGTCAGGAAGATGAATACTATCACTACTCTGGTGATTATCGCATCGGCTCAAAATACCTAAATTCTCAAATTCTTAATAATATTACTGAGCGTATAAGCAAAGACGAATACTTAAAAAACTTACTTGATGATGAGGCTATTAGCGTAAGCAACCATATTACTTTTGACAATTTATCATCAGTTTCTAATTTTTTAGGCAAAGTTGGAAATCCAGAACAAGGTGGAATTCCACTCAAAGAATTTAAACGTAGACAAAACCTACACAGAGAAGCAGAAGTGCAAACTATGCTTGATGTACCTGAGTTTATTAATAAAGCTAATACTAATGGAGTCAATAACTTCATTAATGATGCTGGTGGCAGTTTATGCGAATTGGATGATGATAACGTTTATCAAACTCTAGCTAACAACAGCATAATTGTTTATATAAAGGCTAGTGACAAAAATATTACTGACCTAGTAACTAGAGCTAAAACCCATCCTAAACCTTTATATTATCAGCCTAACTTTCTAGACCAACAACTTGAGGTTTATTTAACTGAAAACAATCTAACTTATGTGGCGCAAATAAATCCAGATGAGTTTGTACGCTGGATTTTTACTCGATTACTTGAACACCGCGTGCCTAAGTATGAAAATATTGCTAGTAAATATGGATACACAATAGATAGTGAAGCTCTGTACAAATGTAAAAGCTCTAAAGATGTACTAGAATTAATTGCAGGAGCGCTTGACTAATGCCTTTGATCGCTCATTCAAACCTACCTTCTTTTAAACGCTTGGAAAGCGAAGGAGAGACAGTACTATCAAAAGATAGAGCGCATCATCAAAGCATTCGTGAATTACACATTGGACTACTAAATATGATGCCTGACGCTGCTCTTGAAGCAACCGAAAGGCAATTTTTTAGATTAATTGGTCAGTCAAACCAAATTGCACAATTTTATCTCCACCCATTTACACTTAACTCTATACCTAGAGGTGACAAAGCTAAGAGCCATATAGATAAGCACTATCAAAGTTTTGATGAAATTCAAGCTCAGGGGCTTGATGCACTAATAATTACTGGTGCACATGTTGAAGATCCAGACTTATCAAAAGCCTCTTTTTATCAAGACTTAAAACAAGTTATTGATTGGTCATATGCAAATGTAACTTCAACCCTTTGTTCTTGTTTAGCAACTCACGCTGTAATGGAGTTTCGCTATAAGCAAAAACGCAATCCTATTGGAGAAAAGTGCTGGGGTGTATTTAATCATGATATTAAAGACCGTAGTCATCCGCTTATGAGTGGCGTAAATACAAGTTTTAATGTGCCACATTCTAGGTTTAATCAGATTAGCAAAGAGCAGTTTGAGCACTCTGGGGTAAAAATCCTTGTTGATAGTGATATTGGAGCTCACCTTGGAGTTAGTGAAGATCTGTTAAGAATAGTATTTTTCCAAGGCCATCCTGAGTATGACACCATTAGTCTGTTAAAAGAATACAAGCGCGAAGTGTTATCGTATTTAAACAAAACCAGAGCGGACTATCCAGTATTTCCTAAAAACTACCTATCAGCGCAAAACAAAGCTATTTTAGATGAATACAAAGACAAGCTATTATCTGGAGAATTTAACATTCAAGATTTTCCCGAAACTCTAATTAGCAAAACCCTTGGTAATACTTGGCATGATTCAACCATTGCTATTATTAATAATTGGATTGGTTGTGTGTATCAAGTAACCCATGAAGATGTTAACAAACCATTTATGCAAGGCATTGATCCAAATAATCCGCTTGGAATTATAAAAAATGCAAAATAAATCACCATTTTAAAAATTTGCTAAATTTTTAAAAACATCTCTAATAACACTCAAAAACTCAAATAATTGGCGTTTTAAGTCAAGAATTAAGGCTTTTTCTTGATTTAAGTCAAGAAAAAATTGCTTTTTTCCAAAATAAGGGTTAGAATGCACCGATATTTATAAAAAAATTAAATTTTTTATTAAACGTTAAGGGCAGAGTTAGAGGGGAGAAAATGGGAGAAGCTAATATGTTTATTAACTACGTAATAATTGCTATTGGGGTTATTTGGGCTCTATACATGGTAAAAAGCACCGCTACTGAATGCAAAGCTGGTTGTGATGTGCACGCACTTAAGAAGGGTGTTTGCTGCAACTTATTTGGCATAACACTACTTGTTGGATTTTATGCAGCATTTAATTGGGCTGCTGCAGTATAGGCTTTTAATCAACAACACATAAATTGGACTAAAATAAGCTCATGGAGCTTATTCGCGGTCTAGTCAATCTATCTAACTTATCTGGTTGTGTTGTAACCATAGGCAACTTCGATGGCCTGCACCTTGGTCATCAAAAAATAATAAAAAATCTTGTTGATAAAGCTAAAGAGCTTAGCTTGCCGAGTGTTGTAATATCGTTTAAACCTACACCCCAACAATTTTTCGGCGCAAAACAAGCGCTAATATCAAGCTTTAGACAAAAACACACAATACTTGATAGTCTTGGCGTTGACAAACATTTGTTAATAGAATTTAATCAAAATTTTTCCAAAATCAGCGCTCAGGATTTTGTTGTTGATATTTTGCTAGAAAAGCTTAAAACGCAATATTTATTAATAGGCGATGATTTTCGTTTTGGTGCAAACCGCACTGGAGACTTTGCGATGCTGGAAAATTTTGCAAAAAAACACAATTTTCTTGTAGAAAACACCAATAGCATTGAATTTAACAATGTAAGAATTTCGAGTTCTCAAATTCGCGAACATCTTAAACATGGAGAGTTTGGTAGAGCTAAGTCTATGCTTGGTAGAGGTTTTAACATCTGTGGAAAAATTATTCATGGCAAACAATTAGGCAGAACTATCGACTTTCCAACTATCAACATATCAATAAAACGTGAAACAAGCCCTGTACTGGGAGTGTTTGCTGTAACTGTTGTTATTGATAAAAGCAGATACCAGGGTGTTGCCAATATTGGATCACGCCCAACTGTTAATGGCAAAGGCGTTTTGCTTGAGGTTTATATATTTAATTTTAATAAAGACGTTTATGGCAAAACAGCTGATGTTGTTTTTGAGAAAAAAATAAGAGACGAAGAAAAATTTGACTCATTTGATGAGTTAAAGCAACAAATAAAACTTGATGCCAATAATGCTAAAGACTACTTTGGCATTACTTAGAGTCTAAATTAGTTTCCAGTTAAGAGTTTTTCCAGCCATAAATGGCACTACAGTTGTATCGGCAAAATCATAACTTTGCGGAACTTCCCATTGTTGCCTTGCAAGAGTTATTTTGTCGGTATTTCTAGGTAGAGAGTAAAAATCTGGACCGAATTTTGAAGCAAAGCCCTCTAGTTTGTCTAGTGCGTTCTGCTGGTCAAATGCGCTTGCATATAGTTCAATTGCACAATGAGACGACAAAATACCTGCACAGCCACAAGCACACTCTTTTGCTCCTTTTGCATGTGGGGCAGAATCTGTACCTAAGAAAAATTTAGCATTGCCACTCGTAGCAGCAGCTAATAGTGCCAACTGGTGTGGATTTTCACGCTTAAGAATTGGCAAGCAATAATAATGTGGGTGAATGCCACCAACTAACATGTCGTTTCTATTGGCCAACAAGTGATGCGGGGTTATAGTTGCAGCAACATTTTCACCTTGCGCTAAAACAAAGTCTGTAGCATCTTTTGTGGTTATGTGTTCAAACACTACTTTAAGATCTGGAAAATCTTTAATCACATTAACGAGCACTCTATCGATAAAAACTTTCTCTCGGTCAAATATGTCAACCTCTTTATGGGTAACCTCTCCATGCACTAAAAGCAACATGTCTGATTTTTGCATAGCTTCAATAACTGGATAAATATTTTTAATGTCAGTTACCCCGCTATCAGAATTAGTGGTTGCTCCAGCAGGGTATAGTTTAGCGGCAACAACGCCACTATCTTTAGCCTCGACTATGTCTTTTATAGTTGTATTATCAGTAAGATAAAGCACCATAAGTGGTTCAAAATTTGATC
The DNA here is from genome assembly GCA_964403565.1 of uncultured Piscirickettsiaceae bacterium. Taxonomy (GTDB): domain Bacteria; phylum Pseudomonadota; class Gammaproteobacteria; order PS1; family Pseudothioglobaceae; genus Thioglobus_B. The sequence goes on along the minus strand of CAYOFV010000013.1, from coordinate 350 downwards.
CTTGTGGCAAAGAATCTATAATCTCTTGTTTGTAAATATTTGCCAATTTAGCATTGGTAACAGGTGGTTTAAGATTGGGCATAATAATTGCTCTACCCATTTGTTTTGCACTCAAATGTACAACAGATTTAAGCGCTGCTCCAGATCTTAAGTGTAAGTGCCAATCGTCTGGACGAAGTATACTAATTGTATCGTTATGCTGCATGTACTGCTCCTAAAATTTTCTCTGTTCTAGCTCCGGTTACACTAGGCAAATTCCCAGGGGTATTTTCCAATCTTAATTTAGCCAAATACGCAAATGCTGCTGCCTCAACAAAATCTACATGCACCCCTAAATCGTTAGTGGTTGA
>CAYOFV010000012.1:0-26443 GCA_964403565.1 uncultured Piscirickettsiaceae bacterium | reverse complement strand
ATCGGACTTTTAATCCGCTGGTCGAGCGTTCGAATCGCTCACGACCCACCATATTACAAAAGGGGTTTCCGATTTTAGGAAGCCCCTTTTATTTTGCAAAAGGCGCAGATTGTGTGCTTTTAAACTGAGGAGTCAACATGACAGTAAAAAAAGATAAAGTAGTAGAGATGCACTACACATTAAAAAATGATGTGGGTGAAGTAATTGATTCATCACAGGGTAAGGATCCAATGCCATTTTTACATGGCCATGGAAATATTATTCCAGGCCTTGAGGAGGCATTAGAAGGTATGAAAGTTGGTGAGACTTGCGATGTATCTGTTGATGCAAAAGATGGATATGGTGAGTACCGTGAAGAGGGTGTACAAGAAATTCCAATGGAAGCGCTTCAGGGTATTGATAATTTAGAAGTTGGTATGGCACTACAATCTCAAGATGAAAAAGGCAACCCATTTGTGGTTCATGTTAAAGAGATTAAAGATGATAGTGTTACAGTAGATGCTAACCATCCCCTTGCAGGACAAAGCCTACACTTTAGTGTAAGTATTGAAAGTGTTCGTGAAGCTAGCGAAGAAGAGCTTGCACACGGCCATGTTCATTCAGGATCTTGTTCACATTAACAAATCTTATTAAAGCTGCATAATGGATAATTCTTGTCCGTTATGTGGCTCTATTCATACCGAGTCATATTATATAAATGATGGCTCTACATATCTTCAGTGCAAGCATTGCTCTTTAGTATTCTTAACCAAAGAATATCATTTAAAAGATACAGATGAAAAATTAAGATATGATCAGCACAACAACGATCCAAAAGATGAAAATTATAGAAAGTTTTTGTCTAAAGTCTTTAATCCGATAATAAGCTATATTAAACCAAATACCAAGGGGCTTGATTTTGGCTGTGGGCCAGGACCAACTCTTTCTTTAATGTTTGAAGAGAGTGGTTTTAAAGTTGATATATTTGATAAATATTACGCAAACAATCAAGATATTTTCAATAATAAGTATGATTTTATAACTGCAACTGAGGTGGTTGAGCATTTGCACAATCCTGGTTTTGAAATTGAAAGATTGTTTTCAATGTTAAATAAAGATGGTGTGCTTGGAGTTATGACAAAAATGCTTGATGATTCGGTTGATTTTGCTAGTTGGTATTACAAAGACGACCCAACTCATATTTGTTTTTATTCAAAAAACACTATGACTTATCTAGCGAGAAAATATAAAGCTAAAGTTGATATTATTGGTGATGTTACGCTATTTTATAAATAATTATTTCCAAGCAAGAACGGTAAAGTCATTCTCAAGATAATTATCAATAATTTGATATTTTTTAGTTAATTTTCTTACCCAATTTTCAATTTCATTTTTGTTATAGGTTTGCAAATCCGCTCTAGAATTACTCCAATTGTCACTAGAATCTAATAAATTAAACGCTATGCCTTTTGCTGAGATGTTAAACATTTTATTAATAGTGTTGTGTGCATAATTATCAGCATTATCTAATACATAGTTTAGTGTGCCGGATAAGAATGCATAATCAAACTGATTATTGTTGTAGCCTAGAGAAGATACATCGCTTATTAATAAATTAGCTTGCGGATAGATGCTTTTGGCTTTATTTATAAAATCATCGCAAATATCCAGCCCTGTGTAATCTGTATTTATTCCCTGTTGGTTTAAGTAATGATATAGGTCGGCAAATCCACAGCCTATATCGATAATACTATCTTTATTCTTTATACCTATTTTGCAAAGTTGTTCAAAACGTAAATATTGAATTTTTATATCACTCCATAACAAAGAATTTGGATGATGTCCAAAACTTTTAAATGCAGTTTTATGCCTATCAATTATTTCTTGTTTTTGGTTTTGATTCATAAGAAAAAGGCTCGCTATTGCGAGCCTTAAATACAATAAAAAAACTTCTAGAAAGATCCTTCTTTTGCGCCTTCTAGAATATTATTCATTTTTTCAGCTACATCCATTGCTGGACCTAAAGCGTCTTTTGGCAAGTTCATAGCGCTCATAACTTCTGGGTTCATACTAATCATACGAATCTTGCCATCTTTACCTTCAACTACAGCAATACGACAAGGAAGGATTACGGCATATCTATCATCAATATCTGCAATTTTTCCAGCTGTTTGAGCATCACAAATATTATGAATACTTAGGTGTCGATACGGCTTGCCAGTAACATTTTCAATTTGTTTGCTAAGTGGGAACATAGCAACATGCAGAATTGATTCATTAGTAGCCATTGACTTAATAGATTCATCAACTTCAGCACCAGTAATACCTTCATCAACCTCAGTAACTTGTACCATTGCCATAAAATCTTCTGGAGTCAGTCCTGACTTATTACCTGCAGCGCTATCAACAACTTCTTTCACTTTGTTATTAACGTTTTTCATTAAATTTTCAGGATTAAAATTTTGATCTTGCCAGTTGTAACCCTTGTTAAATGGTTGTACATTATTAGCATTAAAAGGGCCATAAGTATTATTTTTAGTATTAAAACCCCAAGGTGAGTTATTGGTATTGAAATTAAACGGTCTTGAATTATTGTTAAACGGAGTGAAGTTTGAATAATTTCCACTAAATGGACTATAGTTAGTATTGTTATTCCAAGGACTCCATGTTTCTGCAATTGCATTTGTGCTGGCAATTAGTCCTACAATAGATAATGCTTGTAAAAGTTTAGTTTTCATGTTTTTCCCCTCCGGTAGTTGCAAAACGCTTAGTCTAGCATAGTGGAGCTGAATATGCGATAATTGTAAAATATTTTTTTCACCATTATTAAGGTAAGTTATGCGATATTTTCTAGCACTAAGTTTAATATTTTCACTTGCAAATTCTTATGCAGAGAGTGAGATTATCGATGGCAATAAAATGCTTGAGTCAGTTAATAAACAAATTGTTAATATTGATACTGCAGAATTGGAAAAAATTCTAGATAGTGATAAAAATGCGGTGCTTATAGATGTTCGCACACCGGAAGAGATAAAACTTCTTGGAACAATCAAGCGTGGACAAAATGTAAATATTGTTCGCGGTTGGCTTGAGTTTCAAATTGCAGATTATGCAAACTCAAAAGATACACAAATAATTACATATTGCGGCAAAAATCTACGCTCACCACTTGCTGCAAATACTTTAGAAAAAATGGGCTATACCAATGTTAAAAATTATGAAGATGGATTTTTTGCATGGAAGGAGTTGGGTAACCCAGTAAAAATTAGTGATTTTGAACCTGATTCAGTACTTTATCGCAAACCTGTAGAGGTTATTGAAAATGTTTATTCGGCAATTGGAGCAACCCAGCCACCAACTTATGAGAATTCAAACCATAATAACAATCTTTCTTTTATTGTAAGTACTGATGGAGTATTGGTGTTTAATGCTGGCGGTAGTTATCTGCTTGCCAAAGCCATGCATGAAGAAATTAAAAAAGTTACCGATCAGAAAGTTAAGTATGTTGTGTTGGAGAACTCACAAGGTCATGCAATATTAGGTTCAAATTATTGGAAAGAGCAGGGTGCAATTATTGTTGCTCATGTTGAAGCCGATAAAGAAATTAACCATAGGTCTGTTGATATTCTTGATCGTGCGTTAAGATTTCATAAAGATAAAATGGCTGGTACAAAAGTTATTCGCCCTGATTTAACTTTTGAGGAAAAAATGAATCTACCAATGGGTAATATGAAGATTCAGTTATTACATATCGGGGCTTCACATTCGCCCGATGATATTCAATTGTGGTTGCCTGAACAAAAACTACTTATAAGTGGAGATACTGCATTTAATGAAAGATTATTACCAATATTTCCACACACTGATACGGCCGGCTGGATTGAAACTTGGGATAAGATTGAGGCATTGGATCCGCAAGTAATTATTCCAGGTCATGGTGGGGCAACTGATCTTGAGACAATTACCAAATTTACTAAAGATTATTTAGTTTATATGCGCTCTCAAATTGAGAAAGTATTGGATGATGATGGTGATCTTTTAGAGGCGTACAACATTGATCAATCTGCTTATATTGATTGGGGTACTTATCATGAATTACATAAACAAAATGCTGAAAGAATTTTCAAGCAAATGGAATTTGAATAATGAATATTTCAGAATTTATGGCAAACCATCATCATGAATGTGATGAAAATTATGTTAAGGCTGAATCTTTAGTAGCACAGAGTAAATTAGACGAAGCAAGCCCTGTATTTACTCAAGCATATGATAATTTTGCCAAACATTTTGAATGGGAAGAGTCTACTCTTTTTCCAGCGTTTGAAGACAAAACTGGCATGAATGCTGGACCAACTCAGGTTATGCGCATGGAGCATGAGCGTATTAAGCAAATTCTTGAAGAACTTAAAGGCTATCTACAAGATAATAATAAAGACAAATTTCTTGGCCTTAGTGAGTCTTTTATGATTTTGGTGCAACAGCACAATATGAAAGAGGAGCAGATGTTATACGCCATGATGGATAGAGTTTTTGGCGCAGAGTCTGATGCTTTGGTTGAAAAGCTAAATAGTTAGATAAATGCAAGAAATTGATGTTAGAGATCTACCACCACCAGAGCCGTTTGAAATAATAATCAAAACCCTTAAAGATTTAGACAAAGGAGATTCTGTAAAAGTAATTCACAGAAGGATTCCGTACCCTTTGTTTGAGGTAATAGAAAAACAAGGATTTTTGTTTGAGTATAGTGAAATATCAGATGGAATATTTCACATAATAATAACTAGAGGAAACTCCTAATGTTTGGTAAAGATTCTGGATTGTCACTTGATCAAGCCCCGCCTTTTACAATCCCATTAAGATTTTTTTTAACTGCTCCATTTTTTGGAATAGTTGCAGGTGTATTTATCTTGCTATATGTTTCATCATTTGGCACAAGGTCAGCACTTGAAGTAGTAGCACTTACGCATTTTTTTACAATTGGTTTTCTGGCAATGACGATGATTGGGGCGATGTTTCAAATGCTACCAGTTACAGCAGGTGTAAGGTTTGAGCATCAAAATATAATCGCAACTATATTGCACGCTATGCTTTTAATAGGTGTATTGACCTTTGGATATGCAATATATAGTTACGACACTACAATGATTAGCATTGCAACGATTTTGCTGATATTAGCTTTTTTAATATTTATTGTTTCAACAACCATTACTCTTAGAAAGGCAAAAAATATAACGCCAACAATTAAAGCTTTTATTGTGGCTTTGCTGTCTTTATTTATTGCGCTAATATTAGCACTACTAATTAGTGCTTCGCATATAAATTCTAGTTTCTTAAATATACACCAAGGGCTTTTATATACTCATATTGTATTTAGTTTAATAGGTTGGGTAGGGGTGTTAATAATTGGAGTATCTTTCCAAGTTGTGCCAATGTTTTATGTCGCTGATGATTACCCTAGTCTTTACACTAAGCACGCTGTAAAAGTTGCTTTAATATCAATGCTCGGCTTGGGTTTTGCGCTTATTAATGGCAACATGTCATTGTTTTTATTATTCAAAATAATGATCGCTGTATTGCTAATAGATTACGCAGTTACCACTATTGGAATTTTGTTTACTCGTAAGCGAAAAATTACAGACACTACAACTTATTATTGGTATTTATCTATGGCTATGTTGATAGCCTCTGTTGTTTTATCTCTTGCCAATGAATTTATAAATAACTCCGTTTTAAATACTGTTGTGGTTGTCGTATTTATTTATGGATTTGCAATATCTGTAATTACAGGGATGATGTATAAAATTGTACCGTTTTTAGTATGGTTTCATTTAAATAGTCAGGGGTATATGAATATGCCGACAATGAATGAACTTATTGGCAAAAGACTTACATTAATTCAATTCTTTTTACATGTGTTTTCAATAGCAAGCTTAATCGGATTTGTGTTTTTTGAATTACAGTTAATTACAGGGGTGTTGATTGTATTATCAAACTCATTTGTTTTGTACAACTTAATTAAAGGCTCAAGAATTTACTTTACCAAGAGTGGGCTAGAAAAAATAGAATTTTAAAATTATTTGTTTAATAGCTAGTTAGTTCAATGTAACTATTGTAGCGTTTTTCGTTTATATCTCCAGCGCTAACAGCATTTTTAATTGCACAATTTGGTTCATTAATATGAGCGCAGTTTCTAAATTTGCATTTGCCAATATATGGAGAAAATTCTTTAAACCCATTTAAAATTTCTTTCTCACTTAAATTATCAAGTTGAAACTCTCTAACACCCGGTGAATCGATTAAATCTCCACCAGATGGAATATGATAAAGAGTAGTATTAGTCGTAGTATGTTTGCCTAATTTACTCTTGTCAGATATCTCATTAACCCTAAGGTTAAGATCAGGAACAAGTGCATTAATAAGTGATGATTTACCAACGCCAGACTGACCTAAAAATATATTGGTTTTGTCAATAAGTTTTTGTTTTAAGTCGTCAATACCAGAATTATTTTTAACACTTATATAGCTAACATCATAACCAATATTTTTATATATTGAAAAATCAGTTTTTACTTTTTGCAAATCACCAAGCTCAATTTTATTAACTATTATTTCAATAGGAAGTTTGGCATTTTCAGCCATAATAAGATAGCGATCAATTAACCCAAATTGATAATGTGGTTCGGTTGCTACTACTAGGTAAAGTTCATCAACATTACTAGCAATAATCCTTTCAGAGCGCTTAAGTTCGTTTTCACGATCAAAAAGAGCGCTTACAACCCCTTTGTCATTATCAATTGCTTGAAATGCTACTTGATCACCAGCAACTGATAGTTCGATATTTTGTCTACCGGTGCATTTGAAAAGCTTACCATTTTCTGCTTCGACTAATAAATGCTGACCATAGCGAGTAATCACTAGACCTGTTTGCTCGTCTTGAGCATCATTTAAAAGACTTTCAGAGTTTTGTGCAGACTTTTTTGCGCGCGCAATACGCTCAGATTGAATTTTTTCTATTCGCCATTTTTGGCGTCTTGTAAGGCTCAATTATTCTTTAAATTTGTAATATTTGCTATTTAGATAATCAACTACAGATTTTTCTTCATCTGGAAACCAGCCAACTCCAAAATTTGACGCACATACACTTACTTGACGACGCAAAGATAAGTGGTCAATCATACGTGAATTATCGCGAGTATAAAAAGCATCGTCGTGCTCAATTATATGGCATGCTACACAAGATTCATCATGCATTTCCTTGCCTTCTTCATTGGCAAATGCAATATTTGACAATGCTAAAGTACTTGATAGTATTAATAGTTTTTTCATAGTATTCTCCGCGCTTTATAGCTTTAGATATAAGTATACACCTTATTTATCAAATAAGAAAAACTCAGAGTTTAAATACTCTGTTGTATCAAGTATATCTTGACTGTTCCAATCAAGTTGAAAATGGTCACTACAAGCTCCAACCATTATTGCTATCTCTTCTTTTTTTGTTAGCTCATTCCAGCCTAGGGATTCATATGGAGTTTTGTGGCATTTTTCACATTCTTCTTCATATAATAATCTACCGTCAGCAAGATTAGGCGCAGCCAAACTTGCCGATGATAAAAAAAACAATATAAGTTTAACTAGCACTATTTTTTAGATGATTTATACGAATAGATGCAGATGGGTGAGAATCATGAAACGCAGAATATAATTTATCTGGGGTTAGGGTAGATGCATTATCTCGGTAAAGTTTTACTAAGCTAGAAATTAGATCATCTGCATTTGTGTGTTTGGCTGCAAAACTATCGGCTTCAAATTCATGTTTTCTTGAAAGAGAGTTGCTAATAGGTGAGATAAAGAAGCTAAACACTGGCATAGTTAGAGTGAATAAAACAAGTGCAGTATGATTAGATGGGTTGCTTACACCAAGGCCGTTAAAAAACCATTGCTGGTTAATTAGATATCCAAGCAGGGCAAGGCCAGCAAGAGAAATTGTGAATGAGGTAATCATGTGTTTACGAATATGCTTGTGATGAAAGTGCCCAAGTTCGTGAGCAAGAATGGCCTCTACTTCTTCATCCTTCATGCCATCTAGTAGAGTGTCAAAAAATACAATACGTTTGTTTTTACCAATACCAGTAAAGTATGCATTACCATGCGATGAGCGTTTAGAGCCATCCATTACAAATACTCCATCGCTCTTAAATCCTGTACGAGTAAGGAGATTATCAATTTTTGCTTTTAACTCTTGGTTATCAAGCGGTTTAAATTTATTAAAAATAGGAGCAATAAAACTAGGATACGCCCAAAACATAATAAGTGAAAAAGTAGTTAAAAGTAGCCAAACATATAGCCACCAGTACTCCCCCATAGCTCCCATTAAATACAAAATTGCGTATATAAGCGGTAGCCCTAACACCAGAGTAAGAATCACCTCTTTGGCTAAGTCTGTAATAAATGTAGAGCTCGTCATTTTATTAAAGCCAAATTTTTGTTCAACTACAAAGGTACGATAAATACTAAATGGCAGGTCGATAATAGTGCCAATAATCATCAAGCTAACAATAAAACCAACCCCTAAATATAGGGCGTCTGTTGTAATAGTTTGCCAAAAATTATCTAAAAGATTCATACCGCCACCAATGGTCCAAGCTAACAATACAACAGCTGAAAATATTATCTCAAAATGATTAACTAAAAGTTTTGCCTGAGTGTAATTTGCAGCTTTTTGATGATCTTTTAAGCTAATTTTTTCAGCAAAATCTGTTGGAATGCTGTCAAAAGATTTTATTACTGCTTTATCTTGGCGTAGGTTTAGCCACAACATAGTAACAACATATGCAAGTGTAGCTGTTAAAAAAACAAAGGTAAAAAGATTAAACTCCATAACTCTCCCAAGAATTTTGATGTAAATATATGGTTATTTTACTGGTATTTATATAATTTCAAAATTTTTATGACATAAGGTGTATATGTGTGAATTGTTAGCTATTTGATTTATTGCTGAAACCCTAATCACTAAAGTATAATCCGTAAAAAATAATTCAAATTTGTCTAATGGCATTAATTGTACAAAAATATGGTGGCACTTCGGTAGGCTCGGTTGAGCGTATTAAAGCTGTTGCTAAAAAAATTAAAGCGTTTAAAGATAGCGGTGATGATGTTGTGGTTACTGTATCGGCAATGAGTGGCGAAACTAATCGTCTAACTTCACTTGCTCAAGATATTCACGCCAAGCCATCATTAAGAGAAATGGATGTTTTGTTAACTACAGGTGAACAAGTAACTATTTCTTTATTATCTATGGCACTACACGATCTTGAATGTGATGCTATTTCATATACTGGATCTCAAGTACGTATTACTACTGATTCTGAGCATAGTAAAGCGCGTATTAAATCAATTGATGATCACCGTATACGTGAGAGTCTTGCAGAAAATAAAGTGGTGGTAGTTGCTGGTTTCCAAGGGGCTGACGAAGAAGGGCATATTACTACTTTAGGTCGTGGAGGTTCGGATACAACGGCTGTAGCTCTAGCCGCTGCACTTAAGGCTGATGAATGCCAAATTTATACTGATGTAGATGGCGTTTATACTACTGATCCGCGTATCGAGCCAAAAGCAAGAAAAATGAATACTGTGAGCTACGAAGAGATGTTAGAGATGGCATCACTTGGTTCAAAAGTTTTGCAAATTCGTAGTGTTGAATTTGCATCAAAATATAAAGTACCGCTTAGAGTTTTGTCATCAATGATTGACAATCCAGTAGGTACATTAATTACTAGTGAGGAAAATATTATGGAACAGGCAGTTATTTCAGGAATTGCGCATAATAAAGATGAGGCGAAGTTAAGTTTAATTGGTGTGCCAGATGAGCCAGGTGTTGCATCTAAAATTTTAAAGCCAATTAGTACTGCTAATATTGAAGTTGATATGATTGTACAAAGTGTATCAGCTCGTGAAGGTTTAACTAATTTTGCCTTTACCGTTCATCGTAATGATTTTGTTGGTGCTGGAAATATTCTTGAGCATTTACGTAAAGAGCTTGGCGCTATGGCCGTACAAAGTGATGATAAGGTAGTTAAGGTTTCGCTTGTTGGCATTGGTATGCGATCACATGCTGGTATTGCTGCTAAGATGTTTGAAGTGTTGCATAATGAGGGTATTAACATTCAGATGATCTCAACTAGTGAAATTAAAATTTCAGTAATTATTGATGAAAAATATTTAGAATTAGCAGTTCGTGCTTTGCACTCTGCATTTAATTTAGACAAGGAATAAAATGAGCGGATTTGAAGATAGAGATGGTTTAATTTGGTATGACGGTGAGTGGGTAGATTGGCGTGATGCTAAAACTCATGTACTAACACATACACTGCATTATGGTATGGGTGTGTTTGAAGGTGTTCGTGCTTATCATACAGATCAAGGCCCTGCAATTTTTAGAATTGAAGAGCATACAGACAGATTGTTTAATTCTGCAAAAATTATGAATATGGATATTGGTTATTCTAAAGAGGAAATTAACCAAGCGCAAAAAGATGCGGTTGCAAAAAACAACCTTGATAGTGCATATATTCGTCCAATGTGTTTTTATGGTTCTGAAGGTATGGGTCTTCGTGCTGATAACTTGAGTGTACATACAATTATTGCAGCTTGGGAATGGGGTGCATATCTTGGTGAGGATAATATGAAAAACGGTATCCGTATTCGTACTTCAAGCTATACGCGTCACCATGCAAATATTACCATGACTAAAGCTAAGGCTAATGGCAACTATATTAACTCTATGCTTGCCCTGCAAGAAGCCTTAACTGATGGCTATGATGAAGCACTACTTTTAGATGTTGATGGTTTTGTAGCAGAGGGAAGTGGAGAAAATATTTTTATTATAAGAGATGGTGTAATTTATACCCCTGATCTTACTTCGGCTCTTGCAGGTATTACCCGTGATACTATATTCACTTTAGCAACTGATCTTGGTTATAAAGTAATTGAAAAGCGTATTACTAGAGATGAGGTGTATTGCGCTGATGAAGCATTTTTCACTGGCACTGCTGCAGAAGTAACACCAATTCGCGAGCTTGATAATCGTACAATTGGTAACGGCTCACGTGGCCCGATAACTGAGAAGATTCAATCGCTATATTTTGATTGTGTTTATGGTCGTAACGAGCAATATAAATCTTGGACTGCAAACGGGGTTTGTAAATAATGTCTATAGACGAATTCCAACAAAAACACGTGAGTTTTTCTGTAGTTGAGAAAAAAGACTTGCCGTTTCATTGCCCTCCGCCTGAGTCGCAAAAGTGGAATATGCATCCTAAAGTTTATCTAAAGTTTGACACCAAAGGTAAAGCATCTTGTCCGTATTGCGGTGCAAGTTACGAACTTGCTAGTTAATAATGAATAAAGATGCACCTAATGTTGTTTTAGTGGGGCCAATGGGCTCTGGTAAAACATCGGTTGGTCGTCGACTTGCTTGCGTGTTAAAGCGTGATTTCTTTGACTCTGATTTTGAAATAGTTGCAAAAACTGGTGTGGCTATTGATCACATATTTGATGTTGAAGGCGAAGAGGGGTTTCGCAAGCGTGAAACCAATATGCTTAAAGATCTTTGCGATATACCAAACATTGTTTTGGCAACTGGTGGCGGTATTGTTATTAAAGAAGAGAATCGACAAGTACTAAGAGATAGTAATAGTTTTGTAGTTTACTTATCATCAACAATCGAGCAATTGGTACAACGAACTGCCAAATCTAAAACTAGACCTTTACTTGAAAAATCAAAAAATCGTGAAAAGACTTTAAGGGATTTGCTTGAAGCACGTGAAAAATTTTATCTTGAAGTTGCAGATGTTGTTGTTGACACAACAGGTAAAAAGCTTTACGCTATCATTAACGAAATTAAGAAATCTATTCCAAAATGATCAAAACTATAGTTTTTACTGTTAGTGTAGTACTATCGGCAAATGCTTTGTCTTTAAGTGAATCAGAGTTTATTAATAGAATAATTGACGTACATCCATTTTTTAAACAACTTGAAGATACTAAAGACATTTCTACAATAGATAGAAAGGCTACAACCGCCAATCAAGACTGGACTTTATCCATTGATGGAAAATATAAGGATGAAAATGTATACAATATAGATAGTGTTACTACATATGATAATTTAGATACCACCTCTATAGATTTTTCAGCCAAAAGACAATTTAACAACTCGGGAGCTGATGTTGTTTTAAAACACTCTTGGAAAGAGAAAAATAAAGATTTAAACAATACTAGAAATAAGTTTTCAGTTGATTACACTCTACCACTACTTAAAAATTTAGACGGTATAAACGATAGATTAAATACAGATTTAGCTGATATTGATATTAAGATTAGTAATATTGACACATTAGAAAAAAAAGAGAATTTTGTACTTAAATACCTGCAAAAATTTATTGAGCTTGCGTATTTGCAAGAACAAAATGATATTAACAATCAACGAGTTGATTTAGCTAAGCAAGAGTTGAGATTAGTTGAAGATAAATTCTCTCAATCAGTGGTTGATAAGGTTGATGTGCTTAATCAGCAGGATGCATATCAGCGAGCACTTACACAGCAACTTCAATCTAAGCAAGAGCTTGAACTTATGCGTTATGAACTATCATTGGTACTAAATCTTGATAAGAGTTCAATCAGAAGTAATGTTGATTTATATGAGTTATTTGATACTGGTATTGTAAATATAAAACAATATATTATTTCAAACTCTAGAGTTTTAAAAATTGCAGATCTTAAGATTGATAAATTAAATAGACAGCTTAAAAGTAATAAAAACAAATCCTTGGCTGATTTGGATTTAAGTTTAGGGTTGACAACTGAAGGCGAAAAGCCAACATATTCTGAATCAATTGAAAACCAAAGTGCATCATATACTTTAGGACTTGAGCTTTCTTATCCAATTGGCGGAATTGAATCAAGTTCAGCTATTCAGAAAAATCAATTACAAGTCAATCAGGCTAGAGAATACAAAGATGAGCAACTTGTTGATTTACATGCTAAATCAAAAGTCAGTTATGAAAAAATTAAACTTTTATCTAGTATGCTAAAGCTAAGTAAAGAGCAGGTTAAGATTGCTAAAGCTAGAACTGCAGAAGAGAAGAGGCGTTATGCAAATGGTAATTCTCAAGCTAGTTTTGTAATTAATGCACAAGATAATGAAATGAGTTCTAAGCTTAACTATACAAAAGTTGCCAAAAACTACCAACAAGCTGCTCGAGATTATCTATCAAGTATTGATAAGTTAATTCAATGAGTCTTGAGTATAAAATATCAATAAAAGATATTCATGCTCATATATTTGCACTTGAGCTAACTATTAATAACCCAAATCCTTTGGGTCAAGTACTGTCTTTACCAAACTGGATTCCGGGAAGTTATCTTATCCGTGATTTTGCTAAAAATATTATTACCATTAAGGCTAGCAGTTGTGGCAATGACGTTGCAATAAAAAAACTGGATAAAAATCATTGGATTACACATCCTTGTAATGATTCTTTAGTTATTAGTTATGAAGTTTATGCATTTGATTTGTCTGTTAGGTCTGCGTATTTAGATATTGATAGAGCTTTTTTTAATGGCACAAGTGTGTTTTTATTGCCTTTAGGGCTAGAGGATAAGGGGTGTAGTTTATTAGTTGATTTTGCCAATAATTGGCAGATAGCAACAGGATTAAACCTTGAGTCAAATAATAAATATATTGCTAGTAATTATAGCGAATTGATTGATCACCCATTTGAGGCTGCAGACTTAACAAGTTTAAATTTTGACATTCAAAATGTGAAACACACCATGGCTATTAGCGGTGTGCATAGTGTTGATATAAAAAGGCTAAAAAATGATCTAGAAAAAATATGTAATTATCATGTTGATTTTTTCCATGATATGCCATTTGATAAATACTTATTTTTAACTCTTGTTAGAGCTAATGCATACGGCGGATTAGAGCATAGAAACTCTTCTAGTTTAATATGTTCAAGAAAAGACTTACCTCTTGTTAAAGATGTTGGAGTAAGTAAAGATTATGCAAAGTTTTTATCTTTATGTTCACATGAATATTTCCACGCTTGGTGGATAAAAACTATTAAGCCTGCAAGTTTTCATAATTTAGATTTAGGTAGAGAAAATTACACTGAGCAACTATGGATATATGAAGGCTTTACTTCTTATTATGATGAGTTGTCATTGTTAAGATCTGGACTTATAAGCCTAGAGGCATATCTAGATTTATTTGCTCAGACCCTGACTAGAGTGCAAAAATCAAAAGGTAGATTACTTCAATCTTTGGCCGATTCTAGCTATGACGCATGGACAAAGTTTTATCAGCAAGATGAAAACGCTCCTAATGCAATTGTTAGTTATTACACCAAGGGCGCACTGCTTGCATTTGTGCTAGATATTGAAATTAGAAGAGCCACAAGTGATAGAAAATCGCTAGATGATATTGTTAAATACATTTGGAATAATTATCAAAAATCTGGAACAGAAAACAATACTGTGCAACAGGTAGTTAATGATATTACAGGTTCTGATTTTTCAGATTTTTTTGATAAATATCTGTACAACACTAATGACCTGCCACTTGACAATGCATTTGCCTATATTGGTATTAATTGCAAATTTACCAATAAAAAAGACGATGCATCAAATTTTGGCATAACTTACAAAAATGAGAATAATAAGGCTGTTATAACTCAAATATTTAACGATACAAGTGCACATACATCAGGTTTATATGTTGGTGATAAGATTGAAGCTATTAATGATAAAAATATAGATTTTAAAGATTTAGGAAAAACAATTAACAACTTTTCTTCTGGTGAAAAACTCAAGTTTAGTATTTTTAGAGATGAAATTTTAAGAGTTGTAGAAGTTGATTTTTATATAAGTAATAATACTTTTGCTATATTAACACCGATAGAAAGTATGAATGAGCAAACCAAAACTAGACAAGAGAAATGGATCTGCAGCGAATAAAGTTGCCGAAATTACTGGTTAAGCCGGTGGGTCGTGCAATAAATGATTTTTCTATGATTAAGGATGGTGATAGAATTTTATTAGCTGTATCTGGTGGTAAGGATTCCTTGAGTTTGTTTCATATTCTTAGGCATTTTAAACGTCATGCGCCTATTAATTTTGATCTGGGAATTGTTACTATCGACCCTGAAGTTGAAGGCTTTGAGCCTCAAGCTTTAGATAGTTATTTTCAAAAATTTGATACGCCATATTTTTTTGAAGAATTTCCAATAATGGAGCAAGCTAAAGAGTCGATGAAAGGCGATTCTTACTGTTCATTTTGTGCCCGAATAAAACGCGGACTTATGTACCAAGTTGCTAGAAGAGAAAATTACAATGTTTTGGCTTTGGGTCAACACCTTGATGATTTGGCCGAATCACTAATGATGTCCATGTGTCATAATGGCAAAATTCAAACTATGAAAGCACATTATATTAATGATGCAAAAGATGTAAGAATTATTAGGCCTCTTGTGTATGTGCGTGAAAGGCAACTTGCAGATTTTGCTAAAAATGCTAATCTACCAATTATTGTTGATTCGTGTCCTGCGTGTTTTACTATGCCAACTGAGAGAGAGTATTTTAAACAATGGCTTCTTAGTGAAGAAAAGCGCACTCCTAATTTATATAAGAATTTGCTAAGTAGTATGAAGCCAATGTTGGACGAGGTTAATGGTTAAGTTAATTTTAAAGTTTTTTTCAGTTTTACCACTTTGGTTAAATCATTTTGTTGGCTGGATGATTGGTAGATTTTTATATTTTTTTGATACTGAATCTAAGAAGGTAGTAAAGAAAAATATCGAAGCTTGCTTTCCAAATTATCCAAAATCTAGAAAAAAAGAATTAATAAAGCAAGCGTTGATTGAAAATGGTAAATCGCTTACAGAGTCAAGTTATATTTGGTTTAAAAGCTTTCAAGAAAACAGTAAAAAAGTAACGCAAATTACCGGGCTTGAAAAAATTAAAACCGATTCATCTATTATTTTATTAGTACCGCACTTTGGCTGTTGGGAGATAGTGCCAAGAGTATTGTCATTAACCAAGCCAGTATTGTTTATGTATAAGAAATTAAAAAAATCAGAACAAGATAATTTTGTACTTTTAAAAAGACAGCATGGAAATGTTAGTATGACAACTGCTGATAAAAGGGGTGTAATTAAACTCCAAAGAGCTATGTCTAAAGGTGAATTAGTTGGAATATTGCCAGATCAAGACCCTGGAGAAGAAGGTAGTGTAATTGCGCCGTTTTTTAATCAAGATGCTCGAACTATGACTTTATTGGTAAAACTTGCCAGAAAAAATAATTCCAAGGTGTTGCTTACCTGGGCCAAGCGCCTAAAAGGTGGCAAGGGCTATGAGTTAAACTTACAAGAGATAGATATTTTGTCACATGAGGGAGATATTGAAAAAGATGTAACTCTCATGAATAAAGCAATAGAAGATTTAGTTATAACTTGTCCTGAGCAGTATTTATGGAACTACAAGCGCTTTAAGTCAGTAATAGACTATAGCTGATATAATTACTCGCATGAAATTTATTGAAGACATTCAAAGTGTATTTGAGCGTGATCCAGCTGCTAGGAATACTTTTGAAATAATTACAACCTATTCTGGCGTGCAGGCAATGTTATTTTATCGCCTTGCCCATAGACTATGGCTGTTAAAACTTAAATGGCTAGCTAGATTTATTTCTATGTTGGCCCGTTGGTTTACCGGAATTGAAATTCATCCTGCTGCTAAGATTGGTAATAGATTTTTTATTGATCATGGAATGGGGGTAGTGATTGGTGAAACTGCTGAAATCGGCGATGATTGCACACTATATCACGGTGTTACTCTTGGCGGAACTAGCTGGCAAAAGGGTAAGCGCCATCCAACATTGGGCAATAATGTAGTAATTGGCGCAGGTGCTAAAATTCTAGGACCTATAACGCTTGGCAATAATGTCAGGGTTGGTTCAAATTCTGTAGTGGTTAAATCTGTTGAGGATAGTAGAACAGTTGTTGGTGTTCCTGCTAGAGTGTTAAAAGATAAAAACGCTAAATCTGATCACTTTGATTCATATGCTGTTAGCTCTGGTACTGATGATCCTACAGTTAAAGCAATTAACTCTATTCTTGAGCATCTGCATGATATGGATACGCAACTGCATAAAGTATCGAAAGAGCTTAATATTAAAGATAAATCTGACGACAGCTCTGTTGAAGATTTAGAAATTGAAAGTAAATAACCAATATTTTTTAGGGTTTTTTACTTGACCAAACTACTTGGTTAACCGTATAATGATATTCTGTTATTGAACGTAATAGGATAAAATATGCAATTAACAACTAAAGGTAGATACGCTGTTACAGCTATGCTTGATTTAGCAAGTAACGACACCGGTAAGCCTATAACACTAGATATAATTTCACAAAGACAAAATATCTCTTTGTCATACTTAGAGCAATTGTTTGCCAAGTTAAGACGAGCAGATTTAGTCAAAAGTGTTCGTGGACCTGGTGGTGGTTATCTTCTTGATGCTGCAGCAAAAGATATTACATTAACGCAAATTGTTGAAGCTGTTGATGAAAATATTGATCTTCGTAGATGTCAAGGTACTACTGGTTGTCAAAATGGCAGAAGATGTATTTCTCATCAATTGTGGTGTGATGTTAGTGAACAAATTAGAAAGTTCCTTAGTAGCAAAACTCTACAAATGATTCTTGATGAGCATAAATTAAAGTAATTAAAGGACTGAGTTAATGTCAATTCCAACTTATATGGATTATTCTGCAACTACTCCAGTAGATGAGAGGGTTGCTAAAGAGATGATTAAACATCTTACAATGGATGGTGATTTTGGTAATCCAGCATCACGCTCACACTACTATGGCTGGCAAGCTGATGAAGCGGTTAAAAAAGCTAGAAAACAAGTTGCCGACTTAGTGGGTGCAGACCCTAAAGAGATTGTTTGGACATCTGGTGCTACTGAAAGTGACAACCTAGCTATTAAAGGTATTGCGCATTTTTATAAGAAAAAAGGCAATCATATAATCACTCTTAAGACTGAACATAAAGCAGTTTTAGATACTTGTCGTCAACTTGAACGCGAGGGTTATGAAGTTACATATCTTGATCCAATGGCTAATGGAATTCTTGATTTAAATGTGCTTAAAGACGCTATTCGTGATGAGACTATTTTAGTTTCTATTATGCATGTAAATAATGAAATAGGCGTTATTCAAGATATTGAGGCTATCGGCAATATCTGCCGTGAAAACAAGGTGTTTTTCCATGTTGATGCCGCTCAATCGGCAGGTAAAGTAGAAATTGATCTTGTTAATTTGCCAGTTGATTTAATGAGCTTTTCAGCACATAAAATTTATGGGCCAAAAGGCATGGGTGCACTATATGTTAGACGCAAACCTAGAGTAAGGTTAGAAGCGCAAATGCATGGTGGTGGTCATGAGCGTGGTATGCGTTCTGGCACTTTAGCTACACATCAGATTGTTGGCATGGGTGAAGCATTTGCAATTGCTCAAGCTGAGATGGGTGAGGAGAATGAGCGCATAACTAAATTACGCGATAGACTGCTTGCTGGTTTTAGTGACATGGAAGAAGTTGTAGTAAATGGAGATTTAGATCAGCGTATCCCTGGTAATTTAAATATTAGTTTTAATTATGTTGAAGGTGAGTCGTTAATGATGGCTATTAGTGATATCGCGGTATCTTCTGGTTCTGCTTGTACTTCAGCATCACTTGAACCTTCTTACGTATTAAGGGCACTTGGCTTGTCAGATGAATTAGCGCATTCATCAATCCGTTTTACCATTGGTCGTTACACTACTGAAAAAGAGGTTGATGAAGCAATTGAATTGGTAAGAGCAAAAGTTGAAAAATTAAGAGATTTGTCACCACTTTGGGATATGTATAAAGAAGGTATTGATCTTTCTACTGTCCAGTGGGCAGCTCATTAAAATAGTAATTACATAAATTAAAAAAAGGAGAAGGGTTATGGCATACGGTGATAAGGTAATGGATCATTATGAAAATCCTCGTAATGTAGGTGTGCTTGACAAAGATGCAAAGAATGTAGGTACTGGCATGGTTGGTGCTCCTGCATGTGGTGATGTTATGCGCTTACAGATTCAAGTTGATGATGATGGCGTTATTGAAGAGGCTAAGTTTAAAACTTATGGCTGTGGTTCAGCAATTGCCTCATCTTCGCTTTTAACTGAATGGGTTAAGGGCAAAACTTTGGATGAAGCGGCTTCAATTAAAAATTCAGATATTGCAGAGGAGTTAGCTCTGCCTCCAGTAAAAGTTCATTGTTCAGTTTTGGCAGAAGATGCTATTAAAGCTGCGATTGAGGACATTAAGAACAAGTCTTAAGAATTTATGGCAATAACATTAACTCCAACTGCCGCTAATAGAATTGTAGATTTTTTGAATAATCGTGGCTCAGGTATTGGTATAAGATTAGCTGTACAAACAACTGGATGTTCTGGTCTTGGATACAATATTGAGTTTGTTGACGATACTAATGAAGACGACACTGTATTTGAAGACAATGGTGTTAAAGTTATAGTTGATGCTAAAAGTTTAATTTATCTTGACGGAACTGAAGTTGACTTTGTTAAAGAAGGTTTAAACGAAGGTTTTGAATTTAACAATCCAAATGCTAAAGCCGAATGCGGTTGTGGCGAATCTTTTACTGTATAAGCTCCAATTATCATGCAAAATTATTTTGAAATTTTTGCATTAGATACTGTGTTTGATATCGACAATGATAAATTACAATCATCATACCAAGAGCAAATAGCAAAGCATCATCCTGATAAATTTGCATCTGGCAGTGATAGGGAAAAAACCCAAGCGTTGCAAAATACTTCTTTAATAAACACTGCATACAATACTTTAAATAACCCACTAGATAGGGCAACTTATTTACTTGATTTAAATGGTATTAATGCATTTGATGAGAAAGATACACAAATGGATGTTGACTTTTTAATGGCGCAAATTGAATACAGAGAAACTCTAGAATCTTTGGAAAAAAATAAAGACGAGATGAAGTTGGATGATTTTATTGAGAGCATTTCAAATAAAATTAAAAATAGCATTAAAGAGTTATCTGCTTTTTTTGCAAATAATGAATTTAATCAGGCTAAAAATTTAGTAAGAGAGTTAAAATTTTATATTCAGCTTAATAATAAGGCTAAAGCACTAATGGATGAGATTTTATAAACTATGGCTTTATTGCAAATATCCGAACCTGGGCAATCAAGTGCACCGCATCAGCATAAATTAGCCGTTGGTATTGATCTTGGAACCACTAACTCTTTAGTTGCTTCTGTTAAGAGTGGAAAGGCTAGTGTTCTTACTGATGAAAACAATGAGGCAATTCTACCTTCAGTTGTGCATTGCGGAAAAGACAACAAACTTACAGTTGGTTGTGATGCTTGCCCATATGCAAAAACTGATCCAACCAACACTATTGTTTCGGTTAAACGTTTTATTGGTTTGAGCTATAAAGAGGCAAAAGAGTTTAAAAATTGTCCTTACAAGTTAGTTGAAAACTTAAACAATGTTTTATTTCATACAGCAATGGGAGATCTATCAGCTGTTGAAATTTCATCAAGTATTTTGTCATCACTTAGACAAAGAGCAGAAGATTCTCTAGGTGGTGAGCTGTCTGGAGCAGTTGTTACTGTTCCTGCATATTTCAATGATGCACAACGTCAAGCAACAAAAGATGCAGCAAAACTTGCAAATATAAAAGTATTAAGATTGCTTAACGAGCCAACTGCTGCTGCAGTAGCATACGGTCTTGAATCTGGTGAAGAGGGGGTTCATGCAGTTTATGATCTCGGTGGTGGAACATTTGATATTTCAATATTAAGTTTTGAGCGTGGGGTGTTTAAAGTTTTGTCTACCGGTGGTGATTCCGCACTTGGTGGTGATGACTTTGACCAGTTGATTATTGATGATTGTATTGAAGAGCTTGGAATAAAAGAATTAAATCCATCGCAAATGCAAAAAATTAAGCAATTTGCAAGAATTGCTAAAGAAACCCTAACTCATGAAGAATCTGCTAAATTTGACTGTTTAGAGATGCCTTATAGTATCACTAAGGATAAGTTTAACAAACTTGCAAAATCTCTTATTAAACGAACACTTTTGTTATCCAAGAGAGCTATGCGTGATGCAGAAGTCGAGGTAAATGATATTAAAGATGTGATTATGGTTGGTGGCTCTACTAGAATGCCAATTGTAAGAGAGATGGTAGGTGAGTTATTTAATACCGAAGTGTTATGCTCTATCAACCCTGACGAGGTTGTGGCTAAAGGTGCTGCAATTCAGGCAAATATCCTGGCCGGTAATAAATCAAATGACGATATGTTGTTGCTTGATGTTTTGCCATTGTCACTTGGTTTAGAAACCATGGGTGGCCTAGTTGAGAAGGTAATACATAGAAATACAACAATTCCTATTACTAGAGCTCAGGAGTTTACAACTTTTAAAGACGGGCAAACTGTAATGAGTATTCACGTATTACAAGGTGAAAGAGAGCTAGTTGAAGATTGTAGATCGCTTGCAAAATTTGAACTTCGAGGAATACCTCCAATGGTTGCAGGTAATGCTAGAATTAGAGTTGAATTTCAAGTTGATGCAGATGGTTTGCTATCAGTAAATGCAACTGAAGAAACTTCTGGAGTTAAGGCAGATATTACCATTAAACCATCATATGGTCTTAGCGATGAGCAAATGGAAAAGATGCTTAAAGATTCTATTTTGTATGCTAAAGATGATATTGAAACAAGACAGTTACATGAAATGCAAGTTGAAGCTGATAGAACTTTAGAAGCCATTGATTCAGCACTAGATAAAGACAAAAATATGCTTGATGAGGTGATGTTAAGCGCTATTTTATCTGCAAGAGAAGAGTTGCAAAATGTTGCAAGATCTAATGAAGAAAAACTGATTAAAGATAAAATTGACAACCTTGAGACAACTGCAGCAAAATTTGTTGAGATGCGAATGAACAAGACTATTGCAAAAGCCATGCAAGGTCATAATTTAGAAGAATTTGAGAATTAAATATGCCACAAATTATTGTATTGCCGCATGAAGAGCTATGCCCAGAAGGCTCAGTAATTGAAGCCGATAAAGGTATTAGTGTTTGTAATGCACTATTAGATAATGATATTGATATTGAACATGCATGTGAGATGTCTAACGCATGCACAACTTGCCATATTTATATACGCGAGGGCTTTGATTCAATTGAAGAATCTGATGAGATTGAAGATGATCTTTTAGACAAAGCATGGGGATTAGATCCAGATTCAAGGCTTTCGTGTCAAGCGATCATTGCAGATGATGATTTGGTGGTAGAGATTCCGAAGTATACGATTAATCAAGTATCTGAAAACCATTAAGCAGCGTCTTTTTACCTGTTACTGCGTTATATTTCAAAAATTACTCGGTCATTTATAAACAACATAAACTCCCTGCGAATTTTTAAAATATGCCTTGTAAAAGATAAAAATACTTGCTTAACAATAAATGGTAGTATTTTGAATTTTTTATGAATCTACCTTGTGTAATGGTAAAAAATCTTTACCTAAAAAATAAAAAAATTCCTATTGGTTAAAAATAAATTTGCCGCATAAAAGAACAAAATTCTTTGTCTAATCTAAAAATAAATTATTTGTAATAGATTTTAAAGTTTTAAAAATTTAGAAACAAAACCTTCGTCATCTTTAGGGCAAAATTTTTCTACTACATCTTCAGGTTTAGTTTTTGAAATTAGCCATTTAGGGATGGGTGGATTTTCGCTACTTCCGCAAGTTTTGCCAAGATTGTTTGGATGAAATACTTTTACAAAAGTTGGGTTTTTTAAGTCGTTGGTATAGACAATACCGCAATAACGCTCTTTGTGTTCTTCGTCTAGAATTTGTTTAATTTCAGAAACAGTTAAAACAAATTCATCTGCAGATATTGTTTCACTAGGTAAGTTATTACTATCTGTATCGTATAGGTACCAATTATCTGGATTTTCAATCAATAATTGCAAGAGTGAATTACAATCATCCCATTGCATAATGCCAATAAATCGAGATTGAAACTGTTCAATGTAATCAGACATTTGATAGTTTTGAAATAGAAAGCTTATATTCTAATGATATTTCCCCTAGAGTTTATAAAACTAAAGGGGAATTTATTATTATTCGATAGTAATACTTGGGAATGAAGCCAACTCTTTATCTTGAAGAGAAAGTTTAGCTGCAGTTTTACGTGCAATTTCTTTGTATATTTCTGTCGTTCTGCCTTCAGGATCCTTAACAACTGTTGGTGTACCTTCATCAACATCTGTACGAATGTTTAACTCTAGAGGTAGCGCACCTAAGAAGTTAACGCCTGCTTCTTTTGCCATAGCATTACCGCCACCTACACCGAAGATAGCTTCTTCGTGTCCACACTTAGAGCAAATATGTAAAGACATATTTTCAACAATTCCAAGAATAGGGATATTAACTTTTTCGAACATCTTAAGACCTTTTTTAGCATCAATAAGAGCAATATCTTGAGGAGTTGTAACAATAACTGACCCACTTACAGGAATTTTTTGTGAAAGTGTAAGTTGAGTATCACCTGTTCCAGGTGGTAGATCGATAATCATATAGTCAACACCACGCCATAATGTATCTCTAAGCATTTGTTCTAATGCTTGAGTAATCATAGGACCACGCCAAATCATTGGTGAATCTTCATCTACTAGATAACCAATAGACATTGATTGCATGCCATGACCAAGGATTGGAAGAAGTTTTCCTTCGCCAGTTGAGTCTGGCTTTAATTTGCTAACACCTAGCATTCTTGGTTGTGAAGGACCATAAATATCAGCATCTAAAATTGCAACTTTTGCACCTTCTGCTTGAAGTGCTAATGCTAGGTTAACAGAAGTTGTAGATTTACCAACACCACCTTTACCAGATGCAACTGCAATAATATTTTTAACTTCAGGAAGAGCATCAACCCCTTTTTGAGTTGAATATTTGGCAATTTTTGTATCAATATTAACTTTTGAATTACCTGCTCCAGCATCAGTTAAGGCTTTGGTAATTTCATCAAT
The DNA here is from genome assembly GCA_964403565.1 of uncultured Piscirickettsiaceae bacterium. GTDB lineage: Bacteria > Pseudomonadota > Gammaproteobacteria > PS1 > Pseudothioglobaceae > Thioglobus_B. The sequence goes on along the minus strand of CAYOFV010000012.1, from coordinate 2,286 downwards.
AAGTGTTTGATGATAGCTTTGTGCAGGATAGTTAAGAACAACATTAACCTCAACTTTATCGCCGTTAATATCAATACTATCAACAGCATTTGATGAAACAATATCTTGCTCAGTATGAATATCAACAACACTAGAAAGAATTTTTTCTATATTCTCAACGGTTAAATCTGCCATAAACATAGCTCCAATTAAGTAAAATACGCTATTTTATCGTATAACCATATAAGCCAACCTTAATATTAATAGGCTTATTGAAATATATCCCTATGACACAGCGCAAAATTCTTGTTACCTCAGCACTTCCTTATGCCAATGGAGAAATTCATCTAGGGCATTTACTTGAGTATATTCAAACTGATATTTGGGTGCGTTTTCAAAAAATGATGGGTAATGAGTGTCATTACGTATGTGCTGATGATGCTCACGGTACACCAATTATGCTTAAGGCTAATGAGTTGGGCATTACCCCTGAAGAGTTAATCAACGATGTCAGTAAAAGGCATCAAGCAGATTTTAGTGATTTTGCAATTGGATTTAGTAATTACCACTCAACCCATAGTGATGAAAATAAAGAAATATCTAGCAATATTTATAATAAATTAAACGCATCAGGTTTTATCAAAACTAGAACCATCTCGCAAGCATTTGACCCTGAAAAACAAATGTTTTTGCCCGATAGATTTATAAAGGGTGAGTGTCCTAAATGTGGCGCTGAAGATCAATATGGTGATAATTGTGAGGCTTGCGGTGCAACGTATTCTCCAACTGAGCTAAAAAATGCAGTATCAGCTATTTCGGGTGCAACCCCTATAACTAAAGATTCTGAGCATTATTTCTTTGATCTGCCACAATTTGAAGAGCAACTCAAACAGTGGACTGCAGCAGGACACTTGCAAGACGAAATTTCTAATAAATTGTCAGAGTGGTTTGAGCAAGGTCTGCAGCAATGGGATATCTCACGTGATACACCGTATTTTGGCTTTCAGATTCCTGGCGTTGAAAATAAATATTTCTATGTTTGGCTTGATGCGCCAATTGGCTACATGGCTAGTTTTAAAAACTTGTGTGACAAGCAAGGTATAGATTTTGATGAGTATTTTAAGAAAGACTCACAAACTGAGTTATATCATTTCATTGGTAAAGATATAGTTTACTTCCATGCGCTATTTTGGCCAGCAATGTTAATGGGGTCAGACTATAGAACTCCAAATGCAATTTATGCACATGGTTTTTTGACAGTTAATGGTCAAAAAATGAGTAAATCTCGTGGTACATTTATTCAGGCCAGAACCTATCTAGATCATTTAAATCCTGAATATCTGCGTTATTATTACGCTTATAAACTTTCACATAAGATTGATGATATCGATCTAAATCTTGAAGACTTTAAACAAAGAGTAAACTCTGATCTTGTTGGCAAGGTGGTAAATATCGCATCTCGCAGTGCAGGTTTTATTGTTAAAAAGTTTGATAAGACCCTATCTGCATACGCAATTGAATCTGAGCTTTATCAAGAGTTTGTTGATAAGGGTGATGATATCGCTAAGTTGTATGAGGCGCGTAATTATAATCAAGCTATGCGCGAGATTATGAAGCTCGCTGATAAGGCTAATCAGTATATTGATGAGCATAAGCCTTGGCAAATGATTAAAGAAGAAGATAAGAAAGCTCAAGTGCATGATGTAGCATCACTAGCACTGAATTTATTTAGAGTATTGGTTACTTACCTAAAACCAGTACTGCCAGTTATGGCAACACAAGCTCAAGAATTTTTAAATGTAGATGAGCTTAATTGGAGTGATCTTAAACACCCACTTACTAAGCATAAAATTAACAAATTTAAACCACTTATGTCGCGTATTGAAGATGAGCAAATTGCAAAAGTAATTGCTGATTCTAAACAAACAACAACACAGAAAGTTGAGCAAAAAGAGGATGACAATATGATTCAAATTGATGATTTTGCCAAAATAGATTTACGCGTAGCAAAAATTGTAAAAGCAAGTGCTGTTGAAGGTGCCGATAAACTATTACAACTTACACTTGATATTGGCGAAGAAAATACTCGCAATGTATTTGCTGGCATTAAAGCACATTACGCACCACAAGATCTTGAAGGGCGTCTAACAGTTATGGTGGCTAATCTTGCACCACGAAAAATGAAATTTGGTCTGTCTGAGGGTATGGTACTTGCTGCAGGTGGTGGTAAGTCACTACACATCTTGTCTCCGGATTCTGGGGCTGAACCAGGTATGAAAATCAGTTAATTACTGAGTCTTTTTCCAT
>CAYOFV010000011.1:0-26457 GCA_964403565.1 uncultured Piscirickettsiaceae bacterium | reverse complement strand
ACTCACTTTAAGGGCGATGAATCATTAATTGGGCAAATAGTGGATGTAAAAATTACCCAAGGTCGTGGTAATTCTTTAATTGGTGAGCTAGTCAACTAAATTCATTACCCTAGTAGTTCTAAAAGGGAATGATATCTTCCATGATTCATTGTTCTCAAATACTACTAAGTGCGCTAGCCAATTCATACTTCTTAGTGTACATAGCGAAATAAACCCTTTGGTATTAAAATGCTTTTCACTTATTTGCTTAAATGGATAAGTGGGTAGATTATGATCAATCTCAATACCTTCAAAATCAAGAGTAATATCATCAGCCTCAAACCCATCTACAAAAACATCTATTGTCATTTCTTCTGTTTGAGGCATTCCTCTGGGTAGTATATTAATTATTAAAGATTTACCGGGTGCCAATTCAACACTACACTTAGACTCTTTAATTTTGCAATTTTCTACTTTTACGTTATGAACAATAGATTTATTAAACAAGTACTTGTACCCATATCCAATAGATATTATTACCAGTAATGTAACAACAATTAATTGATTTTTACTCAAAACTGATCCACAATTAGCTCAATATCATCTGCCATATTCTTTACTTTGTGCGGAGTTGGAAACCCTGCAAAAATCTCCCCATCAGGATTAATAAGATAAATCCAAGCAGTATGATTAATTAGGTAATTGTTTATATTTTCAGGAATCTCTTGTCCACTTTTGAGAATAGCTGATACACCATCAATGCTTATTACATTTTCGTAATAAGCGCCAAAAGGCTTGATTATTCTATTGATAGAGTTTTGATCTCCAGTTACTCCAACAAAATCCTTATCAAAATAAGCAATATAACTCTTTAACACTTCTGGAGTGTCACGCCTAGCATCAAAAGTTACAAACACCACCTCTGGAGGGGTAATGCCTTTTTCAGACAGAATCATCTTTAATTGTGCCATATCCATCAACCCCGTTGGACATACGTCTGGACAATGAGTGTAACCAAAAAACAATAAGCTCCAATGACCTTTCAAACTATCTTTATTAAAAGCTTTGTTGTTATGATCAACTAAATCAAAATCAATCAACGGCTTATCTTTATTAAATAAGATATGTGATGACTTAAGATCTTTAGCCAAGTGTTTATAATCAGTATTATTGGTATTTAATAGCAAAAATCCAACTGCCAAAATACCAATAATAATTAATATTTTTTTTAACATATTAATGCTTGTGTTGTTGTTTGTGCATATTATGATGCATCATTTTTCCTTTTCTTACTTTGGCATCAATATTTTTTTGCATGCCGTTATCAAAGTTAAGCTGTATATTGACAACTTCTCCCATTGACGGAACTTTCTCAGGATCAATAAGCATTACATGCCAAGAGCCCGGCTTAAGAGTTAATTGATTATGTGCAGCAATAGGCATAAAATCTTGCCTAACCATCTTCATCATGCCATCAGATTCTATAGTGCGATGCAGTTCAATGCGACCATATCCAGCAGTATGCACTGATTTAAGTTTAACGTCATTATCACTATGATTATGTATTTGCATAAACAAACCAAGTGCTGGAGCATTTGGTGGTGCCGAGCGAACCCACGGGTCAGTAATTTCTATACCGCCATTGGAAGCGTGATGGTGCATTTGAGCATTAGATGTGTTGAAAAAAGTCATTACAATTAACGACAGTAAAGTTGTTGATATTCTATTAAACATGAGATTTCCTTGTATATATTAATTAATAACGCCTAGCCAAACTAAATATTAACGCTAGGAATAAAAATGATTTTTTTATTAAATTAAGTGATACTAGGAGGTGAGCGTATAGTTGTTAAATTAGATATGTTGTTAATACTTACTATTGTTTTATTAATAGTAGTATCTAACCCATTATCATGCTGCAATCCAAAAACAAAAACAACACTTAGTAAAATATCATTGGTGTCATAATTCGTTAGGCAATATGGGCAACTTACAACTGAATTGTTAGTATTGTTATTCTCAGTATTTGAGTTTATCCAAATTTTTTTATACCCTTCTAGACTACAAACTATAGAAAAATGCCCATTGTTTTGATTTTTTTCTACTAATGCAAGAGCTGCAGGTGAGAAGATGTTAAACAAAAAAACAAATACCAAAATTTGTGTGGTAGTTGTTTTTATATTTGTTAAATTCATTGGCTAATTATATGTAAATGCAAATCATTTGTCTTATTTTTTTAATTTTTTTACAAAATGCACAAAGTGATAAAATATAGGTATGAAACTTACCCTTGATACCAATACTGCTGAAGAGCTTGCAAATATTTGCGGATCGTTAGATAAAAACCTAGATACAATTGCCAAAAGTCTTGATGTTGAAATCATTAGCCGTGGTAATGAATTTAGCATATCTGGAGATAATAAAACTCAAGCGTCTAATCTTTTAACAGAGCTATCAGAACTTGCAAAAAAACAAACTATTAGTGCCAATGATATAGAGATAGCTCTAAATGGTGCAACTCAAAATGAAAAGGTTGAAAAAACTGTAAACATAAAAACCAAAAAGAAAATTATTCATATTCGCTCTAAAAATCAACAGAGCTACGTTTCATCTATTGTTAATAAAGATCTAACCTTTGGTATTGGGCCTGCAGGAACAGGCAAAACCTATCTTGCTGTAGCACGTGCAGTTGAAGCGCTTGAAAGATCAGATGTGCGTCGTATTGTTTTGGTGCGTCCAGCAGTTGAAGCTGGTGAAAAACTTGGATTTTTACCCGGAGATCTAACTGAAAAGGTAGATCCATACTTACGCCCTATCTATGATGCTTTATACGAAATGATGGGTTTTGAAAAAGTAACAAAACTCATGGATAAAAATGTAATTGAAGTTGCGCCACTAGCCTTTATGCGTGGTAGAACTTTAAATGAATCGTTTATTATTCTTGATGAGGCGCAAAATACCACAGTTGAACAGATGAAAATGTTTTTAACTCGCATGGGATTTGGCTCAAAAATGGTTGTTACCGGTGATGTTACTCAGATTGATTTGGCACAAACAAACAAATCTGGACTATTAAATGCTATGAAAGTATTGCAAGGTGAAAAAAGCATAGCTTTTTGTCATTTTGAATCAAAAGATGTTGTGCGTCACAAATTAGTACAAAAAATAGTACTGGCATACGAAAAACACAACTCATAATTTATGAGTAAGCATTCTAATACTAGAGTAATAATAGGTTTATCTGGCGGGGTAGATTCATCTGTTGCTGCCCTACTACTTATTCAACAAGGATACCAAGTTGAAGGATTGTTTATGAAAAACTGGGATGAAGACGATGTCGGTGGAGTTTGTAGTGCAGAAGAAGATTTATCTGATGCGCAAAAAGTAGCAGACAAACTTGGCATTAAGCTACATACGATCAATTTTTCAGCCGACTATTGGGACGATGTGTTTGCACACTTCTTGCAAGAGCATAAAAAAGGTAGAACCCCTAACCCTGATGTATTGTGCAATCAAAAGATCAAATTTAAGGTTTTTTTAGAACATGCACTATCTTTAGGTGCTGACAAAATTGCTACTGGGCACTATGCGCGTATAGATAAATCAGGCTCTACATATCTATTAAAAACCGGATTAGATGATAATAAAGATCAAAGCTATTTTTTACATCTATTAAATCAAAAGCAACTTAGTAAAAGCATCTTTCCTTTGGGCGATATTAAAAAAGATAAAGTGCGAGAAATTGCTACAGATAACGGTTTTGTTACCGCAAATAAAAAAGACTCAACCGGTATTTGTTTTATCGGGGAGCGTAATTTCTCAGAATTTTTACAAACATACCTACCTAAAAGCCAAGGTAATATAATTGATAAAAATTCTAACTTTATCAAGCATCATGATGGCTTAGCTTTTTATACAATTGGTCAAAGGAAAGGTTTAGAAATTGGTGGAGGGTTTGGCAATAGCGGTGAACCTTGGTTTGTTGCTGATAAGCTTGTTGATACTAATGAACTTGTTGTTGTGCAAGGTGATGATGATATGCTCTATCACAATATGCTGGATGCATCAAACATGCATTTTATTGGCGATGTTTATAATTCCCCAGTTAAGCTTAAGGCTAAAATTCGCTATCGCCAAGCTTCACAAAATTGTAGTATTTTATCTATGGATAATAGAGGTAATATAGTAGTAAAATTTGAAGAAAAACAGCGAGCAATAACTCCTGGTCAGTCGGTAGTCTTTTACGATAAAGATACTTGTATTGGCGGGGCGGTAATTGAAAATAGATACAATGAATAAGATTAAAAACCAGTCTTTAGCTTTAGCTAGTATTTTACAAACCACTACTTTGGTTGATCAATTAGCATCTACTGGATCGTGTGATAGTAAAAGCAATGAAGCTAGCCTTAAAAGTATTGTTAATACTAGTAGTGATATTAATGAGGTTTTTGACGCCAAACAAGATTTAGAAATTGGCGTATCTGCACTTAGAGTAGCAATGGGTAAAAAAACCAAAAGTATGCAAAATATTATTTTCTATGCATTGGCTCTTATTAATCTTGAAAAAAAACTAATGAAAGATAAAGCTTTGCTTGACAAGATATCTAGTGAAATTGAAAGCATTAAGCATCAAGACTTTTTTGATATATCTCATTCGAACACAATAGCTAGACTTGCTCAATTATACAAAACCACTCTAGGCGGACTATCGCCAAGAATTATGGTTAGTGGAGAGCAGCTTTATTTATCAAACGAACGCACTGCAAACCATATACGTGCCCTACTATTTGCAGGCATAAGAGCAGTATCATTATGGAAGTCTCAAGGTGGAAAAACCTGGCATTTAATTTTTAATAAGAAAAAGACACTAAATTTTGTTAATTCTCTAGACTTTTAACTATTAAGACTTTATAATACTGCCTTTTTACTTATTTAAATTTTAGATATTATTTATGGCTAATTCAGCAGGCTCTAGAAAACGCGCAAGACAAGCAGTTAAACGCAACAAGCACAACTCTCAAATTCGCGCTAAAGTTCGTACTTTTATTAAGAAAGTTTCATACGCAATTGAAGCTGGTGATAAAGAAACAGCAACTGGTGGCTATGCTACAATGCAAAAAGCTATCGATCAAGCAGTATCTAAAGGCTTAATGCACAAAAACCAAGCGGCGCGCAAAAAATCACGCTTAAGTGCACAAATTAAAGCTCTATAACATATAGCTACATATTTTAAAAAACCCTCTTTTTGAGGGTTTTTTTAAGTCCAAATTGTCTATACTACTAGGCATGATTGATGAATCTGAAAAAGAATTATTTAGATCTACTATAGAGGCAAAAGCACCTATTGACAAGGATGCTGTAAAACTTGGATCAACAAATAAAAGATTTGAAAAATTTAATGCTTATAGTTATATAACAGATGCTAATTTGTCAGGTTCAGATATTGTGTCACATGCGCAAAGCGGTGTATCGCCAAAAGTTATAAAAAAAATGAAACGTGGAGAAATTGACTCCGCGCCATCTTTAGATCTTCATGGGCAAACTATTACCCAAGCATGTGAATCGATGTCTAATTTTATTTACCATCATCAAAATGATAAATTTATTCAAATAATCCATGGCAAAGGCTACAACTCTGAAAATAATATGAGTGTTTTAAAAACTCAAGTTGTAAGCTTTCTAAAACAACATCCGCAAATAATGGCATTTAACTCTTGCCCTGTAAAAGATGGTGGAACTGGAGCAATATTTGCACTTTTAAAATGAGCTTATTTACTGAAGACGAAATATATACGGTATCTAGCTTTTTATCGCTTTGCAATAAAACCATTGTAAAAAATATTCCTACTTGCTGGATGAAAGGAGAAATATCAAATTTTATTCAAGCAAAGTCTGGACATATTTATTTCACTTTAAAGGATGACAAATCACAAGTTAGATGTGCACTATTTAGACTTAATCAGCGCAATATAAAATTTAACCTTGAAGACGGTATGGAAGTACTAATTCAAGCTGCGCCCACCTTATATGAATCTCGTGGAGATTTTCAGATAATTATTAAGCATGTTGAGCCAGTTGGAGTTGGAAACCTGCAACTTGCATTTGAACAGCTAAAGGAAAAGCTTACTAAAGAAGGTTTGTTTGATCAAAGACATAAAAAACCACTACCAGAGAGTATAAAAACTATAGGCGTTGTTTCGTCTAGTATTGGTGCAGTTATACAAGATATTATTCAAGTACTTAATAAGCGCTACCCTTTTGCGCAAATACTCCTATTTGACTCTTCTGTTCAAGGAGAGGGTTCAAGTATTAACTTAACCAAAGCACTAAAGTATGCCGATAAGTCAAATAAATGTGATGTTGTTATTCTGGCTCGTGGAGGCGGATCACTTGAAGATCTATGGTCATTTAATGATGAAACTTTAGCACGAACTATTTTTAATGCCAAAACTCCAATTATCAGTGCAGTGGGGCATGAAACAGATGTAACTATTAGTGACTTTGTTGCCGATGTACGTGCACCAACGCCAAGTGCTGCTGCAATGTTAGCCACTCCAGATAAGCTTGAGATATTGGCAAGTGTAGATAATCTGTTCAATAAATCAAAATCTCTTGTGCTAAGTTCTATTGATAAGTCGCAAGCAAAACTAGAACATATAAAGCTCAAAATATCTAGCCCAGAGCAAAGTATAAATATGTTTTCTCAAAGGCTCGATAGACTAAGTAGCGAACTTAAGTTTAGTATTAGTGGCTTTATTAGTACCAAACAATCCAAGCTTAATAAACTTGAATCTAGTATTTATCAAAACAATCCGATAAATGATATAAAACACAAAAAATCTATTAATGATTTAGCCAGAACAAGACTATTAACAAACGTTATAAAAAATATTGATAAAAATAAAAACTCTTTGTTAAATATAAACAAAAGATTAAGCAAGTCTATTAATACACAAATTGATAAAAATAAATTCAAACTTAGCTCTAGTGTCAGTGCTCTAGATCATCTATCTCCGCTTAACACAATATCTAGAGGTTATAGTATTACTACAGATAATAATGGAGGCGTTATTACTTCTATTAAAGATGTTAGTATTGGACAAGTGATTACATCAAAAACTGGTGATGGAAAAATTATCTCAAAGGTAGAAAATGTTGAAAAGTCTTAGTTTTATAATTTTATTAATTCCAAGTATTTTATTAGCAAGTATAAATGTTAAAAATACCCCTGTTCCTGGTGGTATTGCAGTTATTGAGTTCGAAACAAACCATTCCAATCCAAAAGGCTTTTATGGCGATATTGCAATCTATCTGCAAAAAATACAAAATAACAAATGGCAAGCGCTAGTAGGCATCCCTATTCTAGCTAGTCCAGGAGTTAAACATATAACAATAAAAGATTTTTCTACAAGAAAAATTGAGTTTGAAGTTGTTAAGCACAAGTACGAAGAACAGCATATAACTCTTAAAGGCAAAAAGAAAAAATATGTAAATCCAAATCTTAAACATATGGATAGAATTAAATCTGAAAGACCTATTCTATCCAATGCTAGAAAAACATATACTGAAGACGCCCTAGCAAAAGGTAAATTTATCCGTCCAGTTGATGGAATAACAACTAGTGAGTTTGGTCTTAAACGTTTTTACAATGGGCAACCTAGAAGAGCGCATACAGGATTGGATTTTGCAGGAAGTATTGGCACTGAAATTAAAGCTCCAGCTAAAGGTAGAGTGATATTAACTGGTAATTATTTTTTTAATGGCAATGCTGTTTTTATAGATCACGGAAAAGGCCTTATAAGTGTTTATATCCATATGAATAAAATCAATGTAAGTAATAATCAACTAGTTAACAAAGGCGATATAATCGGCACCATTGGCAAAACTGGCAGATCTACCGGACCTCACCTACACTGGGGTGTGTATTTAAATCAAACTGCTGTTAATCCAAGAATTCTTTTAGGTAATAACAATGAAATCTGACGTTTCAATAATAAAACACTTTGGCGCTACTGTTTATGACTTTTTTCTAGTCTTTTCTTTATTATTTGTAGTAAATTTAATCATCGCACCTTTATACGATGCTAATTCAACAGTTAATAATAATATTATTTTCTACACGATAACCTTGCCTCTTACGTACTTATATTTTGATATGTCATGGGTAAAAGGTGGGCAAACTCTAGGTATGAAAGCTTGGAAGTTTCACATATCTAAGAACGATGGTAGTAATATAACGCATAAAGACGCCCTAATTAGATTTATTACTGCTACAATCTCACTCGTAGTTATTGGAATATTATTTAAACTGACTAATAAGAGCAACTTATCACTGCAAGATAAAATAAGTAAAACTATTTTATTAAAAAATTGATTTGTATCAATATTAAATAATAAATACCTGTGCTATAATACGGTTATTATTAAACAACAAAAGGGAGATAAAACATGTCAAATGTTGATAACAGCGGCGTTAAAGGTAACATCTTAATGCTATCTACACTAGTAATAACATTGGTTGTACCACTTGCTGTAGTACTGCTATCTTATATAGGTATTATTTCTGGCACTGCACAATATATTGCAGCGTTTGCAGTAGTTGCATCAATGATTTATATCATTGGCGGTACTATCTGGATGTATATTCAAGATGGTAAAGATGGTGAGCTTGCTGACGGCTAAATCTCCAACTCATTAAATTGAGAAACAGAAAAACTAAAAAGCCAAACTTTTTGTTTGGCTTTTTTTATAACTATTGGATAACCATTGTTCTTCTGGTAATCCTTGCCACCCTTATTAGGCAAAACTTCATAATTAATAAATTTCCATTTATCTTAAATGATAAACAAGATGTTATTGATAATCAAATTGTAAAAAACTTACAAATATCAGCTGATAATGCAGATCTTGAAAAAGAGCTTGCAAAAATGAATCAAACCAATATGGAGATTATTGAATCAACAGCAAGATATAAGTTTGGACTTATAAAAGATGGTGAATTATTCTACCGTGTATCAAGAGTTCAAGAAAGTCCAAGCATAGAAGATTAGCGCATTTGGGTATAATGCTACATATGCCTACAGATAACTACTATTTAATCGTTCCAGCAAGTGGTATAGGCACACGTATGGAATCAGACACACCTAAGCAATATATTAAACTCAATAACGGTTTAACAGTATTGGATCAAACTCTTAAAACCTTGCTTAATATTGATTATATTAAAGGCTGTATTGTTGCTATAAATGAAAACGACACAACCTTTAAAAACTCCAAATATGCACAACACCATAAATTGTTAGATATTGTTAACGGTGGTGAACAGAGATACAATTCTGTTATGAATGCACTAGAAGCACTTGAAGATTACGCTAGTGCTAATGACTGGGTTTTAGTTCATGATGCTGCCAGACCTTGTGTTGATCCAAACGATATTAATACAATGATTGATACCCTAAAAGACTCAAAATCAGGTGGATTGCTTGCAACTAGAGTTGTAGATACAATAAAAAAATCAAAAGATAATATTGCAATTAAAACTATTGATAGAGAAAACCTGTGGCAAGCACAAACTCCGCAAATGTATAGATTTGGAATGCTCAAAGATGCACTCAACAAATCAATTGCCGATGGCGCAAGCATCACTGATGAAGCTGGTGCAATAGAACATATTAATCAACAATCAACTTTAATAGAATCAAGTAAAAAAAATATTAAAATTACAACTCAAGCGGATCTTGAATTGGCTAATTTTTACCTTACAGATACAACAAAATAATGACAATTAAAACCGGATTAGGTCAAGACTCTCATGCATTTGAAAACTCCAATAAAGAGTTAATACTTGGTGGCGTTAAATTTGAATTTGACAAAGCACTTAAAGGCAATAGTGATGCAGATGTAGTTCTGCATTCAATCACTAACTCTATATCTTCTATTACAGGAAATAATATTCTTGGCAAGATTGCTGATCAAATGTGCAGTGATGGCATAGTTGACAGTTCTGAGTATCTAAAACTTGCACTAGCTGATCTTAAAGATTATAAGATTGAACATTTAGCAATATCAATTGAATGTTTATTGCCAAAAATATCTCCAAACATAGCAGAGATGAAAAAAACAATCGCCAATATATTGCAAATAAGTTCGGATGATGTTGGCATTACAGCTACCACAGGCGAAGGTTTAACTGCTTTCGGACGAGGTGAGGGTATTCAGGCTATTAGCATACTTACAGTCAGCAAATGAATTCTCTAAGATCTATATCAAAATCCAGAGTTAATAATATTCACTTTATTGGTATTGGTGGTTCTGGAATGAGCGGTATTGCTGAGGTGCTTTTCAACCTTGGGTACAACATATCTGGATCTGACATCATTTCAGGAAAAAGCACTGATAGGTTAATAAAACTTGGAATAAATATTAGTTTTGAGCATAAAGCATCAAACGTAGCTGATGCTCAAGCAGTTGTAGTTTCTAGTGCGATTGATAAAACAAATCCAGAGATAATTGAAGCTCAAAAATACAATATTCCAATTGTACCGCGCGCAGAAATGCTTAGTGAACTTATGCGCTTTAGATATGGAATAGCTATTAGTGGCACACATGGAAAAACTACAACAACCTCACTTATTGCACATATTCTTACTACTGCAGGGCTTGACCCAACCTATATTATTGGCGGAATTTTAAATTCATCAGGCATGGGTGCTAAACTTGGTGAGAGCGATTATCTTATAGCTGAAGCCGATGAGTCAGATGCATCGTTTTTACACCTGCAGCCAATGCTTAGTGTAATTACCAATATTGATCAGGATCATATGTCGACATATGATGCCGATTTTGAAAAACTAAAAGATGCTTTTATTAACTTTACTGCCAATCTTCCATTTTACGGATCTTGTATTGCTTGTATTGAAGACGATGGAGTAAAGCAAATAATTTCAAACATACACAGACCATTAACTACTTATGGGTTTGGCAGTAGCGCTGATATTTATGCACATAATATAAAACAATCAGGAATGCAAATGCATTTTGATGTTGAGTGTAAAAAATACAGTAAATCATTTCCTGTAAAGCTTAATCTAATAGGTAATCATAATATTCTCAACACCTTGGCTGCAATTGGCATATGCTGTGAGCTAGATATTGATACTAATATCATTCAAGATTCATTAAATAACTTTAATGGTGTTGCTAGAAGGCTTGATTATCATAATAAGATAAATATCAACAACCATAGTGTGGATCTTTTTGATGATTATGGACACCATCCAAATGAAATTATCGAAGTATTTAACTCACTTAAAAATACTCATCCTGAAAAAAAACTAGTAGTTATTTTCCAGCCGCATAGATACACCCGTACCAGAGATTTGTTTGACGACTTTTCATCAGCTCTTTCAATAGTAGATGAATTAATACTACTTGATATATATCCTGCTAGTGAAAAACCAATCGCTCATATAAGTTCTAGCGCTTTGGCTGATAGTATTCGCAAACGCTCAACGCTTGATCCTATTGTTGTAAAAAATACAGAAGAAGCTGTACAAATATTGCCAAACATTATCTCTACAGAAGATGTGCTTTTAACTCTTGGCGCTGGAGACATACACCAACTGCCACAGCTGTTAATATCTAAATTTACAGATGCTGACTGATAATGCAAATCTTGCAAAATACACCTCTTTTCGCACTGGCGGTAGTGCAACACAACTTTTTATTCCTAACAACCTATCCGAGCTAATAGACTTTATAAAAAATAATTCTAAAAAGTTAATGTTACTTGGTCTTGGTAGTAATTTACTTATTCGCGATGGAGGTTATGATGGAGTTGTTATTAAACTTAGCTCAATTAATGATTTATCATTATCTAAAAATACAATCATTGTCGATGCTGGAACAACACTTGCAAAACTAGCAAGATTTGCTCAAGATAATAATATTTATGGCGCAGAATTTCTATCAGCTATTCCTGGAACAATTGGCGGAGCATTAGCAATGAATGCTGGGGCATTTGGTTCTGAAATATGGGAGTTTGTACATAGTGTAAAAACTATTGATACCAATGGGGTAATTCATAATAGACACCCTGGTGATTTTGATATTAGTTACAGATCTGTTAAAAGCAACCATAAAGATGAGTTCTTTCTTTCTTGTAAACTGATTTTTCAGAAAAAAAACAAAAACCATGATATAAAACAACTTCTGGAAAAACGCAACCAATCGCAACCAATCGGGCTTCCTAGTTGCGGCAGTGTTTTTAAAAATCCAAAAGATAATTTTGCCGCTAAATTAATTGAAGATAGTGGTTTAAAGGGTTTTTGTATTGGTGGAGCCTGCGTATCAGACAAGCATGCAAATTTTATTATTAACAAAGACAATGCAACAGCCGAAAATATTGAAAACCTAATAAATCATATTCAACAGGTCGTAAAATCAAAATTTGATATTGAATTAGAACAAGAATTAGTTATTAGGGGTAATTACAAATGATTGCAGTACTAATTGGTGGCAATGCAGCAGAAAGAGAAGTATCGCTTAATAGTGGTGAAGCTGTATATCGAGCCTTATTAGAGCAAAATATTGCATGCTTTAAATTTGACTGGAATGGCAATAACCTTGATGAATTATGGTCTAAAAAGTTTGATAAAGTTTTTATTGTTGTTCATGGTCGTGGTGGTGAAGACGGCTATATCCAAAAACAACTAGAAGATAGAAATATTAGCTATACAGGCTCTGATTCAACTTCATC
Organism: uncultured Piscirickettsiaceae bacterium; assembly: GCA_964403565.1. GTDB lineage: Bacteria > Pseudomonadota > Gammaproteobacteria > PS1 > Pseudothioglobaceae > Thioglobus_B. The sequence continues at coordinate 13,721 of CAYOFV010000011.1, read as the reverse complement.
TAAAGTAGGTATGGATAAGGCTGCAACTAAAGCATTATGGGCTAAATTTAACCTACCTCTAGCGCCTTCCATAGTTGCTAATAAAGATAGCAAAATTCCAAATATTGATTTCGATCTACCATGGGCTGTAAAACCGACTCTTGAGGGTTCAAGTATTGGAATTAGTAAAGTAGGCAAGATAGAAGATTTTGAAAAGGCCTTAAACAAAGCCTGGAAATATGATGACAACGCTCTAGTTGAAAAATGGATTGATGGCGGTGAATACACTGTTGCTTTACTTGACGGCAAATCCCTGCCAGTAATTCAAATTGTTTCTGAAGGTGGGTTTTATGATTATGAATCAAAATACATATCTAATGATACAAAATATCTGTGTCCAACCAATCTAGATAAAGAATTAGAAGATAGTCTTAAATCCATTGCGCTAGAGGCATTTAATATTCTTGGTGGTAAAAACTGGGGTAGAGTTGATTTTATTATCGATAAAAATAATAACCCATTTTTACTTGAGGTTAATACCGTGCCAGGTATGACTTCACACTCTCTGGTGCCAATGGCTGCTAAAGCATATGGACTTAGTTTTAACGAACTTGTGGCAAATATATTAAATGCGAAAAAATAGACGCAGAAAAACAACATGGCAAAAGCTTAAGCCATTTGTTAAAGCCACTCCATTTGTTGCTTTTATTGTTTTTCTAGCATGGCAAGCATACAATCTAGATACTGACAAATTACTTGAAGTAAAAATCTCATGGCAAATTGACAATGAAGATCTCAATCCAAAAGAACAGCTTAATAAATCTATAAGTGGATTAATAGTTAATAATTATGAGATTGATTTAAATAAAATCAAAAAAGCCTTAGAAAAGAACCCTTGGGTTGCTGATGCAAAAATCAAAAGATTGCATCTTGATGCTATATCTATAAATATTAGCTCACAAGATATTAACATGCGTTGGAAAAATATTGAGTGTGATGAAAAGGACAAATTAAGCGAATGTGTAGGTTTTGTATCAAGCAAAGGTGTGCTTTTTAACCCTATCAAATCGATAGATTCAGACAAACCATTGGTTATATCCAAACACAATCAAAATAAAGTATTGCAAGCTTTTAAAGATTACAAAAAGTATCAAAAAATATTAAAACCAATGGTGTTAAAAACTATTGTTAAAACCAATATTGATACTTTGATAGTACACCCTGAAACAACTGTAGTATTAGGATTTGATGATCAGGAACAAAGATTATTAGACTTTAAAAACGCATACAAACAATTAGCAAAAAAGACTGCTAAAGTTAGAACTGCTACTTTTGATATGCGCTATCCGAAAGGCTTTAGTGTGGATTATGACTTTTGATTAATTACTTGGTAACACAGTGCTAAGCTAATTAATGTCCAATAAAAAACCACTGCTTTAACAACCCATTCAAATACCATAGACAATCCTAAAGCTGTAAAAATTGCAGTAAAAATCATACCTACTAGCGCTGGCAGTACGGCTTGCAAGAAAAATAAATTTACTTGAACAGGAAGTGTTAAATTCCACTTGTATTTAGATTCCATGCCAAGAGAAATATTAATAAAGTTTAGAGTAATAGGAATTATTAAAAAATACACAATAAGCTGTACAAAAGGTATTCCAGTAAGCATAACTGGAATCATTGTTGCCATTCCTACAATAATACTTAATAATAAAAATTTAAAAATTTTGCCGATATTAGCAGTTGGTAAAAATCCTACTGACTCCTCGCCTTTCATAACCAACTTATATGCATTTATTGATAAGGAAACATAACCATAAATAAACAATAGTAAATAGATATGCATATTCTCTGGCAAAGTAATGTCAATAACTCCTTTACTAGAATACACATCCTCCATAATTGTCAACATATCAGGAAGTATTGATAAAAATGGTATTGAAATTGCAACAGGTATTATTGATATCTCTACAAGCTTTTTAAAGTGAGTCAAGATAAATGCGAAACTCGCTAGAATAATTTTATTTATTGGTAATTCCATATTTTTATTTCATTTTTGAATTTATAACATTAACCACTATCTTGAGCTTTTGCCCAATTTTTAGTGACTTATTTTTATCTAATTTATTAAGTTTGGCAATTTTACTAACTGTAGTGTCAAACTTTTCAGCAATTGTTGATAAATTATCCCCACTCTTAACTGTGTAACTTACTTTTCTATTAATATCGAGTCCAGTATTTACTATATTTTTTAAACTACTATTATCAATAGAGCTCTTCTGCCAGATTACTAATTCTTTACCAATTTGAAGTGCTTTGATATCAGAAAGATGATTCCATTTAATTATATTTTCAACACTAACACCATATTTTCTAGCGATGCTCCACAAACTCTCACCAGACTTTACTTTATGAATTGATTTGTACCCACTTTTTTTAGAATTTATACGCTTTTTCTCACGCTCAGTCTCACTCATCGAGTAAAAATTATCAGTAAATCTTGCAATTGGAACTATTAAAAAATCACCCGCTCTAATAGAATTATCATCTAAGTCATTTACGTTTTTTATCTGCTCGATCGTGGTTTTATATTTATGTGCGATACCACTTAGACTTTGCCCTGAGCCAACCTTATGGCGAATCCACTTTATTCTTGAATTTTTATCACTATTTGTTAGCTTTTTATTGAATTCATCAACAACTGATTTTGGTAGAAGAATTTTATATGCTTTGCTATCTGGGGTTGCCCAACGTTTAATTCCAGGGTTGAGATTGTATATTTCATCAAGAGTCAGTCCTGTCCATTCAGAAATAAGTGCAAGGTCAAGTTGTGATTGTAGTTTAACTACTTTAAGCTTTTCCTCGTTTGCAACTGGTGTGATACTTTGGCTATATTGTTGCGGGTTTTTAATAATTTTTGCAACCGCAAGAAGTCTTGGAACATAACCTCTAGTCTCAAGTGGTAAATCCAAATGCCAAAAATCTGTCTTTTTACCTAAACGTTTATTTTTTGCAATTGCTTTTTGCACTCTACCAGGACCAGAATTGTAAGCAGCAATTGCAAGCAGATAATCATTGTTAAATAATTTGCTTAAATTTCTTAAATATTTAATAGCTGCTTTTGTTGACTTTAAAACATCTCTTCTATCGTCATACCACCAGTTTTCTCCTAGACCATACAACTTGCCAGTTGATGGAATAAACTGCCAAAGCCCGGATGCTGTGCCATGTGAAAATGAAAATGGATAATATGCTGATTCAACTATTGGCAAAAGGGCTATCTCTATAGGTAATCCTGCCTTTTCTACTTCTTTTGTTACCAAGTAAAGATAATCACCCGCTCTCTTACTAACTCTAGTTAGATAATCGGGGTTTTTCTTAAACCAGCGAATATGGCCATCAAGTTGTTTATTGTCATAGCCATCTAATGTATAACGATTAGCAATATAGCGCCAAAGATCTTTCTCTACAATCTGATTTGCAACTCTAGGATCTGGTTTTTTATCGACACTAGATTGTTTAACTGTAGAAGCTGTTGTATTCTCACAAGCGCTAAGCAAGAATAACGACAAATAAAATAAAACTTTGAAAATCTTATTAATTAGAATTTTTCACCTGCCATTCATCTGGAGTGTAGGTATGCATTGCCATTGCATGAATATCATTTAACTCCTCTCTAAATAGATTGTTAATAAACCTATGTCTATCTATTAACTTCATATCAATAAAATTTTCACTCACAATAGTAATCTTATAATGCGAGTCCTGTGCATATCCTGCATGACCAATATGCTTATCAGATTCATTAACAACATCGAGATATGTTGGTTCTAGAGCAGTATTTAACTGATCTATTAAATGTTGATGCATTTCACTGAGGCTCATTGTTTTTCACTTGAAAATTCAAATGCATCTGAGAAGAAATTATCCTTATTCATGTCTTTTTCTACAAAAGAATTAGCAGCAGCTTTAACCATCTCTGGCGCTCCACACACATATACATCGTATGCTGATAAATTGTCAAAATCTATTAAAACTTTTTCGTGTACATAGCCTTTTGCACCATCCCAATCTTCACTAGATTCTGAAAGCACTGGAGTGAAATTAATATTACTATATTCAGAACTCCATTTAGATGGCAAGTCGGAATACATGTCTTGCAAATCCCTAACGCCCCAATAAATATTTATTTCTCTATCAAGATTAGTTTCGATTGCATGTTCAACCATTGCTTTAACTGGACCAAATCCAGTACCACCTGCAACCATAATAATTGGATTATCACTTTTATCCCGCAGGTAAAAATCGCCTTTTGGGCCTTCAATATTAAGCATTGCCTTTTCTTCAAGATCATTAAAAACAATATTGGTAAACTCACCACCTTCAATTAAACGAATATGCAACTCTAATAAATTAGAATTATTTGGAGCATTGGCAATGGAAAAAGCTCGCATGCCGATATCTGGGTAAATAATATCAATATATTGACCTGCTAAATACTGCAAAGTGTTCTCGCTCGGAGTTTTTAATATCACCTGAGCAACATCATGATTTAATTTAGCAATTGATTCAACCTTGCAAGGCAGAGTTTTAACTTCGATTTCAGCAACTTCAGGATCAATTTCATTAATTTCAAGCACTACATCAGTTTTTGCTTTGCATTGACATAAAAGCGCAACTCCGCTATCAACCTCATCTTGGTCAATACCAGGCGGAATGTCGTTTTCATATTCAACTTCTCCTTCGGTAATTAACGCCTTACATTGTCCACAAAAGCCATTTTTACATCCATATGGAAAATTAACACCATGCTCAATAGCCCCGTCAAGAATACTTTGATCCTCAGTTGTAGAAAAAGTAGTGCCACTTGATTGGTTTTTAATATTAAACATTATTAATTGCTTGTAAGTAAAGTAAAAGCAGTTATTATAATACTTGCCATGTGCAAATCACAGTCAAATAAAACGGTTATCTTTTTAATGGGCCCTACTGCTTCGGGTAAGACAGAGCTCGCCATTGAAATAAGTAAAAAAATCGATAGTAGAATTATAAGTGTTGACTCAGCATTAATCTATAAAGGCATGGATATTGGCACTGCTAAACCTGATAAGAAAACACTTGAAGATTTTGAACATCATTTAATCGATATATGCGACCCAAGCGAATCATACTCAGCACATGAGTTTGTTAAAGACGCTCTTGAACAAATTGAAATTGCTTTTGATAATAACAAACTACCTATTTTAGTTGGCGGTACATCTTTTTATTTTCATGCGTTAGAGCACGGCCTGTCAAACTTGCCAGAATCTACTATAGAGTCAAAAAATAAATATAACGAATTACTCAAAGAAACAGACTCTCAAAGCCTACACAAAGAACTTGAAAAAATTGATAAAACTGCAGCCGATAGAATACATCCAAACGATTCTCAAAGAGTTACTAGAGCGCTTGAGGTGTTTGATCTTAGTGGTAAAACCATGACTGAGCTTCAGGGCAATAAAACCAAAGCCTTAACCCATCCTATTAAAAAAATTATCCTTATGCCTAATAGGCAAGAAATACATCAAAGGATCGAAAAACGCTTTCATAAAATGCTTGACTCTGGATTTATTGAAGAGGTAGAGCAACTTAAATCAAACCCAAATCTTAATGAAGACATGCCATCTATTCGCTGTGTTGGATATAGACAAGCTTGGCAATATCTTAACAATGAGCTAGATAAAGAACAAATGATAGAAAAAGCAATTATTGCAACACGTCAATTATGCAAACGTCAAAGTACTTGGCTTAATAGCGAAAAAGATGCTTTATTTTTAGATAGTGCCGATGTTGATAAAGCTATTAAATATATTAAATCGTAGCCACACAATGTTTGAACTCATCACCTCTGTGTTCAAAATTATCATACATATCAAAACTAGCACACCCTGGAGAAAACAAAACCACACCATCATTTAGCATATCTGTAGCAAGAGTTACAGCTTCTTTCATGTTATCAGCTCTTATGGTTTGCGCTTTAGTAATTCCACTTTCGAAATCATCACTTGCATCACCTATCAACACTACCGATGAAACATCTCGATCAATCAAATCAAACATATTTGAATAATCTTCATTTTTAGCTATACCGCCAGCAATAAGCACTATATTTTCGTGTTTTCTAATAATGGCTTTAAGCGCTGTTATAGTTGAAATAGAGTTTGTGGCCTTTGAATCATTGTAGTAATGTATACCTTGATTATTGCGTATCCACTCAAGTCTATGATGCAAGCCTTTAAAATTCTTCACAACTTCAATCATCTTGCTAATATCTAGCCCGAGCTGATCACCTAAAGTCAAACCTGCCAACATATTTGCAACATTGTGCTCACCTATAAGTTGCATTTCATCAACGCCCATAAGCACATCATCACCTTTTAGAATATAACAACTACCATGACACGTAACAGTGCCAAAATCATTTTCATTTTTAGGCATATCAATGCCGAAATGCTTTACTGATTCTTTTTTTGGTATTAGTTTTTCATCTAGATTAACTACAAAATTCTCACAATACTTGTACAAACTCAACTTAGAATCAGTGTAATGCTCGAAGCTTTCATACCTATCAAGATGATCTGGAGTTATATTAAGCACTACGCCACTATAAAGATCCAAATTACTTGTATAGTCAAGCTGATAACTTGAAAGCTCAAGCACATAATACTCAATATCATCATTTAGTATATCGAGTGCTGGTTTTCCTATATTTCCACCTATGGCAACATTTTTATTGCAATTAGATAGCATTTCACCAAGTAGTTGAGTAACTGTTGATTTGCCGTTTGACCCTGTAATGCCAATAACTGGGGCTTTTGCATATCTAGAAAATAATTCTATATCACTAATTACATCAATATTTTTTTCTCTAGCCCAGATAACAATATCTTCTGTCTGTGCAATTCCAGGACTGATAATAACTTCATCAACATCAACAAGTAAATCTTTACTCCATTCTCCTAGGATTGGTGCGGGATGTTTAATTTGCGAATTGTATAAAACTAAGTTAGGCGGGGTACTTCTTGAGTCTGCAATTTTAAAATCTAAGGAATTAGTAGCTAGAAAATTAGCTATTGATAAACCTGTATCACCTAAACCTAAGACTAGTTTCATGAAAAATATATTTTTTCGTTGTAAAATGGATATATTTTACACGTATAAACACTTATTAATATTAAGGAAAACTATGAATACAAATATCGGAACTTCAACACAAACTACAATCATGAATGGTGTGTTAAAAAACACATATCAACTATTATCTGCAACTCTTTTATTTAGTGGATTAATGGCATACTTGTCAATGACTCTTAATCTTCCACACTTTGGATTTTTAATCACTCTTGGTGGTTATTTTGGCTTATTGTTTTTAGTACATAAGTTTAGAAATTCAGCAGGTGGAATCCTTGCAGTATTTGCACTAACAGGCTTTATGGGGTTAACCCTTGGTCCAATTATTGGCATGTACACTACTGCTTTTTCTAATGGATCAGAGCTTGTTGCTATGGCAATGACTGGTACTGGAATTATCTTTTTATCACTTTCTTTTTATGCAATAAATTCTGGCAAAGATTTTAGCTTTATGTCAGGCTTTTTAACTGCTGGAATTATTGTTGCATTTTTAGCTGGAATTGCAGCATATTTCTTTGCTATGCCAGCATTATCACTTACAGTTTCTGCTGCATTTATTCTACTAATGAGTGGTTTAATTTTATTTGAAACTTCAAATATTATTCATGGCGGTGAGACTAACTATATTATGGCCACTGTTACTCTATTTGTATCAATCTACAATCTATTCTTAAGCTTGTTACAACTATTAGGTGTATTTTCTGGCGAAGAATAATTACTAAGTGATTGACAATGAGGGCTATAGAGCCAATGTTGGCATAGTTATTATCAATGACCAGCAACAAATTCTACTAGCCAAACGCCATAACCAAGAATCTTGGCAACTTCCTCAGGGTGGTATTGATGAGGGGGAAAGTGATACTGACGCCCTATTTCGCGAACTATTTGAAGAAGTTGGTTTGTCAGAAGATCATGTTGATCTTATTGCCAAAACTCCCAAATGGTTAAGATACGACTTACCTGATTATCATGTGCGTCGTCACCAAAAGCCACTTTGCAAAGGGCAGAAGCAAGTTTGGTTTCTTCTGCGTTTAAAAGCTAGTGAAGATAATATTAAACTAGATCTGCATTCAGAAATAGAATTTGATGACTGGCAATGGGTTGATTATTGGCATCCAATTAAAGAAGTAATAGACTTTAAACAAGATGTGTATGAAGATATGTTAAAGGCTCTAGCTCCAATAGTTTTTAATAACGAACACAAAGTACCAAAACAATACTCTAGACCACTTAAATGCTGCGCAATTAACCTATCCTGATTGGTATAATTTCGCAATTATCTACAATTAATCTTAATAATTTATAAATGAATATTGGAATCTTAGGTTTAGGCACTGTTGGTGGCGGTGTAGTAAACGTACTTAATAAAAACGAAAATGAAATATTTGCTCGCACGGGTGAAAAAATAAACATTATTCAAGCTGCAGTTAAAGACATATCTGAGCCTAGAATTTGCTCTGACGAAGGTCTTGATATTACCGAAGATGCATTTCAAGTTGTTAATAACTCTGATATTGATATTGTCCTAGAATTAATTGGTGGTACATCAATTGCTAAGGATTTAGTAGAAGCGGCAATTAACAACGGTAAACATGTTATTACTGCTAATAAGGCTCTTATAGCTAATCATGGCAATGAACTTTTAGAGCTTGCAAAAGATAAAAATGTACATCTTTTATTTGAAGCTTCGGTTGCTGGTGGTATTCCAATTTTAAAATCTGTAGAGCAAGGCCTTAGTGCAAACCAGATAGAACTTGTTGCTGGAATCATTAATGGTACAGGAAACTTTATCCTTACCGAGATGCGCGACAAAGGTAGAAGTTTTGATGATGTATTAAAAGAAGCTCAAGCACTAGGTTATGCTGAAGCTGACCCTACGTTTGATGTTGAAGGTATCGATGCAGCTCACAAATTAGCTATTCTTGGTTCAATTGCATTTGGATCTAAGCTTGACTTTGATAGTGTATCAACTGAAGGCATTTCACAAATAAGTGGTGAAGATGTTGCATTTGCTACTGAACTTGGATACTCAATCAAACATCTAGGAATTGCTAAAAAAACCAATGGAAAGGTACAAATGCGAGTTCATCCAACACTTATCCCTAAAGCCCGACTACTAGCTAATGTTGATGGTGTTATGAATGCTGTGCTTGTTAAAGGTAATGCGGTTGGTCCAACTCTATACTATGGTGCTGGAGCAGGTGATGAGGCAACTGCAAGTGCTGTTATCGCTGACTTAGTTGATATAGTAAAAGGCACTGTAAGCAATGATGTGTTAGGCTGGAAATCATTTACTGACTACCCTACTTGCAATACAGCAGATATTGAGTCTATATTCTATCTAAGAATTTTAGCTTCTGATGAGCCTGGGGTATTATCTGATATTACTGCTATTTTGGCTAATCACAACATTAGTGTAGAATCTGTTGTACAAAAGACTGTAGATGAGCAAAATAATGCACATATTGCAATTATTACTAACATGATTAAAACTAGTGAATTAAATACTGCAGTTGAAGAAATTGAGCAGAATGAATTCATTAAAGAGGATGTTAAAATCATCCATGTAGAAACACTTGATTAAGGACACAATTATGAGATATACAGGTTTAATCGAAAACTATAAAGACCGCTTACCAGTTAGCGAAAGTACTAGACTTATTAGCCTTGGCGAAGGAAATACTCCACTTATTCGTCTTGACAATATTCCACGTGAGCTTGGTAAAGCTGTTGATATTTATATTAAATACGAAGGTCTTAACCCTACAGGATCATTTAAAGATCGTGGTATGACTATGGCTGTTACTAAAGCTGTTGAAGCAGGCTCTAAAGCTATCATCTGTGCATCTACTGGCAATACATCTGCAGCTGCAGCTGCATATGCAGCACGCGCTGGCATTAAAGCTTTTGTACTTATTCCAGAAGGAAAAATTGCACTTGGCAAATTAGCACAAGCAATGATTCATGGCGCTATTATTATCCAAATTAAAGGCAACTTTGACGATGGTATGCGCTTAGTTAAAGAAGTTGCAGAGCATGCTCCTGTGTCAATTGTAAACTCTATTAACCCATATCGCCTACAAGGGCAAAAAACTGCAGCATTTGAAATTATTGAAGAATTGGGTTTTGCTCCTGATTATCACTGCCTACCAGTTGGTAATGCTGGCAATATCTCAGCACACTGGATGGGTTATAGCGAATACAAAGAATATGGCAAAGTAAACAACACGCCAAAAATGGTTGGTTATCAGGCTGCTGGTGCAGCACCATTTGTTAAAGGATCTATGATTGACAATCCCGAAACTGTAGCTACAGCTATTCGCATTGGTCATCCTCAAAGTTGGGATTTGGCAAAAAATGTTGAAAAAGAATCAGGTGGTTGGTTTGATTCTTTAACTGACGAAGAAATCCTTGCAGCTCAAAAACTTCTTACCGAAAAAGAAGGTATCTTCTGTGAGCCAGCATCTGCAACATCGGTAGCTGGAGCGTTGCGAGATATTAAATCTGGCAAAATTGAAGAAGGTTCAAAAATAGTATGTACGCTTACTGGCCATGGCCTTAAAGATCCAGATACTGCAATCAAACAATGCAATGATGATATGATTTTAGTTAATCCAATAATGGATGAAGTTAAAAATGCAATCTTAAACAATATGTAATTATTCAGCAAGCAAGGCTTGCTGAATTTTAATTAAAGGGGGGGGGAGAATTGTGGAATACAAAACTATTGACCAAACAGTTGGCAATACTCCCTTAGTTAAACTTCAAAGACTTAATCCAAACAGTAGTAATACAATTCTACTAAAGCTTGAAGGTAACAATCCCGCTGGGTCGGTTAAAGATAGAGCCGCTCTTAACATGATAGCTCAGGCACAGAGTCGAGGTGAAATATCACCTGGTGATACCTTAATTGAGGCTACTAGTGGCAATACCGGAATTGCTTTAGCAATGGTAGCAGCAATCAAAGGCTTTAATATGACTCTTATTATGCCGGACAACCTTTCTCAAGAAAGACGTGATGCTATGGCAGCATATGGGGCCAAACTTATTCTTGTTAGTGAAGATGAGGGTATGGAAGGTGCTAGAGACTTAGCAGACAAAATGGAGGTTGAGGGCAAAGGCAAGCAACTTGATCAATTCTCCAATATAGACAACCCTAACGCGCATATCAATAATACAGCTGAAGAAATCTGGCAAGATACAAACAATGAGGTTACACACTTCGTATCGGCCATGGGTACAACCGGAACTATCATGGGGGTTTCGCAAACACTTAAATCTAAAAACCCAAATATACAAATAATTGGTGTTCAACCAGAAGATGGTGCACAAATTGCAGGAATACGCAGATGGACAAAGGAATATCTACCAAAAATATTTGACCCTTCTAGAGTTGATAAAATTTTAGATGTATCTCAAGAGGCCGCAGAAAAAACCACTAAAGATTTAGCCACTAAAGAAGGTATTTTTGCTGGTGTTTCATCCGGCGGAGCTGTTGCAGCTGCAATTGAGTTGTCAAAACAGGTGGATAATTCAACTATAGTTACCATAATAAGTGACCGTGGAGATAGATACCTATCTACAGGACTGTTCTCTGACTAAAGAGTAGCAATTGCATAGTTATGAATAATCGTGCAAAAATTAGAAAACACTTAATACATCAACTGCCTAACAATCCTAAAACGTATCTATATTTACTTGTATCAAGCATAGTAAGTGTCTGTGCAATTATTGTTTTTTTAGAATTAGCTGATTTTTCTCAATATCTTTTCAAAGATTTAAATGCTGAGATACCTTATTTAAGTCTTGTACTAACACCAATTGTATTTGGATCAATTGTATACTTTGACAAAAATTTCCCTGGCTTTATTGGCGGCAGTGGAGTTCCGCAACTTATTGCGGCAACAGATTCTCGTAATAAAAAAATTAGACTACTACTTCTGTCATTTGAGGTTGCTATTAGTAAAATTTTTCTTGTATCAATGGCTGTATTAGGCGGCGCATCAGTTAGCTTTGGAGGTCCAAGCGTACATGTTGGAAGCTCTATTTTCTATAATTTTTCTCATAAAATAAAACTTAAAAGAAAGTTATTTATTAATGCAATTATTGCAATGGGCGGCTCTGTTGGATTAATTGTAGCTTTTAATGCTCCAATTGCCGGATTTTTGTTCGCATTTGAAGAAATTGGTAGAAATCTAAAAAAACAAGCGCTAATTCTAATTGCAATTATTGTTTTTATATCATATATGGTTGCTAGTTTGTATCATGGAAAAGAGCCATATCTAGCTAATCTTGGCAATCTTTATTTTGATATATCCAACATTTGGCAACTAACTCCACTTGTGTTAATAACTGGAATTCTCGGTGCTATATTTGCCAAACTTGCACTTAATTTAATATCTAAGTTTGTCTTTACAAAAAATAGTAAAGTTGTTGTTTTTGCCGTTATTTGCGGATTAATAGTTGGTGTTATTAATTCTATTAATATCCATGCATCAGGCTCTGGTGAAAAAGAAATACTAATGATGTTATCTGGAGAAAAATTAGGTTACGAATATATTATTGCCAAATTCCTAGCATCGCTTGCATCATTTGCCTCAACAATTGCTGGCGGGTTATTTATGACTTCGCTATCAATAGGTAGTACCATAGGCTCTGAATTAAGTAGCTTTTATCAACAAATAGATACTCAAGTGTTGATTATATTTGGAATGATCTCTTACTTATCTGCAGTTATCCGTACACCACTTACTGCTACTTTTTTAGCGTTAGAGATGAGTGGGTCACTAGAACTTATACTGCCAGGTTTAATAGTGGCATTTGCATCTAGCTATATATCAAAACAAATATCTAAAAAACCTATTTATGAGGCTTTGGCAGATAACTACCTTAAAGCGCAAAATTAAAAAGGCTTAACCACCACTAAAATCACCACTGATAAAAGTATAAGCACTGGAAACTCATTAAACCAACGATAAAAAACATGTGATTTTTCGTTTTTATCATTAGCAAACATCTTAACTAACTGTCCACAATAAAAATGGTAGGCTATTAATAAAACCACAAGTAATAATTTTGCATGTAGCCACCCTTGTTGAGCAAAAGCTTGCCATGCATAATCATAAAGCATCCATAATCCTAGTGCTGTTGCTAGAATAAAGCTAGGCATCATAATACCTTTATATAATTTACGCTCCATTATCTTAAAGCGCTCAATACTAGTTTTATCATCACTCATTGCATGATAAACAAACAGTCTTGGCAGGTAGAATAAAGCTGCAAACCAAGTAATTACAGTAATAATATGAAAGGCTTTAACCCATAACATAAGCAAATTCCTAATTAAGCTAACACTATTGACCATTATAGTGAGACCTTTGCATAAATATGGGTGATTAGCAAAATGATAGATTTTGCCGAATTGGGTATTTTATTAAAGTCAGTCCCAGCAGGGCTTCGACAGATTTTAATAAAATACTCAAGTTGGTAGGAGATGGTGTTTTGATGATTATTCATATTTATGTAAAGGTCTCATAGTAAAATAAATTCAGTTTATTACTACTCATTCA
>CAYOFV010000010.1:0-28542 GCA_964403565.1 uncultured Piscirickettsiaceae bacterium | reverse complement strand
ATAAAGTTAATATTAAAAAATCTAGCAAAACTTCTACAGCTACTGGAAATGTTTCATTTCAAGACAGTGAGTTAATGTTTGTTGGTGATAGTGCCGTTATTAAAAAACAAAACGACACAACTTATACAACTTTAAACAATGTTGATTTTCATTACCCTGAATCAAGAATAAATGGTAGTGCTAACAAAGTTACAAACGATGGCACGGTTCAGGTATTTGATAGCGCAAGCTACAGTCTATGTCCACTTGGCAATAGTGATTGGAGAATGAGTGCAGATCAAATAACTCTTAACTTAGATACGAATAGAGGTAAAGCCGAAGATGTTACTGTAGAATTTTTAGGTGTTCCAGTGTTTTATTCGCCATATCATGAGTGGGTATTAGAAGGTAGAGGCTCTGGATTTTTAGCTCCTGCATTTGGTAGTTACGATGAGTCAGTTGCTAATGAAGATAATAATTACCAAGTTAGAATCCCATATTATTTTAATATTGCCCCTGATCGTGATTTCTTACTAACCCTTAATCACCTCTCGTCTAGAGGTAGTATTTTAGAAGGTGTATATAGACAGCTAATTGCTAAAGGCGATAACTGGGATGAAGGTAGATTTGAAATTGAAGGTCATTACCTTGATGAAGACGATATTACTAAAAATAAACGCTGGTTGTTAAATTCTAAACTCGATTTATCTTTAAACTCAAAAACTAATCTAAATATTACAACTAAAAGAGTGTCAGACACTAAATATTTTAAAAATATAGTGCATGATAACACTTCGCTCTCAACACTAAATTCACATATTAATTTGACATATGGTGATGAATATCAAAAATTAAATGTTGCACTATTTGCCGAAAATGAGCAATTGGTTAATGATAATACTAGTGCTAAATATACTAAAGCTCCAGAAGTGTCAATTACCAAGGGTTTTGCTGGTCTTGATGATAGAGAATTTAATTTATCACTTGTAAGTACTAAATTTAAACATAAAAGTGCAACTGATACTGGAGTGCGTACACATGCTCAAGCAGATTTCAAAAGAATAATTAACACCAATGCATATTCTTTAATCCCAAGTTTAAGTTTAATGCATACTGATTATGCACTTGACAATCAAACTGACGAGTCTAGAACAATTACAAAGTTTAATCTTGATAGCATGTATTTCCTGGAAAGAGAAGTTAATATTTTTGGGCAAGATACTATTCAAACCCTTACACCAAGATTCGCTTATAATTACATACCAAGCAAAACAGACCCAAGTGTAAATTATGATTCTGAAAGCATTAGTGATTCATACGACGGGCTATTCTCCGGAATAAAATATACAGGTATAGATAGAATAGCTAAAGCCAATGATATTGTATTAGGTATTGAATCTGATTTTATTAATGAAGAAACTAATGATACCTACATATCATTAAAAGCTGCTCAAGCTTTGTATGGCGATGACGTTTCAACTAATTCAGGGACGAGAAATTATTCCGATATTGTCGCATCAATGGATGTAAGTTTAAATGATTTTGTATTTAATAATGAATTGCAATACGATCCAGAAACCAACAAAATTGATAAACGCGATAGCGCGATTACGTATAAAGCCAATTCTAGAAAATTCTTAACATTGGCGCATCATGATAATAATGGTGCTAAGTCTGCTGAATTATATGGTGTTTACCCAATAAATGACAAAGTGCACGTATTTACAGGGATTAACAGATCAATAACTGATTCTATCACTAATAAAGAAACTACAGGTATTGCGTATGAATCATGCTGTTGGGCACTACGTTTGGCACACTTTAAAAAGCATATAAGTGGCAACGATTATGACTATGTTACTAACTTTGAATTAGTACTTAAAGGTCTAGCTACAACATCACCAAGTTTGTATAAAAAACTTGAAGAAGAGATTCCTAACTATCTTGCTAATTTAGATGACTTCTAAATAAAAAAATTATGAAAATATTTTTCTTACTACTTTTTACATCAATAAATACATTTGCATCTAATAGTATTATTGCAATCGTTAATGATGAAATAATAACTTTTAATTCTATTGCTTCTGACATTAATTCTGAGTTTAATACTGAGCAGAAGTTGAAAGTTGTAAATAAACATATCGACACTAAATTACAACTTAAAAAAGCTGAAAAACTTGGAATTGAACCTAAGCCATCTGCAGTTAATTCCGCTCTAAACAATATTGCAGAACAGAATAATTTAACAGCTACACAGCTTCAGTCATCACCTCAATTTAACACCTTGATAAATGATATTAAAACTAGCCTTATTCTTAACATTCTTAAGCAAATTATTACAAAAGATGTCAATATTGTTATTTCAAAAAACGAACTAGATAAGGCTCTTATATCTAATCCTAGCAATAAAAAGTTGGATGAACAAGTAAAAATTGCACAAATCGCTATAGCTTCGATAGACAAAACTGACTCACTAGTAAAATCTGAAGAAGAATTGATTCAAGATTTTTTGCTTGAATTAACGAGCAAGATTAAAACTGGAGAGTCTTTTTCGGCATTAGCAAAACTACACTCTCAAGATCCTTCTTATAAAAATGGCGGTGTTTCACCTTGGCTTGATAAACAAAGACTTCCTGATGCATTTTTAAACGTGGTTAACAAACTAAAAGTAAATGAGATTTCAGAGCCGTTTTTTGCAGCAAAAGGCTGGAGAATTTTAAAGGTGGTTGATACTCGTAAAGTTAATAAACATATCGACGCAGTTAAAGCTGCTCTTGTACGTCAAAAACAGAATATCTATTTTAAAGATTGGGTTAAAAAACTTAGAGAAGAGGCTTATATCGAGATCTTTGATCATAAGCTTTAATGTCTAAATCTATTTATATTTTTGGCTTTCACGCCCTACAAGCTCAGCTAGATTCTAACCCTGAATGCATTCTTAGAGTTTTTGCTCTTGAAAATCGCAAAGATAAACGTCTAAATAATATTTTAGAGCAATTAAATAATATTGGTATTAGTAAGCAGTTTGCCAATAAACAACAATTAGATAAACTCTCTAGTAATAATTCTCATCAGGGGGTGGTTGCGGAAATAGTATTGCCTGCCCTGCCTAATCAGGATGAGCTTGTAAGATATGTCGATAGTTTAAATAATAATAAGTTGATTTTAATTTTAGATTCAATTCAAGATCCTAGAAACTTAGGAGCATGTTTACGTAGTGCCAACGCATCTGGAGTTGATTGTGTTGTTATTAACAAAGATGGATCTGCACCAATTAATGCACTTGTGCATAAAACATCTGCCGGGGCGTTAAATCAATTAAAGATATTTCAAGTAACAAACCTTGCACGTGCAATTAAAGAATTACAAAAACAAAATATCTGGATTATTGGGCTTGATGGGCATACAGATACTTCGATATACCAAGTTGATTTAACAACTTCGTGTGCTATTGTTATGGGCGCTGAAGGTAGCGGTCTAAGAAAACTTACTAAAAAAACTTGCGATCAATTGGTTAAGATTCCTATGCAAGGAAATGTTGAAAGTCTGAACGTATCTGTAGCAACGGGAATTAGCTTATTTGAGGCAAATAGACAAAGAATAAATTAATTCTAATTTAGTTGAACTCTAGAGCCCCAAGGGACACTTTCTTTACCTTTAACTAACCACATAACTGGATAGTTAGGTTCAAAATCAGGAAATACTCCTTTAGCATCAGTAAAGTAAATCAATACGTGATCTGTCTCATCTTGTTTGGAAATATAGTTAAAAACTGGGTTGAAATTTGTACCCTTTCCACCGCCAAGGGATGCCGGAAATTTAAGCTCATCCCAAGCCTCGTATCTCCAGATATGCTTATTTTCTAATTTATCATCACAAGCTAGAAGTGTTATTGATGAGCGTATATTGCTTTTTATTGCATTGATTTCAGACACAAACTCATCTATTTCTTGTTGAGAGATAGATCCTGATGTGTCAATAGCTGCTGTAATATTTATCTGTGCAGATCGTAGTGATGGAAATATTGCCTGACCCTCACGTCTAGATGGTCGGGAGTATGAAAAATCATCTCTAGCGAGATTGGACATGTATTGAGCAAGTAAAGATTGCCAAGAGACTTGAGGTTGTAAGAAAAAATCAACTAATTTTGCAAATTCGCCGTCTAGCTTTCCAGCTTGATGTGCAATTTGAGCACTTGAGGCTAAGTTTTTTTGCCATTTGCTTGCAAGTGAAGACATCTCATCTGGTGTTAGTGGATCTGGCTTTTGGGCTAACTCTGTATTGGAATTTGCATTATTAGACTTATTGTTTTTATTTGACTTTGAGCTTGCATTTGATTCTCTACCATCTAAAGCATCTTCACGCATACCGCCATCTAATGGATCTGTATCGTTATCTACAGAGTCATCATATAGGTGTTGATCAAATGGCTCTTCGTCAATATTATCATCTATCATTGGATAGATTTCTTCTGCAATCATGCCTCTATATTTACGAAATATTTGAATATCCAAGGGCGGGTTAAACCCTTCCTTAACTAATAGTGGGTTTATTGCAAAATCGCATGCTAAATCCCATTTGTGTTTATCGCGATTGCCTCTGCGGGAAAAATGGGTTAGAGCACAATGAAGTGCTTCATGAATTAAAACAAATTTTGTTTGTGAGTTATTGCAGTTATTGATAAATGCTGGACTGTAATAAAAACTTTTTGCATCAGTTGCGCTGGTTTTACACCAAGAGCCTGCTGCTTTTAACTTTAGTCTAAGAACTAAATTTCCTAAAAAAGGCTTATCTAAAATTAGCTGGGTTCTCGCTTTGGTAAGTTTTTCTTCTACTGCATCTAGATCAACTTCGTCTTGATTGTTGTTAACTAAATTTTCACCAATAACCTCAACTGGTTTGGGTTTATCATCTTGCCAAAATTTATACTCTTTAGGCATTAGCCGAATTGTCCGTCTACCCTAGCTTTAAAAAACATTGGAGTATAGATAAATACAAAATATGCAAAAGCTAGAATCCAAAGTATTTGGGATAAAAATATCCAAATACCGTAGTTTTCAATACTAACAAATGGCAATAAAACCCTAAATACGAACGAAAGAACTAAAAGAATAAAAATTGTATTTAGTTGTGACGGCGGATCAAATACATTTCTACCGGTATGCCCAAGTGATACTCTGCACATCATACTAAGAGTCATAAGTGCAATTCCAAAAGCAAAGCTATGAATATCTAAGTTTGGGTAAAAATTAAAGAAATAACTAATAGTATTTATTAAAAACCCTAGAGTTAAAAATCCATAAGCAAGATATATACTCCATAATAACGATTTCTTCCATATGCCTTTGTTATACCAATTAAGCATGCGTTTTGCATGAATCAAAAATAGTATTAAAGGAAGGATTGCAAAAACTTTATCAGAACTGGGAAAAAATACTTCAACTATAAGAAATATTAAAAATAAAACCAATGAAGATAAATCTAAAAGCTTAGAGTTTTTAAGTTCTGATGTCATACCTAATCCACGCTCAATAAAAAAAGGCAGTAGCCTTCTTGACATCATTAGTAGCAAGCTTATTATTAAATAAAATCCTGCATAAATGCCAATGTATGCACCATTATTCAAATCTCCAGTGACTCCTAAATAGTATGCAACATGTGCTGAAAATAATAACAGTAATTTTGCTATTATCGATACATTGTTCCAATTTTTAGCCTTAACAATTGGATAGGATATAAATACTGTTGCAAAGAGTAAAAAACTAGAATCAATAACTGCTTGATATTCAATATATTCATTTGAAACAAAGGGTAAAAATCTGCCTAATATCCATAAAACTAACAATGCTAAAAGCGGTTTATCATATATTGTTTGTATGCCTGTCCAATTGCGCGAAGATGTAAGCAAAAAACCAACAATAACTGCTGATGCATAAGCAAATATCATTTCATGAGCATGCCAACGCTGTGGCGCTACGTTTTGCACATCAAGCATACCTTGATAGAACAATATCCAGAATAACATTGATACAACTGCAATAACACCAGATGCAAAAAAGAACGGCCTAAAACCAAGTCTAAGTAGTGGATGGGTTGGATAACTTTGATCTTGATTTAAATTTATCATATTGTCAATCAAACATAACTGATGCAATTTTAGTTGCCCAATTAGAAAACTCAGGCACCGAGAATATATCTTCGCCAATTGCTCTTTGCATATCTGATACTAGCATGACTCCTAGTTCTTTTTGTGAAAAATTTGATGCAAAATTTAAAATATTGCCCCAAACTTCATTGGCATTGTCTTGACCTTTGACACTAATAGATCTTCCAACTAAAGCTGCACAAATTGCATACTGCAAGTCAATTTCTTTTGGAATTGATACATCTTTACCCGAGGTGATTGCATCAAGATCTGGTAAGTCTTGCAGATGTTCGATAAAAGTAGCAACCTCAACCCCAGCCACCTCTCCAACACAGGAGCTTGCAGCTTGTCTAAATAGGTTTAAGTCCTTGCCAAATTTCTTTAAGGCTTTGTGGGTAAACTCCCAAGTTCTTGGTGATGGGAAGCTAATAGGATTGTGAGCTGGATCAAATTCAAATAAATGCTCTGGTCGATAACGAAGAAAACCAATAATACCTTCGTCAATATTATTAGCATAAGCCCAAGCTACCCAATCATCCAGATTTACCTCAAGTTCGTAATGTGAAAAACGATTAGCAAGTGGTGATGGCATAGAATAAGTTACACCTCTATCACCTTGTCTGTTGCCTGCAGCAAAAATAGCCCAACCATCTGGAACAATGTAATCACCAAGGCGTCTATCAAGGATTAATTGATATGCAGCAGCAGATACCGTTGGTGGAGCTGAGGTAATCTCGTCTAAAAACAACACGCCTTTTTCACCATGGCGTTTAGCATCAGGTAGAAGTGATGGAATTGACCAATCAACTAAATCCCCATTTTTAAAAGGAATACCTCGAAGATCACTTGGCTCCATTTGTGATAAGCGAATATCTATTACTGGCACATTTTGCTGCTCGGCAATTTGTGAAATTATTTGTGATTTTCCAATTCCTGGAGCCCCCCAAAGCATTACCGGAGTGTGGTGACCATCTAATACTGATGATAGTTCTTTATTTAGAATTTGACTAACTTGTTGTGGTCGCATAAGGCTTGAAATTAATAAAATTGACCATATTCTACCGTAATAGAATATAAAATCACTTGATATGAATAATACTAATCTAACCTCTGAAGAAATTTTTAATTTTCCTTGCGATTACCCAGTAAAAGTCTTTGGAAAAGATTGTGATGACTTGCATCCAACTATTTGTAGTATTATTGAGCGTCATACTGACAAACTACATCCAAATCAAATAACAACTAAACGCAGCTCTAAAGGTAGTTATATTTCCTTCACAGTGCGAATTATTGCCACGAGTCGCTCTCAATTAGATTTAATTAATCAAGATCTTCAAGATTGTGAATTAGTGGCTTACGTTCTTTAAATTGGAATGTTGATCTATGCAAGTTAGGAATCTCGGCAGAGAGGACTATCAATTAACTTGGAGCAAGATGGTAGAGTTTACTACCAATCGTGCAGAAGATACTGTCGATGAGTTGTGGGTAGTTGAACACAATCCAGTTTTTACCCAGGGCATATCTGGAAAAGAAGAAAACATACTATCTAACACTGATATTCCTATAATCAAAACTGATCGTGGTGGACAAGTTACTTATCATGGTCCAGGGCAATTAATTATCTATTGTCTGATAGATTTAAAAAGAAAAGGCATAGGTGTTAAAAAAATGGTTTCTATAATTGAAAACAGTGTTGTTGAATTATTAAATAAATATAGAATTAAATCACACCTTAAAAATAATGCCCCTGGTGTGTATGTTGATAATAAGAAAATTTCAGCACTTGGACTTAAAGTTAAAAATGGTAAAACCTACCATGGATTGAGTTTAAATATTGAAATGGACTTAACTCCTTTTATGCAAATTAACCCATGTGGATATCCTGGTTTAGAAGTAACACAAGTTGCTGATTTAACGGATAATGTTAAGTTTGATATCATAGTCAATGAACTTAGCGATATTCTTATAAAAAATGTCTCAAGAAATTAATATCCAAAACCTTAAAGGTGAATCAAAAGTATCGCGTTTAAAAATTAAACCTGACTCAAGCAAAACCCCACTTAGAAAGCCTAGCTGGATTAGGATGAAACGCCCTGCTGGCTCGAAAGTTGATAAATTAAAACACACCTTAAGAGATCAAAAATTATTCACTGTTTGTGAAGAGGCACAATGTCCAAACCTTGGAGAATGTTTTGATCATGGAACAGCTACATTTATGATTATGGGACAGATATGTACTCGCAGATGTCCATTTTGTGATGTTGCGCACGGCAAGCCAAAACCTCTAGACAATAAAGAGCCAAAACATCTGGCTGAAACTATTAACAAGATGAGTCTTAAATACGTGGTTATTACCTCAGTTGATCGTGATGACCTACGTGATGGAGGCGCTAAGCATTTTAAAGCTTGTATTGATGAAATAAGGAGCTTGAATCCACAGGTTAAGATTGAGATATTAACGCCTGATTTTCGTGGTCGTATGGATAGGGCTTTAGAGGTTTTTAAATCTTGTCCGCCTGATGTTTTTAACCATAATTTAGAAACGGTTCCTGGTCTATATCCAAAAGTACGCCCAGGTGCTGATTATTTATATTCACTTCAACTGCTAAAGCAATTTAAGTTACAGCATCCAGAAGTTACAACAAAATCTGGACTTATGCTTGGAGTTGGAGAAAATGAAAAGCAAGTTATAAGCGTATTAAGAGATTTACGAGAACATGATGTTGATATGTTGACCTTAGGTCAATATCTACAACCCTCTAAGCATCACCTTACTGTAGAAGAGTATATCACTCCTGAACAGTTTGATAAATATCAACAAATTGCCTATAGAATGGGCTTTTCACAAGTAGCTAGTGGACCCATGGTGCGTTCATCTTATCATGCAGATTTGCAAATTGCTGGAGAAAATGTAAGATAAAAAATAACATAAAACCCTTTTACATCAAGGGTTTTAATGATAGAATTGAGGCATTTTTTAAATTAAACTAATAAAAATGAACTCAACTATTGTTAAATATACATCAACTATTGCAGTACTATTTTCACTTTCATCAGTATCTTTTGCTCAAGATTTTGTAGCAGCTAAAACTTCTAAAGTTGGCTCTTTTACCTCTTTAGGTGGTAGTGTAATTCCACATCTTGAAGTTAATCTAGTTGCAAAAATGCCAGGAGATATTACTTTTATAGCTGGTGAAGAAGGTGATGTTTTTAATAAGGGCGATCATCTTGCCCAACAAGATGTTGATGCTCTTATGGCAAAAAGAGATCAGGCGCTAGCACAAGTGTCTAGTGCAGAAGCTGGAGTTAGAAATGCTCAGATGCAGCTTCATAATGAGCTTGAAAACCCTAATTCACAACCAAATGCTATGCTTGCTGGTATGCCAAGTGTTATGAGCATGTTTTCTGATCCTATGAGATCTATGACTGGCGAAGGTAATGCAACTTTCCAGAAAAGGACTAATTTGGTAGCAATGAACACTCAGCTAGAAACTGCTAGAAATGGCCACCTTCAAGCATTGGCAGGACTTAGAGAGCTTGACGAGAATATTTCAAATGCAACTATTCTGGCTCCATTTGACGGTGTAATTTTAAGAAAAATGGTTGAAGTTGGACAACCTGCTCAGCCTGGTGTACCTATGTTTTTATATGGTGATACTTCTCAGTTACAGATTCGTGCTGAAGTTCCTGCGCGTTTAACTAGAAGCCTTTCTAAAGGTATGACACTTAATGCCAGATTAGACCAAAGTGACAACCTAACACCAATTACTGTTGAAAGAATTTTCCCTATGGCTGATATGATGGGACATACAATTACTGTTAAATTTACTCTTCCTAGTGATACAAATGCATCTCCAGGTATGTATGCAGAGGTTATGATTCCAGAATCTTCTAATAACTCTATTGAAACAATTACTATTCCAAGTTCAGCAATTATTCTTAGAGGTAGTCTTCCAACAGTTTATGTTCAAAAAAATGGTAAATTAGAAATGAGATTTATTCGAGTTGGTGATACTGCAGATAATGGATGGTCAAGCATTCTTTCTGGTATTTATCCTGGGGAGATGGTACTTGCCAATCCTACTTCGTCAACATCTACTAAATAAAGAATTAATTAAATTATGAATAACGAAGAAGAGCAAAAACCAGAAATTTGCGACATTGATCAAGATACTTCTGTATTAAACAAAGAAGAGAACTTTATTAAAGATAAAGATATTGGCTTTTCTGGAAATCTGGCAAAAACCTTTATCCATTCCCCGCTATCTCCTTTATTATTTATAGCTATGATGGCTGTAGGAATTTGGGGGCTTATAGCCACTCCAAGGCAAGAAGATCCGCAGATATCAGTACCAATGGTGGATATTTTTTTCTCAGCTCCTGGTCTGTCTTCAAACGAGGTTGCATCTCAACTAATAGATCCATTTGAAAAAGCATTAAGCGAGATACCAAATATTAAGCACGTCTACTCAGCAAGTGATAGAGAGTATGGAATTATCACTTTGCAATTTAAAGTTGGAGAGCCTATGGGACCTTCAATTGTTCAAGTACATAGTAAGATTCAATCTAATCTGGATCTCTTACCTAAAGGTATAAATCCTCCACAGGTTAAGCCAAAAGAAGTTGATGATGTACCTTCTGTAACCCTTACTTTATGGTCAGAAGATGTTGAGGATGACCAACTCAGAATATTAGGTGTAAGTGTTTTACAGCATTTAAAGCAAATACCACTTACTGGAGTTGGTTTTGTAAATGGTGGTAGATCAAATCAAATGCGTATTGAAATCCTACCTGAACGTCTAGCTGGATTTGGTGTTAGTCCTGGACAAATTGTTCATGCAGTACAAACTGCTAATACTGGACATACTGTTGGTTCTGTTGAATCAAATAACAGATTTATGTTTGTTGAGTCTGGTGGTTATATATCTAGCACTAATGATCTAAAACAACTGGTAGTTGGACAGCACAAAGGTACCCCTGTATTTTTATCAGATGTAGCCAATATTATCGAAGGTCCGCAAGAGGCTACTCAGCTTGTTACCTTCTCTACTGGCAACGCTTATTCCGATAATCCTAATTTTAAACCTGTACGTAACGCATCAGCAGTAACTATCGCACTTGCTAAACAAAGAGGCTCTAATGGTGTAAGTGTAGTTAACAATGTTTTAAGTGAAATAGAAGAACTAAAAGGTTATTTAATACCTAGTAATGTTCATGTTGAAGTTACGCGAAACTATGGATTAAGTGCCAATACCAAAGTTAACGATCTTTTATTCAAATTATTTATTGCAACAGGTGCTGTTACTTTACTTGTTTGGTTAAGTCTGGGAATCAAACCGTCTATTGTTGTACTACTTACTATTCCAGTTGTACTTGTGGCTACAGTATTTGTATCTATGCTTATGGGATATACAATTGATAGGGTTAGTCTATTTGCACTAATCTTCTCTATTGGTTTCTTGGTGGATAACGCCATCGTAATTGTAGAAAATATATATAGACGCTGGTTAATGGCAGGATGTATGAGTACTGATGTCGCAGTAGATGCTGTGCGTGAGGTTGGAAATCCAACAGTGCTAGCAACATATACAGTAGTTGCAGCTCTTATTCCAATGGGGTTTGTATCTGGAATGATGGGTCCGTATATGGAGCCAATCCCAGCATTAGGTTCCGTAGCTATGGTACTTTCATTATTAGCAGCACTTGTGTTTGCACCATACTTAGCAATGCGCATAATTCCAAGCATGGACAAGCTTAGAAAAATGGAAGAGCGTGATGAGAAAATTGACGCCAAGATGGATAAATTCTTCCGTAAGGTTATCATTAGTTTGATTGAAAATAAATTTTATGGCAGAAGCTTTTTACTTGGTCTTATCATGAGTTTCTTTGGGGCTATGTATATGTTTTACAATACATCGGTTCCAGTTAAGATGCTACCGTTTGATAATAAATCAAATTTTTCTATTGTAATTGACATGCCAGATGGTACAGCTCTTGCAACAACTGCAAACTTTACCAATGATGTCGCTTCAAGACTTAAAGGTATTGAAGAAATAATTGCTACACAAAATTATGTAGGAACTGCACAGCCATTTGATTTCAATGGCCTTGTGCGTCATTATTACCTTCGTCAATTCCCATGGCAAGCTGAAATTGCAGTACAACTTACTGATAAAACTCTACGTGATCGCACAAGTCATGATATTGCTAGTATGGTGCGTAAAGAACTTGAGCCTATTGCACAAAAAGCCGGTGTTGCACTAACTGTTGTTGAAATGCCACCAGGTCCTCCAGTTTTACAAACTGTAGTTGCCGAAGTTCATGGTCCTGATGCTAAAACTAGAAGAAAGGTTGCAGATGATTTGACTCAAATTTTTAGAGATTCAGAAAGGATTTCTGATGTTGATAATCTAATGCGTAGCTCTATGCAAACATGGAGGTTTGAAATTGATCGTGAAAAAGCTTCACGTCAAGGCATATCAGTTGAAACTATTAATCAACACCTAGCCATGGTTATGGGTGAGTTTAAAGCTACAACTATATTTAACTCAATGATTTCAGAGCCGACACATATAGTACTTACTATCCCATTAGATAAAAGATCAAATTTAAATCGATTGGGTGATTTACCAATTATGACTATGGATCATAGAACCATCCCACTATCTGAACTTGGTAAGTTTGTTAAAGTTGAGCGTGATCCAATCATCTTCCATAAAGATTTACGAAATGTTGAGTTTGTAGTTGGTGATGCTGTTGGTAGACTTGGTGCGCCAATTTATGCAATGCTTGATGTGGAGAAGATTTTAGAAGAGAATAACTACATAGCACCTGATGGCATCGAACTTCGTAGTGGTGAATATACAGGCGCTCCAGCAACAGATAAACAATCTGGTTTTGAATGGGGCGGCGAGTGGACCGTAACCTATGAGACTTTCCGTGACATGGGTATGGCATTTGGTGTTGCTCTTATTGCGATTTATATGCTGGTAGTTTGGGCATTTGGTAATTTCACTATTCCTGCAATTATCATGTCCCCTATTCCACTTACACTCCTAGGTATTGTTCCTGGTCATTGGTTATTGGGTGCAGAATTTACCGCAACTTCTATGATTGGTTGGATTGCACTTGCAGGTATTATCGTACGTAACTCAATTCTAATGGTTGACTTTACTCAAAACGCATTTAGAAGCGGAACACCTTTGCTTGATGCTGTAATCCTTTCAGCAAAATCAAGAACACGCCCTATTCTAATTACGGCTCTTGCTTTAGTTTTAGGTTCTGCAGTAATTCTAACTGACCCTATTTTCCAAGGTATGGCGATCTCTTTACTATTTGGTGTGTTTATTTCTACACTACTAACACTTGTAGTTATTCCGCTAGGTTGTATTAGCGCTGGTGAAAAAGTGTTTATTCAAAAAGAGCATAAAGATAGCGAGTAACACAACACCTGTTTAAAGAAAAAAAACCGAAACAATGTGTCTCGGTTTTTTTTACTTTGAATTAATAGATATTGCACAAACCTATAAAAATAAACCAATAATCTTAATAACTGCAATATTTGCTACTTTTATATTGTTATCTTGCCTTAAGATTAAAAACAATAAAATATCGTTAAAAACAGCAATATAAGCGCAAGAAGATAAGTTTATTTCGATGGATTTAGGGTTGGTAGTGTTTTTTGTTTGCGAGTATAAATTATTTTAAATATTCTTAATAAATCTTAAATAAAAAAAAGCCAGTAGTCATCAAGAGTTACTGGCTTTTAATAGAATAAATAAAATTATTTGACTAAAGGTCGTTTTTATCTTCCTTTTTTAACAAACCATTAGTATCAATTTTTTCATCAGTTGGTGATGCATCATCATCGTCAGAATTCTTATTTTTCTTCAGTGCTGACTTTATCCATTTTTTAGCATCCGGCGCCTTGCCCTCAGTTTTTGCTTTTTTTGGTTTATCTGCTTTTTGTACATTGTACTTTTCATCAACATTAGCATCACCTGGTAACAGCCCCATATTAACAGCAATATTTCTACAAGACTCCTCACCAGCAGATAATGTGCCTAGTGGGATTACAATAAGTGTAAGTACAGTTGAAATAAGTACACCAAATAGTAAAGAGATCGCCATACCTTGGAAAATAGGGTCAGATAGAATAACACTAGAGCCACCAACAAGTGCAAATGCTGTAATTAGAATTGGACGTGTTCTTGATGAGCATGAGTTAATAACTGCATCAAAAAACGGTGTGCCTTTTGCATACTCTTGCACAGTAAAGTCAACAAGTAAAATTGAATTACGTACGATAATACCTGCAAGTGCAATCCAACCAATCATAGAAGTTGCGGTAAATTCTGCACCCAATAACCAATGACCAGGAACAATACCTAGAAGTGTAAGTGGGATTGGCGCCATAATAACAGCTGGTACTATAAAGTTACCAAATTGCCATACAACAAGCATATAGATAACTACCAGGGCTACACCAAATGCCATACCCATATCGCGGAAAGTCTCATAGGTTACAGTCCACTCACCTGCCCATTCAAATCCAGGAACAGTTTGATCTTCTGGAGGGCCAAGATACTCACCTTGTAGGGTTTCTCCATCAATAGTTTGATATCTTAATAATAAATCGTCAACAGCAAACATTGCATAAATTGGTGCGCTTAATCTACCGGTTGGCTCACCAAGAACATATTCAACATCGGCTAAATCTTTATGGAAGATAATATCATCTTGTTTTTTGTATACAAACGACCCTAACTCAGAGATTGGAATCATGCCTCCGTGTTGTGATGGAACAGGAAGTTGAGTTAAATATGATAATTGTGAGCGTTTTGCTAGTGGCACTTGTAAGCAAATCCTTGAAGCCTCTAATGCATTTTTAAGTCTTATTGTGCCAACGTTATAGCTACTCATAGCCATAGCAAGAGTCTCTTTAATGGTTTGTACACTCACACCAAATCTAGATGCTTTTTCTGTATTAACTTCAAAGTCAATCACAGGGTATTCATCGCGCATCAAGTTATCAATATCAGTCATTGTGCCTGAATCTTTAAATAATTGCGTTAAGTCATTTGCTAATTGACGACGCGTAGTTTTGTCTGGACCATATACTTCGGCAACTACAGGACGTAAAACCGGAGGGCCTGGTGGCATTTCAACAACTGCATAATTAGCGCCGGCATCTGCAGCAATTTGCTTAACCGCTTCACGCGCCTCTAATGCAATTTCATGAGATGAGCGTGATCTATCAGCTTTTTCTGCAAGTTGTATTTGCAGCTCGCCTTCTGATGGCATGTGTCTTAAGTAATAATGCCTAACAAGACCATTAAAATCAAATGGTTTTGCTGTTCCTGTGTATGTTTGAATAGCAACAACTTCAGGTATGTTTCTTAAAGTTTGAGCCATTTTGTGTAAAGTTGAAGCTGTATCAGCAAGAGCAGAACCGTCTGGCATATCAAGCACAACTCCGAATTCTGATTTATTGTCAAGTGGTAACATCTTAACCGGTACGGAAGTTGTGTAGAACATCGACATTGACAAGAAAAATGCAATAACTAGACCGATTAAGAAACCATAGCCATAGAATTTAATATTGAAAAGTTTTGAGATAGTTGCATGATAAAACTTATGCATTACCTTTGCTTCTTTCTCTTCTTTTTCATGCATTTTGTGTAACACGCTTAAAGGTGGTACAAATTTCATAATAAAGTAAGGGGCAAAAACAAATGCTGCAAATAGTGAGAACATCATTGCCACTGAACCAAGCACTGGAATTGGTGCCATATAAGGACCCATCATGCCACTCACAGCTGCCATAGGTACAAGTGCAGCCACAACAGTAAAGGTTGCAAGAATTGTTGGGTTACCAACTTCTCTAACCGCGTCAATAGCTGTTCCAATTGTAATTTTGTTATCAATTAGCCAGCGTCGATAGATATTTTCGGTAACAACAATTGCATCATCAACCAAGATACCAATTGAGAAAATAAGCGCAAATAAACTTACCCTATCAATTGTCATCCCTAGAATCCAGGCTGAGAAAATAGTCATCAATAGTACAACCGGAATAACCAAAGTTACAACAATTGCTGGACGTACTCCAAGCGCAAACCAAACTAATAATGTAACAGCGCCAGTTGCAATAAATAGTTTTTTAATTAAGGCATTTACTTTGTCTTTGGCAGATTTTCCATAGTTTCTAGTAACACTTACTTCAACATTGTCAGGAATAATTCTGCCTTTTAACTCCTCAACTTTTGCCAAAATATCATTAGCAACTTTTACACCGTTTGTGCCAAATTTTTTCGCAATGGCGATTGTTACAGCTTGCTCTCCAGTTGCTTTTTCTTCAGTTTTATTAGCTTTGCCCGTATAGTAATTAACCATATGTTTGGTTTCTTCAGGTGCGTAATAAACATCCGCTACATCACGTATATATACTGGCTTGCCATCGTTAATCGAAACTACAAGGTTTTCAATGTCTTCAACCTTGGTAAAGAAGTCACCGGAATAAACTTCCATGTGATAGCCGTTAAGCTCAATATTACCAGTATGCTCTCTTACGTTTGCAGATCCTACTGTGCCCGCAATTTGCTGAATTGAAACATCGTATCCAGCCAAACGACCTGGATATAGATCTATGTGAAAAATCTCTTTACGACCACCAACAACAAATCCATTGTTAGTATCTTTTACTTTTTCTAATTGTTGTAAAAGCTCTAAACCTAGTGAGCGCAACTGACCGTCGTCAAGTGATTTAGACCATAATGTTAAGTTAATAATTGGAACATCATCAATCTCTTTAGGTTTTATTAGTGGCTTTCTAGCACCTGGTGGCATAAAGTCCAGATTGGCAAGCATCTTGTCGCGTACTTTAATAATTGATGCATTCATGTCTTGACCAACATCAAACTCCACTGTAACAATACCTTGACCCTTGTCACTAGCTGAATAAACATGTTTGACACCAAGAATTTGCGACATTAGCCTTTCAAGCGGCTTAACAACAATATTTGAAACCTCTTCTGAAGATGCTCCAGGGTACTCTACAAATAGATCAATTAATGGAACTGAGATTTGCGGGTCTTCTTGTCTTGGGGTTGATATAAGGCCAATAATTCCAGCACCAAGCATGGCGAAGAAGATAATTATTGATAATGGCGAAGTAATAAAGGCTTTTGTTAACTTGCCGGCAATACCGAGCTCATGCTCCTTTACAACCTCTTTAATATGGTCGGGCTTTATATTTTCGTCCTTTGAAAGGTCGTCGTGCTGATGACTTTGGTTTGGCATAGTCTGTTAGATATTCATCCCAGAAACCATAAGAATATTTGGATTAGAGACAATTCTCTCTCCAACTTTTAAGCCTGATAAAACACTTTTCTTATTTTTACCAACTTGTTCACCAAGGCGGATAAATCTAAGCTCTGTTTTATTAGTTTGAGGATTAACAACAAATACACTTGGTAATGAAGATCTCCACATAATTGCAACCTCTGGAATTACCGGAGTAAGTACGCCGGAGTCAGTTTCAAAAATCTCTACTTCTGCATATGCTCCTGGAAGCACTGGAACACTTGCAGGTAGGTCAAATTTTACCTTTACACTGTGTTTTGAATTATCAGCAATTGGGTAAATTTGAGAAAGTTTAGCGTTTACTACAACATTAGCAATATCAAGCTTGATACGGTAAGTTTTATCCATCTTTAAACTTCTAACAAGTCTAGATGGCACGTTAACCTCGACTTGCAAGTCTTTAATATTTGCAAATTTAAGTAGTGGTTGTCCTGGGTTTACTATATCGCCCTTGTTAATATTCTTGGCAATTATTACACCATCAAAAGGTGCTGAAACATTCGCATCCTTAAGTTTTTCTTCAATTTGTTTTAAGTTGTTTTCAGCCTGTTGTAGCTGATTTTTTGCCTGTTGATATTGTGTATAGCGAGAAGTTCTATTGGCAAATTTGTCAAACTCTGGGTTACCTTGTCCAGAAAACTTCATCATTGGATCAGAAAACATTGAGAACATTCCAGGAATAGAGCCGAGCATTGGTGATGAATTTGGAGAAACAATAGATTGAGAGTATTGAACTCCTGCATTTCTAAGAGCTTCATTGGCAGATGCAATTTCAGCATATGCAGAATCTCTTTGTGCTTGAATTGATTCTTGCTCGAGAGTTACTAATATACTACCCTCTTTAAACATATCACCTTCTTTTCCACTAACACTCAAAATATCGCCAGATACTTGAGCAGTTAAATTAACCTCAGATGAAGAAATAACCGCGCCACCTAAAATAGCTCTTTTATCAAGTGACATGCCTGTAACTTTTTGGATATTGTATACAGAGTCAAAACTATCAGAATTTTGTTGAATTCCTTGTGCTTGAGATGGTAGTGAAAGTGCTAAAAAAAGTGAGGTTACAAAAGGTGTAAATGATGCTTTCATATTCGGGTGTTTTTTAATAGTTAAAAAATCAAACTTTAGCAGGAATTTTATATTATAAATTTACTTGATGTATGTTTATTTTTTATTATTTTAATGTATATTTTAACAACGCACATAACTTGTTGTTTTTTAACTAAAAAAAATATAATTTTTTTAATTTGCAGTATATAATTTATTACTTATATATTGCCATTATAATATAGTGATTTTTACTAATATTTTTTTACATAAATGTCAATAGTTTTTACCCCCGGAGAAAGTGCAGGAATTGGTCCTGATTTGGCAGTAATTTATGCCCAAAAATCTACGCGTAAAAATCTATTGACATTTGCTGATCCAGATCTACTTCTTAAGCGTGCAAAAATACTTAATTTAGATATAAATATTATAGAGTCTGATAAGGTAAAAAATAAAGGTGATATTTGTATTTATCCCGTTAAATTAAAAGAAAATTCAAGTCCAGGAATTCTTAATGCTAAGAATTCTCAATACGTTTTAAATTGTATTGAACTTGCCAGTGATTACTGTATTGAAAATCAAAATTCATCTTTAGTAACTGGCCCTATTCATAAAGGTGTTATTAATGAGATGGGTATTGAATTTACTGGTCATACTGAGTTTTTACAATCTTTATGCAAGGTTGATAAGACTGTAATGATGCTAGCAACTGATGGGCTTAGAGTTGCTTTAGCCACAACTCATGTACCACTTTGCGAAGTAAGCAATAATATAACTGCTGATTCTTTAGAGCAAGTAATTAGAATTATTGATTCATCACTCAAATCATTTGGCGTTACAAATCCTAAGATTAGCGTTTGCGGATTAAATCCTCACGCTGGAGAAGATGGGTATCTAGGCACAGAAGAAATTGAAATTATTAACCCGCTTATAGAAAAACTTAATGAAAGCGGGTTTAATCTACATGGCTCCATACCAGCTGATACCGCATTTACTCCTGACGCACTTAAAAATATTGACTGTGTGTTATCAATGTATCACGATCAAGGTTTGCCAGTACTTAAAACCATTGGCTTTAAAAAAGCAGTCAACATAACCCTAGGTCTGCCTTTTGTTCGTACTTCTGTTGATCATGGTACTGCTCTTAATCTTGCTGGAACTGGTAATATTTCTTTAGGTAGTTTAGAAACTGCAATATACTACGCAGATAAATACACGAATTAATACCATATTATATTAAATGCATAAAGCACGTAAAAGGTTTGGTCAAAATTTTTTAACCGATCAAAAAATAATAGATCGTATTATTGCCACAATTGCACCTAAGCGTGATGATAATTTATTAGAGATTGGTCCTGGACAAGGGGCTATGACTCTACCATTACTTGAAAAAGTAGATAAATTAAATGTAATTGAAATTGATAGAGATTTAATATCTATACTTGAATCTTTTGACAAGAGTAATTTAACTATACATCAGGGAGATGCTCTAAAGTTTGATTTGTCAAATCTTTCATACCCTTTAAGAGTTGTTGGTAACCTGCCATATAATATTTCTTCTCCGATTCTATTTCATTTACTTAACAATATAGAAAAAATAGAGGATATGACTTTTATGCTACAAAAAGAAGTTGTTGAAAGGATTGTAGCAAAGTCTGGC
This sequence comes from uncultured Piscirickettsiaceae bacterium, assembly GCA_964403565.1. Taxonomy (GTDB): domain Bacteria; phylum Pseudomonadota; class Gammaproteobacteria; order PS1; family Pseudothioglobaceae; genus Thioglobus_B. The sequence continues at coordinate 8,344 of CAYOFV010000010.1, read as the reverse complement.
AATAAAACTTATGGACGTCTAAGTGTTATGCTTCAAGCATTTTTCAATTGTGAAATGATATTTATCGTACCTCCAGAGTCTTTTGAGCCTCAGCCAAAAATTGACTCTGCTATTGTTTACCTTAAACCGCTTAATAAAATAGAGGTTAACAACTTTTCTAACTTTTCTAAAATTGTCAAAGCTTCATTTGCACAACGCAGAAAAACTTTAAAAAATAATTTAAAATCTTTAATTAATTCCGATCAAACCAATATTGATTTATCAAAAAGAGCTGAAATGTTAGATGTTAAAGATTTTATTACCCTAGCCAAGGATTATGAAAAAATCAATTGAAATTAATGTAATTACTTCATATATTGAAGAACAGTCAAATGCTGATGAGAATCAATTTGCCCATAGCTACACTATTAATATTAAAAACAACTCAAATACTGGTGCGCAATTATTAACAAGACATTGGGAAATTCAAGACGAAACTGGAAATACTGAAACCGTTGTTGGTGAAGGAGTTATTGGTAAACAGCCATATATATCTGCAGGAGAAAGCTTTGAATATTCATCGGGAGCAGTAATTAAAACCCCTACTGCAATTATGAAAGGCAGCTATACAATGATTGGTGATAATGGTGAGAGATTTAGTGTTGATATTCCTGAGTTTTTGCTTAGTGAATCACATACATTACACTAATGGCAGAATATTTAATTGGGGATGTTCAAGGCTGTTTTGACTCGTTGCAAAAACTACTTAAAGAAATAAATTTCTCCCTAGATAAGGACAAACTCTATTTTCTTGGCGATGTAGTTAACAGAGGGAATAAATCCCTAGAAACCTTAAGATTTATTGTCAAAAACTCTGAAAACACCTCCATGGTTTTGGGTAATCATGATTTTCACCTACTTGCTTGTGCACTAGGATCAAGAAGTCCAAACAAAAAAGATACATTTAACGATGTGCTAGATGCAAAAGATAGGAATGATCTTATTGATTTTTTATTACAGCAACCTTTAGCTATTAATTTAAAAAACTCTATATTGGTACATGCAGGAGTCCCGCCAACTTGGGATATTGATACAACAATAAGCCAATCTAATTTAGTTTGCTCTTATCTTCAAGGTGAAAGTGTTGGGAGTTTTATAGACAGTATGTATGATAATAATCCAGCATATTGGAGCGACAAACATAGTGAAACAGATAGTTGTAGATATACAATTAATGCTCTTATGCGTATGCGTTTTTGCACTAAATTAGGCGAATTAGAATTTAAACATAAAATGAATTTTAATGAGAACCCAACTGGATATAAAGCATGGTTTGCACACAAAGATCGTGTGTTAAAAGATATAGATATATACTTTGGCCATTGGTCAACACTTAGGGATGTATCAATAAACCATGTGTACCCAATGGATGATGGGTGCATATGGGGAGGCAAGTTAAGCACTATAAGACTTGAAGATAATAAAATATTTTCTGTTAAATGTTAATTTGACCTTCAAAGACAAATTCAGCAGGGCCGGATAAAAATACATTTGAGTTTTGTTCATATTCAATTACTGCATCACCACCACGTAAATGTGTTGTAACAGAATTTGATAACAACCCTTGATGACTTCCAAACACAACTGCAGCGCAAGCACCACTACCACAGGCAAGTGTCTCCCCTGCTCCGCGCTCATATACGCGTAATATCACTTCATTTTCATTTATTATTTGCATAAATCCAATATTAGCCTGATTTGGCAATAAAGATGAATTTTGTATAAGTTTTCCAATTACCTCTACATCTGTATTTTCCACGTCATCAACTATCAAAACACAATGTGGGTTTCCCATGGAAACACAACCAACCTCATACCCTTCTACTTGATAAGTAGAATTTTGTTCTAATAGCAATGGAATATCACTCGGTGCAAATATAGGCATCCCCATATCAACCCTAACAGTATTATCATTATTTACAAATAAAGAAATAACTCCAGATTTTGTTTCAACATTAATTGGATTACTAGAACTTAGTCTTTTTTCTTGTACAAAGCGTGCAAAACAACGAGCACCGTTTCCACATTGTTCAACTTCAGATCCGTCACTATTGTATATAACATAGCGAAAATCAACATTATCACTAGACTCAACTACCAATAATTGATCAAAACCAACGCCAAAATTTCTATCTGCAAGAGACTTTACAGAGCTTTCAGTAAAGGTAATATTTCCAGCAGTATTGTCAACAACCATAAAGTCATTGCCAAGTCCGTGCATTTTTGTAAAGTTTATTAACATGTTTGATATTTTATCCACTTATAAAGCTCGAGGTTAATAAAAGTAAGAGTTCTGATAAAATGTCAAAATTATTTATTTACAAGGCAAGATTGTGCAAACACCTAGCAATATTACACTTAACAAAGATAAAAATTTATTAACTATAACCTTCGATGGAGTGGATTATAAACTTAGCTCTGAATATTTAAGAGTTTACTCTCCATCGGCTGAAGTAGTTGGTCACGGACCTGGTCAAGAAACTCTGCAAGTTGACAAAGAGAATGTCACTATAACTAGGATTCAACCTACTGGAAACTATGCTGTAGTTTTATTTTTTAGCGATAATCATGATAGTGGTATTTACTCATGGTCACATTTATATAAATTAGCAACTGAACAAGAAAGCCTTTGGAGTGAATATCTACAAAAACTTAAAAGTGCTGGACACAATCATTCACAATTGTAATTACTCTTAGAGGCACCCTTTAATGGATTTATTAATCTCAATAGCTGCATTTATTGTAGCTATTGCCATATTGGTTGCTGTTCATGAATTTGGTCATTTTTGGGTTGCAAAAAAACTTGGTGTAAAGGTTCTACGTTTTTCTATAGGATTTGGAAAAATCCTAAAATCTTACACGCACAAAGAAACTACTTACACCGTATGCGCTATTCCGCTTGGTGGTTTTGTTAAGATGCTAGATGAAAATGAGACTGAAGTTGATGAAAGTGAAAAACATCGAGCATTTAACAATCAAAATGTCTACAAACGTATAGCTATTGTTGCTGCTGGTCCAATTGCTAATTTTTTACTTGCAATTTTTCTATATACAATTGTTTTTGTCATTGGTATTGATGGAATTAAACCTATAGTAGATTCAGTAAATAAGGAGTCAATAGCTCAAACGGCAGGCATAAGGCCTGGAGATCAGTTGTTAAGTGTTAATAGCAAAGAAACCAAAACCACAAGTGAGTTTACCATTAAGTTTATTGAATCTCTAGGTGATAATTCAATCCACATACAAGCAAAATCAAAATTACAAGATTTAAAGATAATTGAGTTAAATATTGGTGATGATTTTCTAAACAACCCAGAGCAAGGTGTCGAAAAGTATCTGGGTTTTAATTACAAAGTTCCAAAATTACCAGCGGTTATAGACAAAGTTTTTGCAAATACCCCTGCTGAAAAATCTGGCCTTAAATCTATGGACGAGGTAGTAGAAGCAAATGGCGTTACTATCAACTCATGGAAAGATTTTGCAACAATTATAAGGAACAACACTAATAATAATATTGATCTAACTATAAAAAGAAACAACTCAATTATCAATATTAGCCTCATGCCTGAAGTTATTGACGGATCTACAAAGGCTGGTGTTAGTGTCTTTGTTCCAAATAATTATTTAGATGACTATAAAACTACTGTCAAATATGATTTGTATGATGCCTTTATACTGGCAATTGATAAAACTTATCAGTTGACAATTCTAAACCTGAAAATGATTAAGAAAATGCTATTTGGCGATGCATCTGTTGATGGTGTAAGTGGTCCGCTTAGTATTGCAAATTTTGCAGGTAAAAGCGCTCAAATTGGCATTGAATCATTTTTATCATTTTTAGCACTTATAAGTATCGGTCTTGGCTTAATAAACTTATTACCAATACCACTGCTTGACGGTGGTCACTTGTTATTCTATTTAATCGAAATTATTAAAGGCTCTAAAGTTGACATAAATCACCAACAAATAGCGTTTAAATTCGGCATATTTGTTATTTTGTCATTAACTTTTATTGCGCTGTATAATGACGTATCACGTTTATTTTAAATTTTATTAATTTATGAAAAAAATAATCACTAAAACTGCACTTATGGCAATGTTTTTATCTCCTGCTATAACTACTGCAGAGGTTATAAAAAATATTGAAATTTTAGGCTTAAATTCAATTTCTAGAGGTACAGTTTTAAGTTATTTGCCTGTTGAAGTTGGGGATGATTACAATCAACAAATTTCTACAAATATTATTAAATCTTTATATAAGACTGGTTTTTTTAAAGATATTGAAGTGTCACAATCTAGCAATGTACTAAATATCAAAATTATAGAAAACCCAAGTATTAAATATATAGATATTGTAAATTATTCAAATAATGTTATTGACAAAGATGGTTTGGATAAAATTTTACAAAATTTAAGCTTAACACAAGGGCAGATTTTCAATAAGCGTCATCTAAAAAATCTAATAAGTGAAATAAATTCTTTATATTTGTCTAAAGGATATTACAACATAGATATTGTTAAAAAAATAGAAATAGATAAACAAAATAGAGTTGGTATTGAACTTGATATTAATGAAGGAGAAGTTGCAAGAATTACTTCAATGAAAATAACTGGAGCTAATATTAAAAGTTCGGAAGATCTACTTGATATGTTTGAAATTGGTGAGTCTGACATTTTCTTTATAAACTATTTTACAAGAAAAGATCACTTTTCCAAAATAGCATTAGACGCTGGAATTGATGCAATAAAGTCTGATTATATAAATAACGGGTATCTTGATTTTAAAGTAAATAAAATTAATACAAGTCTATCTGATAATAAACAAAAAATTGATATAAATATCGATATAAACGAAGGAAGTCAGTACAAAATAAACTCTATTGATTTTACAGGCGAATTGTTAAATCAATCTATCGAAGAATTAAACAACAAACTAACCATTAAAAAAGGCAGTGTTTTTGAGCGAAAAAAAATAATTAACGATATTCAAAAAATTACTGATATTTATGCAGACAAAGGCTATGCTTTTGCAAATATCAATCCTATTGTTAAAGAAAATAAAGAAACCTTTCAAATTGATCTAATTATAGATATTAATCTAAATAAGAAAGTTTATGTAAACCGTATAACAATTATTGGAAACACTAGAACTCAAGATGATGTCATTCGTCGTGAGATTGGAATTGTTGAGGGAGGGATTTATTCAAATACCGAGCTTGATAATTCTATAAAGCGCATCAAAAGATTAGGTTATTTCTCAGATGTAAAAATGCAAACATCTAAAGTAAAAGATTTTAATGATAAGATAGATTTACATTTTAGCGTAGAAGAAACAAAAACTGGTACATTTTCTATCGGATTGTCACATTCCAATAGTTCTGGCGCATCATTTAATACAGGAATTCAGGAAAAAAATTTTTTAGGAACTGGTAATACACTTAATGCAAATTATTCTAATTCTGAAGCAACAAAAGAACTAAGTTTTTATTTTGTTGATCCTTACTTTAATGAAGATCATCATAGTATTAGTTATGGTCTTTTTAGTAAAGATGTAGATGGAGCTGGACTTGATGTTAGCTCCTATAAAGTAAATGAAAAAGGTGCAAATATTGGATATGGAATACCATTAACAGAAGACACACGTATTAAAGCAGATATTAGAATGTCAACAAGAGATATAACTTGTGGGTCAACTTTTTCAGATGCTAATCATGAATCTAAACAGTGTTCTAGTGGCGATAGTAGTGAAATAAAGGTTAATTTGAATTGGAATAATAATACATTAGATGATTACAATTTCCCAACTGAGGGGCAAAAAAATAATATTAGTTTTGATTTAGCTTTGCCAATCGCTGATTTTCGATACTATAAATTAGATGCATCGCATAAAAGTTATTATCCAATATCTAATAATTCTATAGAAGATTTGGTATTCACATTAAAAGGTAGTGTGGGTTTAGCCCAAGGTTACGGAGACAATGATCTACCTTTTTTCAAACGTTACTATGGAGGCGGATCATCATCAGTACGTGGTTTTGACTTTAACTCTCTAGGCGCAACTTATAGTGATGGAAAGGCAAAAGGTGGTGAGTTGTCTTTATTAGCAGGTACGTCTGTTATTGCACCTATGGAATTTATTACTGATAGTAAAAATATGCGTATGAGTGCTTTCATCGATGCTGGTAGTGTTAATGAAAAAATTTCTAATTTTGAATTAGATGAAATACGTGCATCAACTGGCGTTGCATTTTTATGGCTTACCCCAATAGGGCCTTTAGGTATTTATGCAGCAAAACCATTACTAAAAAAATCTAATGATAAAACCAAAACTGTAGAATTTACACTTGGAACAAATTTTTAATATATGAAGATTTTATTAGTTTTTTTTTCATACTTTTTAATGTCAAATGCACATACACATGATCTAAAAATTGGCTATATAAATATTGATTATGTGGTTACTAGTTCTCCACAATTTATTTATGCTAATCAAGAAGTAGTAAAAGGGTTTAAACCTAAAGAAGAAGAATTACTTATTATTTCTGACAGATTAAAACAACTGGTAGAAGATTTTAATAAAAACAAAGAAAACAACTCTAAAGATATAAATAGTAAAAAAATTAAAGAAATAGCTAAGTTGGAAAGCACTGTAAAGACCAAAGCTTTAACAATTAAAAATCAACTCAAACTTAAAAACCAACGAGAGATTAAAAAAATTCAAGACACTATTAATAGTGTAATTCAGCAAATTGCAGAAGATGAGAAATATGATTTAATTCTATATCAAGAAGTAGCATATGCAAGTAAAAATATTAATATAAGTGATAAGATTAGTAAAAAGCTAAGAGAGCTATTTAAATAATGCACAATTTGGGGGAAATTGCTAAGTATATAAACGCCGATCTTATTGGAGATAAAAGCTTATCAATTAATTCTATTAACACCTTATCAAAAGCCACATCTTTAGAAATATCATATATAAATAATAAAAAACATCTTAACGAACTTGTTAATACAAAAGCAAGTGCTGTAATAGTTAGCAAATCACTTGCATCTAACTGCCCTACTAATGCACTTATAGTAGATGATCCTTATCTTGCTTTTGCAAAACTTTCAAATCTATTTATAACAAAAAATTCTATAAAAAATGGTATTGATCCAAGTCTAAATATAAATAATGTACAAATAAGCTCTGGGTGTGTTATCGGCAAAGATGTAATTCTTGGAGATAATTGCACAATAGGTGCTAATACAGTTATTGGCGATAATGTAACAATAGGTGATAACGCAACTATAGAATCAAATGTGGTTATTCTGCATGATTGTAAAATTGGCAACAATATTGTAATATCTCCAGGAGTTATTATTGGTTCTGAGGGTTTTGGTAATGCTAGGGATATTAATGGAAAATGGCATAGTATTACACACCTAGGTAAAGTAATAATTGGTGATAATGTTACGATCGGCGCTAATACTACAATTGATAGAGGAACCATAGAAAATACTGAGATTCATGATGGTGTAAGGCTTGATAATCTTGTTCATATCGCTCACAATGTTATCATTGGTGAAGACTCTGCTATTGCTGCATCAACAGGCATTGCAGGTTCAACTAAGTTAGGTGAAAGATGTATGATTGGCGGTATGGTTGGTATTGTTGGCCATCTAAATATTTGTGACGATGTGATTGTTAATGCAAAAAGTACAATTGATAAAGATATAACCAAGCCTGGTATGTACACTGGAATAATGCCACTTATGCCACATAAAAGATGGCAGAATATTGGTATTTGGCTTACAAAACTTGATAAAATCACAAAATATCTTAATATAAAACTCAAGAATTTAAAGGAAAAATAACTATGAAAATGGATATAAACGAGGTAAAAAACTTTCTTCCGCATCGCTACCCTTTTCTTTTGGTAGATAGAGTTTTAGAATTTGAAGTTGGAAAGTCTCTAGTGGCAATAAAAAATGTTACATTTAATGAGCCGCAATTCACTGGTCACTTTCCATCACAGCCAATTATGCCTGGGGTTTTAATTATTGAGGCTCTAGCACAAGCAACTGGAATATTGGCATTTAAATCTGAAGTTGGAAAACCTAAGGATGGTCAAATATACATGTTAGTGGGTGTTGATAAGGCAAGGTTTAAGCGTATGGTTGAGCCTGGAGATCAATTACGATTGGAGGTAGAAGTTTTAGCGGTAAAACGCGGAATGTGGAAGTTTTCCTGTAAAGCTTTAGTTAATGGTAAAGCTGTTGCATCAGCTGAGTTAATGTGTACGCAAAAAGCTGCAGAATA
>CAYOFV010000009.1:12445-29241 GCA_964403565.1 uncultured Piscirickettsiaceae bacterium | reverse complement strand
TGGCTTCGCGTATTTTTAGTTATGTCCCCCGCGCAACTCACCCATACCGTTAGATAATTATAGAAATACAGTAGAGAAATTACACCTAGAGTGAAGCGTAAAGAGATTAAAAACTAGGAGTTTATAAACTATAAATGACTAGTTTGAAATTTCTGACAACAATACTATTGGTGTAATTTATCAGTGTATTTTTATTGATGGTAGTTTGGTGCTTCTTTGGTGATCGAAACATCATGTACATGCGACTCGACCATACCAGCTGATGTAACTTGTACAAATGCTGCATTGCTGCGCATCTTGTCCAGTGTTTCACAACCGGTGTAACCCATTGATGATCTAACACCACCTACCATTTGATGAATGATAGGGCGAATAGATCCTTTAAAAGGTACGCGACCTTCAATGCCTTCTGGTACTAATTTGTCTGCTTTAGAGTCTGATTGAAAGTATCTATCAGATGAGCCGTGTGCTTGGTTCATAGCGCCAATTGAACCCATACCACGATATGATTTGTATGCACGGCCTTGGTACAATTCAACTTCACCTGGAGATTCTTCTGTGCCTGCAAGCATAGATCCTAGCATAACGCAGTATGCTCCAGCTGCAAAGGCTTTAGAGATATCACCAGAGTAGCGAATACCACCATCAGCAATAAGTGGAACACCAGAGTCTTTTAGTGCTTCAGCTACATCAGATATTGCGCTAATTTGTGGAACGCCAACACCAGCAACAATACGAGTAGTACAAATACTACCAGGACCAATTCCTACTTTTACGCAATCTGCACCAGCTTTAACCAAATCAAGTGCTGCCTCTCCTGTAGCAATATTGCCAGCAATAATATCAAGATTAGGATGTTTAGCCTTTGTCTTTTTAACTCTATCAAGCACACCTTGAGAGTGTCCATGAGCAGTATCAATTACAATTACATCAACACCAGCATCTACTAGTGCATCAATACGCTCACCTGTTCCAGTTGCAACACCAACTGCAGCTCCAACACGAAGGCGCTCTTGGTCGTCTTTACAAGCATTAGGAAAATCAGTAGATTTTTGAATATCTCTAACAGTAATCATGCCTTTTAAGTCAAAGCTATCGTCAGTTATAACAACACGTTCAATACGGTGTTGTTGAAGCAGGGCGCGAACTTCAGCCATATCAGTGCCTTCACTAACAGTAATAAGCTTATCTTGTGGAGTCATTACATTTTCTACCGTCTCATCAAGACGAGTTTCAAACCTAACATCACGACCAGTTACAAGGCCAACAATAGTATTGCCATCAACTACAGGTAGGGCAGAAATTTTATGTTGCTGCTGCATATCAAATACATCTCTTACCGTTGCACCTGGAGCAATAGTAATAGGCTCACGAATAATGCCTGATTCAAATCTTTTAACTTTTCTTACCTCGTTAGCCTGCTCCTCAGTAGACATGTTTTTATGAATAATTCCGATACCACCTTCTTGAGCAATAGTAATAGCAAGTTTTGCTTCGGTTACTGTATCCATTGCGGCAGATAAAATTGGGGTATTTAAGGCGATGTTTTTAGTAAGTTGGGTTTTAAGTGAAACCTCTTTTGGCATTGTTGTTGAATGCGCTGGTACTAATAGTACATCATCAAATGTTAGTGCTGTTTTAAGTAGTCTCATTTAAAATCTCCTACGGTTTATGAAGTTTGGCAATATAAAGCCAATGATAATTCCAAAAAATAAAACAATTGCGCCAACAATAAACCAGTTTCTTGAACTAGCATCTTTGTCAATTGTTTGGTTGCTTTTAAGTAGTTGTATTTCTGATTTAAGCTCTAGCGCCTTAGACTTTAGCTTCTCATTAGCATGTTCAAGTTTTAAAGCATCTTTATACACTTGTTCAACATGTTCTTTTTCGCTTTTAAACTTTGATCCTTGAACTGATAGCTTGGTATTTTCATTGCGTAATTTTAATACTTGCTCTTCAAGCTCTTTGTTGCGCTCAGATTGTTTGGTAATAATTAGTTTATTAGCATTATATGACTGTCTAAGTTTTTCTAATTGTGCTCTAGCTGGCTCGTGATTTGAAAGATAGCGAGAAATTACCCAACCGGTAACACCATCAATTTTGACTTGAGTCCAGCCATCTTCAGTTGCTTGAATAATTGCCATTTTTGAACCAGAAGGCAAAGAGCGTAGAATATTGTCAGCAAAACTCTTATCACTACGCATAGGAATATCTACCTGATCTGTAATATATACGTACGAATCTGCACAAACAACTGATGTTGTAAGTATAAGTGCAGATAGTAAATATTTAATTTTCATTACAAGCTTGATATTTTTTGTAGTTGTTTATTAAGTTCGTTAAGTTGAGTAGTGGCATTAGCCAATCTCTCTTTTTCAGTATTAACAATTGCTTCAGGAGCACCTGATACGAATTTTTCATTGTTAAGTTTGGCTTCAAATTGCATTTTCTGCTTTTCAAGTTTTTCAATTTCTTTATTGAGTCTAGATACTTCTTGCTCTTTGTCAATAAGCCCTGCAAGTGGTATAAGAATTTTCATATCACCAACAAGTGCAGTTGCAGACTCCTGAGCTTCTTCATCATTATTTAGTTTAGTGATGTTTTCAACTTTAGCTAGCGTTGATAAAACAGCTTCATTATTAGCTAAGTATTTTTCATCCTCTGCTGAGAAGTTTTGCACAAAACAAGGAAGAGGTTTTGATGGGGCAATATTCATCTCACCACGAATTTGACGAATTCCAAGAATGAAAGTTTGTAGCCATTTAATCTCTTTTTCTGCATCTGAAGATATAAGATCATCATCAACCTGAGGGTATGATTTTGTCATTAAGCTTTCATTGTTATCATTAGTTAGATGGTTAAATCCAGCAAAAATTTCTTCAGTAATGAACGGAATAATAGGATGTAGTAGAGTTACAATTTCATCCAGTACTTTAATAAGTGTTGCTTGTGTTCCAGCTTTAGTAGCATCATTTTGCAAAAGTGGTTTTGAAAGTTCTAGATACCAATCGCAATAATCACCCCAAACAAATTCATATAATTCTTGACTCATTAAATCAAGGCGATAATCATTCAGGTGTTTTTCAACCTTGGTTTTAGTATCTTGTAGACTAGATAGAATCCACTTATCAATGGTAGATATTTCTGCATTCGTATCAATTGATTTGTCTTCTAATTTCATTAATACGAAACGTGAAGCATTCCACAGTTTGTTACAGAAATTACGATAACCTTCAACACGCTTAAGATCGAATTTAATATCACGACCAAATGAGGCCAAAGCAGCAAATGTAAATCTTAAGGCGTCGGTACCAAAGGCATCAATTCCATCAGGAAATTCTTTTTGTGTTTGTTTTTTAATCTTTTTGGCAAGCGCTGGTTGCATCATGCCTTGAGTGCGCTTTTCAAGTAGATCATCAAGTGAGATACCATCAATTAGATCGATCGGATCAAGCACGTTGCCCTTTGATTTTGACATTTTTTGACCTTGTCCATCGCGAATCAGGCCAGTAATATAGATATCTTTAAACGGAACGTCATCTGCAAACTTAAGTCCAAACATAATCATGCGTGCTACCCAGAAAAAGATAATATCAAATCCTGTAACAAGAACATTAGTAGGGTAGAAGCGTGATAATTCTGGAGTTTTTTCTGGCCATCCAAGAGTAGAAAAAGGCCAAAGAGCAGACGAGAACCAAGTATCTAATACGTCATTATCTTGAGTAAGTTCAACTCCTGCTCCAGCTTGTTTTTGTGCATCTTCTAGTGAGTCAGCAACATAAACATTGCCATTAGTATCATAGTATGCAGGAATTCTGTGACCCCACCAAATTTGACGAGAAATACACCAGTCTTCAATATTTTCCATCCAGTTGTAATATGTCTTTGACCAGTTTTCAGGTACAAAACGAATATCACCATTTTTAACTGCATCAATTGCCGGCTCGGCTAGTGGCACGATTTTTACAAACCATTGATCGGTAAGGTATGGTTCAATTACAGCGTTTGTTCTATCACCACGCGGAACCATAAGTTTATGTGGTTCTATTTTCTCCATTAGACCTTGAGCTTCAAGATCTTTAATCATTTGTTTTCTAGCATCAAAGCGATCCATGCCAATGTAGTTGCTTGCAACCACATCGTTGATCTTGGCGTCATCAGTTAAGATATTGATAATATCTAGAGAATGACGTTTACCCATTTCATAGTCATTAAAGTCATGCGCTGGGGTGATTTTTACACAACCAGTACCAAACTCCATATCTACATAATCATCAGCGATAATTGGAATTTGTCTATCGGTTAATGGCAGATCAATAGTTTTACCAACTAGGTGAGTATAGCGCTCATCATCAGGATGAACAGCAACAGCACTATCGCCAAGCATAGTTTCAGGACGAGTTGTAGCAACAACCATAACTTCATCAGTGCCAGTAATAGGGTAGCGCATATGCCATAAAGAGCCTTGCTCTTCAGTATTGATTACTTCAAGATCAGATACTGCTGTGTGTAGAACCGGATCCCAATTAACTAAGCGTTTGCCGCGATAAATTAAATCTTCTTCGTATAGTTGAATAAATACTTTTTTAACTGCGTTAGATAGACCTTCATCCATAGTGAAGCGTTCGCGCTCCCAGTCAACAGATGAGCCAAGTCTACGCATTTGTGAGGTGATAGTACCGCCTGAGTGCTCTTTCCAATCCCAAATCTTTTTAGTAAATTCCTCGCGACCAAGATCATGGCGAGTAATATCTTTAGCTGCAAGTTGTCTTTCAACTACCATTTGTGTAGCGATACCAGCATGATCTGTACCAGGCTGCCAAAGAGTTTGTTCACCTTTGCCTCGATGATAACGCGTAAGCACATCCATAATTGTGTGCTGAAACGCATGACCCATGTGTAGAGATCCAGTTACATTTGGCGGTGGCAACATGATTGAGTAAGCATCACTCGAAGTAGAATTTGCCTTAGATGTAAATAGGTTTTTATCTTCCCAAAGAGCTCTATATTTTGCTTCGATTTGTGAAGGATTATATGTTTTTTCCACTAGTGTTAATAATATGGATTAAACTTGGCAATTATACAATATGTATGTATATTGTTATTCAAAATTAACGCCTAAAAATCAATAAAAAATGGACACGTCTGTTATTAATATTCCTTTAACAAATCTTGCTTTTGCATCGCTTCCGGCACTATTGGTTATTTATGTACTTATGAAATGGTCGCTTGATGCAAAAAATGCAGTGTATGCAATAGCTAGAATGCTTGCTCAGCTACTATTAGTAGGCTATGTTTTAACTTTTATTTTTGCATCTAATAGTCCGTGGATAGTATTAACTGTATTGTCAGTTATGGTATTTGCCTCGAGTTGGATTGCCCTTGGAACTATTAAAGATAATAGAATTGAATTGTACAAGCATTCGCTATTTTCAATTGCTATTGGTGGATCAATAATGTTTGTTGTAGTTATCCTGCTAGTGTTAGAGATTGATCCTTGGTATAAGCCACAATATACAATTCCAATAGCTGGAATGATTTTTGCCAATAGTATGACTAGTGTATCTTTAGCAGCTGAGCGCCTAGATGTTGAATTATCAAGAAAAGTTAGTTACCTGAAGGCACGAACAATATCACTACAAACATCAATGATTCCAGTTATAAATTCACTATTTGCTGTAGGATTGGTATCGCTACCTGGAATGATGACTGGGCAGATCCTCTCTGGGGTTTCTCCACTTATTGCCTCACGTTATCAAATAATGGTAATGTTGATGATTTTTGCCTCAAGCGGAATATCAACAATTTTATTTTTAATAAATAGTCAAAAGTTTTTTAGTAATAAATATGAGTAGCAATTATCAGCCGATATCGTGTGAAGTGCATAGCTTGATAGAGCTTGCTATTATGCGCAATAGCCCAATAAATGTCATCCTAGACAATACTGAACAACTTATCAAACCTGTAGATGTTTTTGCCAAAAAGGGTAGAGAATATTTGTCATTTATTGACCAAAATAATTCAACTAGGCAGATGCGAGCAGATAAAATTACCTACCTAGATTTATAAAATTTTAGAAATTTTATAAACGACCTAAATAATTAACAAAATATCGTTAAAAAATGCGTAAAACCCTATGTTTTTTAGCTATTTTTGACCTTATTTTTATAACAATATTAAAAATTTCGGAAATTATTAAATTATGAGTAATGATTGTATTTTTTGTAACTTAAGAGATGAAAGAATAATTCTTGAGTGCGAACACACGATAACATTTATTGATACATATCCTGCATCACCTGGACATTCTTTAGTTGTTCCAAAAAGACATTTTGCGACTTATTTTGAAGCAAATGATGATGAAATCTTAGCTATTGGCCAAGCTGTGCAAAAAGCTAAAAAAATCTTAGATGAGGAGTTTTTTCCAGATGCATATAATATTGGTATTAACAATGGTGAAGCTGCAGGGCAAAGCATTAAGCACTTGCATGTACATATTATTCCAAGATATAAAGGCGATGTTAAAGATCCAAAAGGTGGTGTGCGTTGGATTTTGAAAGATAGGGCTAATTATTGGGATGACAAAGAAAACACCAAAAGAGTTACTAAATGAATATAGAGCAGTGCGAGATTACACTTAGTGCTAAATCTCGTGGTTTTCATTTGGTGACAAGTGAGATAGTTGAGAAAATTCCTTTTCTATCTTATGCAAATGTTGGGCAATTAACGTTGTTCATTCAACACTCTAGTGCCTCACTTACGATCAATGAAAATGCAGATCCTAGTGTAAGAATTGATATGGAAAGCTTTTTTTCTGATATTTGTGACAATAAATCTTATTATAAGCATACGTATGAAGGCGCTGATGATATGCCTGCCCATATTAAGTCGTCAATGATAGGAAGTAGTATTATGATTCCTGTTACTAATGGAAGGTTAAATTTGGGGGTTTGGCAGGGGATTTATCTTAATGAACACCGAGATTACGGTGGTGCAAGAAATATTGTTGCAACGCTAGTTTATTCTTAGAGGTCTTTGTATTTATACAAAGGTCTCTCTTATTTTTTTCTAAACAGAAAATAATTAAAACTTTGAATAGACCCATTTGGGTGTGGATGTTTTTCGTTTATAGTTTTAATAAGATCAAATCTATTGCTAAGTAGTTTGGTAATTTTTTCTTTATCGTATTGAACAATATTTAATTCTGAGCATTCTTTTGGCCCGTCTGGAGCAAATGTTGCTAGTAAAAAATATCCGCCTTTATTGAGGTATTTTTCTAGTTTTTCTATATATGTTTTTTGATCATTTTTGTCTACAAGAAAATGAAAAACTGCTCTATCGTGCCACAAGTCGAATGTATCGTTAGTAGTAAAATCTAATATGTTTAAGTTATAGAATTTAGTATTATTTTTAAATTTTTTTAACCTATCTTTGAGTGCTTCAATAGCATTTGTGGAAAGCTCTAATAAAGATATATTTTTATAGTTATCATTTAATAGATTGTCTGCAAGTATAGATACTCCACAGCCAATATCAATAATTGCATCATTTTCATTGGTATTTTCCTTAATCCAATCGTAGGAAATAGTTGAGTGCTCCTGATGCCAGCTAACTTGCGTATGGTCTTTGGTTTTGTATACGTTGTCCCAATGTTCGAATTTGTCTTTCATGTCGTCACTATTTAATTTATTCGTAATCTTTTCTGCCTGATAATGCATGAGCAATAGTATTAATATCAGCGTATTCAAGCTCACCACCGATTGGCAGGCCATGAGCTATACGCGTAATTTTTATCCCTCTTCCTTTTGCCATGTTGGAAATATAGTGAGCAGTCACTTCTCCCTCAACTGTAGCATTAGTTGCAAGAATAATTTCTTGAATGCTTTCATCATTAAATCTATGCTCTAAATCATTAAGGCCAAGTTCTTCAGCACCAATGCCATCTATAGGTGATAGATATCCACTTAATACAAAGTATTTGCCTTTGTAAATACCACTTTGCTCAATTGCATGAATATCAGCTGGAGTTTCAACAATACATAAAATAGATCCATCACGAGAATCATTTGCACAAATATCGCAAGTTTCTTTTTCGCTAAGAGTTCGACAAGATGAGCAGTTGCCAATATTTTCCATAGCATCAAGCAGTGCTGCTGATAGTTTGATGCCACCCTCGCGATTACGCTCTAGCAAATGATAAACAAAGCGTTGTGCGGTTTTATTACCAACACCTGGTAACGCGCAAAATGCCTTAGTTAAGGTTTCAATCATTTATATTTTAATACTAGAATGGTAAATTCATGCCACCAGGTAAATTCATACCACCTGTAACGCCTTTCATTTTAGCAGCCGATGCGCTTGATATTTGCTCTACAGCATCATTGAGAGCAGTTAGAATTAGATCTTCAAGCATTTCATTATCATCCATTACTGACTTGTCAATTTTAATACCAGTTGCCCTATGCTCACCATTTAGAGTAACCTCTATTGCGCCTCCTGCAGCCTTGCCAGTAGCGCTTAAGTTTTTTATCTCCTCTTGAGCTTTTTGCATATCCTCTTGCATTTGCTGGGCTTTTTTCATCATTCCAGCCATTCCGCCTTTAAACATTTTCTATCTCCTTTATTGAATTTACATCAACCTTTGCATTAAAGGTTTTTTCTAATTTTTTTACTATTGGGTCGCTTAGGAATTTTTCTTGCATCTTTGCAATTTTCTCATTTTTAGCTTGAGTTTGTTTTTGTGCCAAAGTTTGAGATTTTGGTTTGGCTAAATTAATAACAAGATTAATTTCACCAAATTTTTCCACAATTGTTTTTTTAATACTTTGTTGGGCAAAATCCGTAAGTAGATTACCAAATTGCTCATCAAGTGTAAGAGTCAAAGTAGAATTATTGTTGCTTTCAAAAAGTGTATTTTTTACCAGCATATTTCCAGCTCCAACAAAATTTAGATTTTGAGTTAAATCTTCCCACTCTTGTTGTGAACTAATGGTTAAAGAATTTTTACTTTCTTCTTTTTTGTTGTCTATCTTAGGTTTTTGCTTTTTACTATCTTTAGATTTAGGCTTGATTTTTAGAGTTTTTTTTTCCGACTTAATTGCAACATTACTATGAAATGCAAGCATTCTAAGTAGTGTCATTTCAAAACCAATTTCATCACTTGGAGCTAGAGACATATCTTTTGATCCATTAAGTGCCATTTGGTAGAAAATTTGCAGATCTTGATTGGATATTACTCCAGATAAATCTTTAATCTCCTGGCTTGTGTCATCATTTAACGTGATTTGATGTATAGAGATTTTGTGAAATAGTGAAGCTAAATCTTTAAGTGCTCTTGGTAGATTTTCACCGCGATGAGATAGGTCTTTTACAAAGTCAATTACAGCTTTAGCGTCTTGATTAAATAGGTGGATTGCCAGAGTGATAATATCATCATGATGTACCAATCCAAGCATGGCCTTAATGTCATCATTTGTAACATTGCCATTACTATAAGATATTGACTGATCAAGAAGGCTTAAGGCATCTCGCATAGAGCCGTTACCAAAAGTGGCAATTTGACTAAGAGCTGACTCTTCGTAATTTAACTCCTCAGTATCCATAATAAATTTTAGCTGCCCTAAAATTTCATCGTGAGTGAGCTTGTTTAAAGTGAATTGCAAACAACGCGATAGTACTGTAATTGGTAGTTTTTGTGGATCAGTCGTGGCTAGTAAGAATTTAACATGCTCTGGCGGCTCTTCAAGGGTTTTAAGTAGTGCGTTAAAACTACTTTTAGAAAGCATATGTACTTCGTCAATAAGGTAAATCTTATAACGATTTTTTGTTGGCATGTATTGCGCGTTTTCTAAAATATCACGCATGTTATCAACACCTGTGTGTGATGCAGCATCAAGTTCAATTAAGTCAACCGATTGACCTTTATCAATTTCTAAACAGGTTTGACATTTGCCACACGGGGTAGAGCTAACTCCAGTTTCGCAATTGATTGATTTAGCAAAAATTCTAGCAATTGTAGTTTTACCAACACCACGTGTACCAGTAAACAAAAAACCATGGTGTAGAGAATTGTTATCAAGGGCATTAATCAGAGTTTTTTTAGCGTGAGTTTGTCCAACCAATTCATTAAAAGAATGCGGACGATACTTACGCGCTAAAACTTGATAATTTTTACTCATTAGATAATTAACCCCAAAAAGATGCAGCACCAAGAATAACATCTAGCACATGAAAAAATCGCTGCCGTTGCTTCCTTCCGGACCTGGCGGAGTTCACAATCACTCATTGCTAAAGTACCCTTGGCACTACAAAGCTCATTTTACATTTTCCTGTGGAAAAATATTATGAATTATTGGCTAATTCTAAACGCTCGGGAGTGCCAACATCTTGCCAATATCCTTGATAATATTCACCACTTAACTGATTGTTGTTAATAGCCTCTTTAAGAAGTGGATACAAAGCCAATTTACCTTTAGTGTGGGAATGGGGTTTAAACAAGTCTGGATGGTAAATTCCAATGCCTGAAAAAGTTAAACTATCATTGTGCGCTAGAGTTACCTGATGGGTGTTAACTAAAGAAAAATCACCATTTAAATTATGTTTAGGGTTGTCAATTAACACCAAGTGAGCAAGTGATCCAATAGGTAATTTAAGTTTTGATATATCGTAGTCACAAAGTACATCAGAGTTTATAACTATAAATGGACTATCGCCCAAAAGTGGTAGGGCTTTAATAATTCCTCCAGCAGTTTCAAGCGCTCCAGAGGATTCATCACTATATGATATTGTCACCCCAAGTTTTTTTCCATCTCCTAAATATTTTTTTATCATATCTCCAAGATAGGAAATATTGATAACAATATCATTAACTCCAGCATTTTTTAAAGCGTTAATTGAGTGTTCGATAAGTGGAATGCCTTTAGTTTTTATTAAGGGTTTTGGAGTGTTGGCTGTTAGCGGCATCATTCTTTGACCACGACCAGCAGCTAAAATCATAGCCTTCATAACAATTCCTTTAAAAAACCAAATTCAGAGTATTTATCTGCAGTTTGTAAAGTGTATTTTTTTACTAGTGGAATATCGTTAAGATATTGGTGCTTGCCATCACGTTTTGATAGGCGTTTAAAAATTCCTAGAATTTTAAGATGTCTTTGCAAACCCATCAAATCAAATTGTTTTTCAAAGTCATTAAAGTCAATAGTAAGCTTAGCCTGTTTATAAAAATATGTAAGCAAGGCTTGCACCTCGGTTGGCTTTAGTTCGAAATAAGCATCTTTAAGTAAAGATACTAAATCGTAGGTATTAGATCCAATCACAGCATCTTGAAAATCAATAACACCTAGTTCTTTATTATTAAGCACCATTAGGTTGCGTGAATGATAATCTCTGTGAACAAATACTTGCTTAGAATTAAGTGCGTTGTTAGCAAGTATTTCAAAGCATTTTAGTAATTCATCAGTAGTAGTTTTTTGCAAATCTTTTGGCAAATACCAATCAATTAGCAACTGCATTTCCTGCATTAATAACTCTTGGTTATAAGATTGTAGATTTTGAGTTTCAATTTGTTGAATTTTTATAATTTCATCAATTGCAATCTTGTAAAGATCTAAGTTAAATTCAGACTTTATGGAATCTAACATGGTTACATTGCCAAGATCTTCAATTAATAAAAACCCTTTATCTAAATCTTTATTAATTATTTTTGGCGCATGAACTTTATTAGAGTTTAATAATGAAGATATTTTTACAAAGGGTTTTGAATCCTCTTTATCTGTTGGGGCATCCATGGCAATAAATGTTGAATTATCGCGTTCAATTCGAAAATACCTTCTAAAGCTTGCATCGTCACTAGCTTTAGATATTACAAAATTACTATCAGCAAAAAAATCCTCAAGATAATCTTCTAACAGATCTAGGCGTTTGTCAATCATGCTTTAGATCTTGATATGAATTGTAAACGCATCTCCAAGCATCTCCAATAACACCATTGTTTATTAATTTATTGTCAAGCTTAGTTATTGGCATTACCTCGCGAGTAGAGCTGGATATCCATAGCTCATCAGCATCGTATACATCATTTAAATTAAATGTAGATTCATTAATACTAATGTTGCATTTTTTTGCACTTTCTAAAACCAAGTCGCGCGTTATACCAGAAAGAATATTTTTACCAGTAGGGTGGGTGAATAGACTATTGTTTTTAATAATAAAAACATTTGAAGTTGCACCTTCGGTAATTGTGTTTTCTCTGTGTAATATTACTTCTTCAGCACCAAGGTCGCTAGCTTGTTTTGAATACATAATATTTGCAAGTAATGATATTGATTTAATATCACATCTTGACCAGCGAATATCCTCTTGACTAATACAGCTAAACCCCTGTTCTAATTCTTGTTTAGTTTTAGGAACAAGATGGTTGGATTCAATATAAATACTAGGGGTTAATTTATTAAATTTATGCGCACGCTTATCGTCAACTCCACGAGTTATTTGTAGATATATTGATTGATTTAAGTTACTATTTTCTTCAATAATCTTGGAGATTATTTCTTTATATTTATCGTAACTATATGGATTAGTTATGCCTACAGAATCAAGTGATTTTTGTAGTCTATCAAGGTGAGGTTTTAAGCGAAATATTTTCTTATTGTATACTGGGATAACTTCATATACACCATCGCCAAATAAAAAACCTCGATCCATAACAGAGATTTTTGCAGCGCTTTTGGTGATAAATTCACCATTAAGAAAAACCATTAAAGTCCAACTTTCTCCAACATGCGTGAGAAAAATCCAGCTTCTGGAGCATCTTCAAGAGCACTTAGTGGCAATCTCAAAATATTCTTACCTTCAAACTTAATTACTAAAAATCCAACATTATCACCTTTATTAATAGGAGCAGATAATTCAGAATTTAGTTCTATCACTTGTTTTGATAGTTTGTATTGTCCACGAGGCAGGGTAATAGCTTTAGTTTTGGTAGTGCCAACTTTAATCATATCTTTTGTAGAGCTAGATATTGGTACTGCTTTTGATATGCTTTTAATTTCTTGAGTTTCAAAAAACCTAAACCCATAATCAAGAATTTTTTGCGTTTGTTCTGTTCTAGCTTCAGTTCCTGTAGAGCCCATTACTACTGAAATTAGGCGCATGCCAACGCGCTTTGCACTAACAACAAGGTTGTAACCCGCTTTTTTTGTAAATCCAGTTTTAAGTCCATCTACTGTATGGTCGCTCCATAGTAGTTTGTTTCTATTGCGTTGTTTAATCCCGTGGTGAGTGAATACTTTTTCGCTATACCAAGGGTAGAATTCTGGAAAGTCTCTAATTGTTGCAGCAGCTAGTATTGCCATATCATGTGCTGTTGTGTGTTGATCGTCATGTGGTAAGCCAGATGCATTCTCAAAGCGGGAATTTTTCATACCTAGCTCACGAGCATATTCATTCATATATGTTGCAAATGTACCTTCTGTTCCAGCAATATGCTCTGCAAGGGCAACAGCCGAATCGTTACCTGATTGGATAATCATGCCTTTTAATAAAGTTTCAAGTTTTATAGTTTTTCCAACCTCAATAAAACTTTTAGATCCGCCAGTTTTCCATGCATTTTTACTAATTCTAACATTGTCATCTAGCGAAGCGCGACCATCTTTAATTAGTTGAAAAACTACATATGCAGTCATTAGTTTGGTAAGTGATGCGGGCGCGCGTTTTTCATGCTCATTATTGCTGGCAATAATTTTGTTGGAATTGTAGTCAATTACTGTATAGCTAGCCGCATTAATTTCTGGGGCTTTTGGAGTAATAAAGATTGCAGAATTGGCAGAGAAAGATGCAAAAAAACTTGATAAAACAAATAGTTGTAAGAATTTAATTAATTTAGATTTCATGGTTTGTGTTTTTGGTAAGAGCTTAAAATTTCTTCAGATAATTGATGAGCAGCCATCGCATATCTATTATCGTGATTATAACGAGTTAGCACATAAAAATTCCAGAATGTTAGGTAAGTGTCCATTCTATTTTTTTGTGGCATGCGAATAAATGCAATTTTGGTCTGTTCTTTAATATCAGCATCAATTGCAAATCCTTTTTCTTTGAAATATTCGGCTGATTTTTTTGGTTTGTTAGTAGAGCTTTTAGCAAAATTCAATTCATTCGGTTTGAGTGAAATAGGGCGGGAAATTTCACCACCATCGTGCCAATGGTGTTTATCAAAATAATTAGCTATAGAGCCAATCGCATCACTTGGTGAATTAAACAAATCTACTTTATTATCATTGTCAAAATCTATTGCATAATATCGATATGAGCTTGGAATAAATTGTGCATATCCTAAAGCACCAGCATAAGAGCCTTTAATTGATAGTGGAGGGATTTTATTATCCCTAACTAACAATAAAAACTCTTCAAGCTCTTTGGTATAGAATTTTTTTCGTCTATAGTTTCCAAATGCGCGTTTGGCAATGGCTTCAAGAGTTGGGTGTGTTCCTTGTTTTTCGCCATAGTTGGTTTCAATTCCTAGTATAGCTACAATTATTTGTATAGGAATGTTAAATTTTCTTTCAGCACGCTTAAGATCATCTAGATTGTTTTTCCAAAATTCAACACCTTTTTCAATTCTATCTTTAGTTAAAAATAAAGACCTGTATTTATCCCACGACATTATCCTAGGTTTTGATTTTTTCTTCTTGGTTTTGCTTTTATTTTTATCCGCAACTTTTAGCTCTATGCTAGAAAATATAAGTTCAAGCTCGTGTTGATCAAAATGGTGCTTATTAACCATTTTATTAATAAAATCATGCGTTATTTTGAAGTTTGTAGCTGGCAGGGTTTTGGCTACAGAGTTGATGCTAAACAGTAATATTAGTATAAATATACGCATTTAGCTCTGCAAGTATCTCGGGGTTTTGTGTTTTCTAATTGACATTATTATTCCAAAACTTGCCATTAGTGTTATTAATGAAGATCCGCCATAACTAATGAGCGGAAGTGGAACGCCAACTACTGGAAGTAATCCAGATACCATGCCAATATTTACAAAAATATAAGTGAAAAATATCAAGCTTAGACTTGCGCCTAAAAGTCTTGAAAAGTTGTCTTCAGCTTGAGATGAAATTACAAAAGATCTATAAATTATCAGAGCGTAAATAACAAATAAAAATATTACACCAAAAAAACCTAATTCTTCGGCAATAACGGCAAATATAAAATCAGTTGTGTGCTCTGGAAGAAAATTCAGCTGTGATTGCGACCCTTGGCCAAAACCTTTACCAATAAGACCTCCAGAGCCTATTGCAATTTTTGATTGTAAAATATGATATCCAGATCCAAGTGGATCAGATGATGGGTCTATTAACGTCATAATGCGCTTTTTTTGATAAGCCATTAGTAGGTAGTTCCAGGCAATATAACCACTACCAATAATTGTTCCAATAATAATAGATAGATTTGCAAGTTTGTGTCTGATTACTTGAATACGTATACCGCTAAAAAACAAAACATACACTCCAGAAGCGCCAATTAAAAGAGCTGTGCCAAGGTCAGGCTGTTTAGCTATAAGTAGTACAATAATGGCAATTGACACAATTGATAACAGTGTTGGTATTAGTTTTGGTGGTAGGGTTTTGTCACTTAATATAGAAGCAATAGCAATTGGAACTATAACTTTCATAATTTCCGATGGTTGAAAGCGTACAAAACCAAGATCAAGCCAGCGCACAGCACCTCCTCCACTTGAACCAAATAAGAGTACAAGCACAAGTAGGAAAATACCAAATAGCATTAAGTATGGTGAAAATCTTCTTAGAACGTATGGAGGAATTTGTGCAATAAAAAGCATTACACCAATTGCCAAGGCAAAATGTATGGCTTGTTTATAGACTGTAGTTATCGAACCTGCAGATGCTGAATATAGTATGGTTAGACCAAATGAGCTAATTAGTATTAGCAATAAAAATAATGGTGTATCCATCTTAAAATAATGCCAATAATGGCGTATTTGTTTGTATGAGATAAGCTTCATAACAAGATTAGACCAACTGGTCTTGCATCGGATAGTAATAGATTAAAGCTTCTGCAAGCCGAATCGCTTTTCATGCTTTCTATACCTATCCCCATTTGTTGTATAGATACTAATTGTTTAGGATGGAGGAATTTTGCCTCTTTTCCAGTTCCAACAATAAGTAAATTTATATCATCTTTGGAGCACAAGGGAAAAACACTAGATTTATCAATTTGATCAACATTATTTATATCAATTTCAAACTGATTGTTTCTAGAAATAAAACACGGCGTGTTTAACTTAGAGTGTGACAAAACAACAGTATTTTCCTCAATTGAAATAATTGAATTTTGTTGAGATGATTGTTCGTTAAATTCCACTTAAATGTTGGTATTTTTGCCTAATTTTCAACCATTATAACAGTGTAAAATTATTGGCATTTTATTATTAACAAAACTATGACCGATAACAACAATACAGATATTTTTAATTCTGATTTAGCTAGTGGTATTGCAGCATTTGATTCAAAAAATTTTACTATGGCATATCAGCTATTAGCACCATTGGCCATTCAGGGCGATGCTGAATCTTTGTGGCGTATTGGTATGATGCAAATGAACGGTTTAGGGATGGTTGAAAATAGAGAACTTGGTTTTGAAAACTTTCTAAAAGCAGCTGAAAAGGGTCATGCCTACGCACACCATATGCTTGGTGTTGCATATATGACTGGAGAAGGTGTAAAAAAAAATATTGATTCAGCTATCAGTTGGTTTGAAAAGGGTGCCGAGTTTGGAAT
>CAYOFV010000009.1:0-12345 GCA_964403565.1 uncultured Piscirickettsiaceae bacterium | reverse complement strand
AAAAAAATATTGATTCAGCTATCAGTTGGTTTGAAAAGGGTGCCGAGTTTGGAATTCCAGGCCCTATGTATACATTAGGAATGTTGTACGAAGACGGCAAAGAAGTTGAGCAAGATCTGGAAAAGGCTCAGTATTGGTATGATAAGGCCTCTGAAGTTAACACACCGCATTAAATTATTATGAAATCAAGATTTGCTCCTTCTCCAACTGGTTATCTTCATATTGGTGGTGCACGCACTGCACTTTTTGCTTGGCTATGGGCTAAAAAACAAAATGGTAAGTTTGTACTTAGAATTGAAGATACTGATCTTGAAAGATCAACTCAAGCATCTGTTGATGCAATTTTAGATGGTATGAATTGGCTAGGACTTAGTCATGACGAAGGGCCATTTTATCAAACCCAAAGATTTGATCGTTACAAGCAAATTATCAATACATTAATTGAAAAAGATAAGGCTTACTATTGCGAATGCTCTAAAGAAAGATTAGATAAATTACGTGAGGACTTAACAGCTAAAGGCGAAAAGGCAAAATATGATGGTTGTTGTAGAGATAAGCAACTTAGCTCTGGAGTTGTTAGATTTAAAAACCCTAAAGATGGATTGGTTGTTTTTAACGATTTAGTTAAAGGCGAAATCTCAATTGCTAATCAAGAGCTCGATGATTTAATTATTGCTAGATCTGATGGCTCGCCAACATACAATCTTACAGTGGTAGTTGATGATCACGATATGGATATATCTACAGTTATTCGTGGAGATGATCATATTAATAACACACCAAGACAAATTAATTTATATGAAGCTCTAGATTGGAATCTACCAGAGTTTGCACATTTACCAATGATTTTAGGATCAGACGGCGCAAGACTTTCAAAACGCCATGGAGCTGTTAGTGTAATGGCGTATAGAGATGCTGGATTTTTGCCTGAGGCGCTACTTAATTATTTGGTTAGACTTGGATGGTCACATGGAGATCAAGAGTTGTTTTCCATTGACAATATGATTGAGCTTTTTGAGCTTGAAAACATTAACAAAGCTCCAGCAAGCTTTGATGAAGATAAACTAACTTGGCTTAATCAAGAATATATAAAAAACTCTACAATGGACAATCTGATTAACAATCTTAATTGGCATATTGAGAGGCAAAAAATTGATACAAGCAATGGGCCAGACATTATTAATGTTATTGAAATATTGAAAGACCGTAGTAAGACTTTAGTTGAGATGGCTGCGAGTATGAAAATGTTTTATCAAGATTTTGATAACTTTGATGAAAAATTGGCTAAAAAACAGTTTAAAAATACCGAGCCTTTAAAGGTGTTAAAAAGCAAGCTATCTAATCTGGATAACTGGGTTGCAGATGAGATTAAGTCTCAAATTAAGGATGTTTGTTCTGAGTTAGATATAGGTTTTGGTAAGGTTGG
This sequence comes from uncultured Piscirickettsiaceae bacterium, assembly GCA_964403565.1. Classification (GTDB taxonomy): domain Bacteria; phylum Pseudomonadota; class Gammaproteobacteria; order PS1; family Pseudothioglobaceae; genus Thioglobus_B. Next base: position 10,919 of record CAYOFV010000009.1, on the reverse strand, counting down.
GCAGCCGTTTCGTTTGGCGTTAAGTGGTGATGGTAACGCTGGAAATATTGATATTGTTGCTCAATTAGTCGGTAAAGATAGAACTTTAGCTAGACTAGAGATGGCAATTAATTACCAAATATAATATCCCTATGGTTTATCATTCTATATTGTGAATATAGAAATCTATAAAACCGAATACAATAAACTACAATCATCACTTGTAGATGGTTTTTTAAACTCTGCCGAAGCTGTAGAAGGTTTTGTACTCGCTAGAAGTAGTGGAGTAGACAACCTATTAAGAAGCATCTGGAAAGATCTCAATATGAGTGACAAACTGGCTTTGGTTGCAGTTGGTGGTTATGGTCGAGCAGAATTGCATTTGTATTCAGATATAGACTTGTTAATTCTAATTCCAAAGAATTCACATGACAAGCATCAAGAAAGTATTTCCAAATTCTTAACCCTACTTTGGGATATTGGGCTTGAAATTGGTCATGCAACTAGAGATGTTAATGATTGTATTGAAGAAATAAAAGATCTTAGCATAGTTACCAATTTATTAGAGTCAAGAGTAATTACTGGTAGCGAATCTTTATTTTATAGAATGAAGTCTGTAATTGTTTCAAGTGAGTGGTCGTCCCAGTCATTTTTTGTTGAAAAACAAAAAGAGCAACACAATAGACATGTTAGTTTTGATAACACTGCATACAATTTAGAGCCAAATGTTAAAGAGTCTCCTGGTGGTTTAAGAGATATTCAAACTGTTGCTTGGGTGGCAAAATTTTATTTTGATGTTAACAGTTTGCACGACCTAGTTGAGAAGGGTTATCTTAGTAAAACAGAATATGAAGTGTTGAAAACTTCACAGCTTTTTTTATGGAAGGTTAGATATGCATTGCATATTATTGCTAAGCGTAGAGAAGATCGTCTAGTTTTTCAACATCAAAAAGAAATAGCTGATATGCTTGGTTATATAGATAGAGATTCTTTGGCTGTAGAGTCTTTTATGAAAGACTACTACCAAACAGTTACAAAGGTTGCAAGAATTAGCGATATTTTGATGCAACTTTTAGAGGATAGGGTATTAAACACCCAAAATATTAACTCTAGATTTGTAATTAGCTATGGATATATAAAAGCCACTAATGCAGATGTATTTACAAAATACCCATCTGCATTTATTGAAATATTTTTGTTAATTGCTAAACATAGTTATGTGCGTGGTATTAACGCATCAACATTAAGACAAATGCAATTAAGTATTGATCTTGTAGATAGTAATTATCATAAAGATGTTAGTAATAATCGTTTGTTTGTCGAACTACTGCAGCAGAAACACGGCATTAATAAAGCATTGAAGCTTATGAATAGGTATGGCGTATTAGAGCGTTATATTCCAGCATTTGGAAAGATTGTAGGGCTTATGCAATATGATCTTTTTCATGAATACACTGTTGATCAACACACGTTATTTGTTATTAGAAATTTAAGAAGATTTTTCGTTCCTGAATATGCAAAAGAGTTTGAGCTTTGTAGTGAAATTGCTATAAATATTGATAGGCCAGAAGTATTATTACTCTCAGGACTATTTCATGATATTGCTAAAGGTAGAGGGGGTAATCATGCACTTTTAGGTGCAGATGATGCTAGTGAATTTTGCAAAACACACAAGTTTAGGAATGAAGATGTCTCTCTAGTTTCTAATCTGGTTAAACAGCATTTATTAATGTCTCAAGTGGCACAAAAAGAAGATATTGACGACATTGAGGTAATTGCAAGATTTGCATCTAAAGTTAAAACTATTAGATTTTTAGAATATTTATATTTATTAACTGTTGCCGATATTCGTTCAACCAAAGCTGATTTATGGAACGATTGGAAAGATTCGTTATTAAAAAGTTTATTTAAGAAAACTAAAAAATATATAGAAGAGTTTAAAGGAAAGATTCCAAGTGTAGATGAAATAGCAAAAGTAGCAAAAGCACTAGCAGTTGAAAATGCAGCTCAGCATGGATACGCTTTAGATATAGTTGAGAACATTTTCACAACTTTGCCAAAAGATTATTTTCTACGTTATGAATTGGATGATGTTTTATGGCATCTGTATTTAGTTGATAAATTCCAAGATAAAGAAATTATTGTTAACTCACGCCTATCTCAATACAACGTAATTGATATTTTTGTTATGTGTGATGATAGAAAAGGACTGTTCTTTAAGTTAGTAAGTATTATTGAAAAGTTAGGACTAGAGATTGTAGATGCAAAGATCTTAACCACGAAAGATAAAAAAGCATACAACACTATTAGTATTTTACAAAGCGAGATATTACAACATTTAGATCTAAATCATGAAATTGAAAATGAATTGATAAGCTCTGATATTTCTATTGGAAAAGCAAGTGATAAATATATACATAGGTTTTTTGATCATAAAATTAAAATTAACTTTGCTTTGAATAAAAAATGGAATATGACAGAACTACATATCAATGTTATTGACAAGCAGGGAATACTTTCTAATATTGCCTATGTATTTTATGAATTAGGAATTATTCTTGTAAATGCAAGAATTGCAACTATTGGTGAGCGTGTTGAGGATGTATTTTTTATCTATAACAAGCAAAGAAAACCACTAATCAACTCTGAACAAAAAGAATTAAAACTAACACTTGAAGAAAGATTGTAAAAAAGTGGTTTTTTTATAAAAAAGTGATATAATTCAAATTCAACAGCGCTTCTGCTGTTAATTCCAATTATTTTTTTTGATAAATTTATGAACGATAAAATTAAACTAGTTACGGATGCATCTTTTGAAGATGATGTAATCAATTCTAACCAAGTTGTACTTGTAGATTTTTGGGCAGAATGGTGTGGCCCATGTAAAGCATTAGCACCAGTACTTGATGAAATAGCTGACGAATACGATGGCAAAGTTGTTATTGCTAAAGTAAATGTTGATGAAAATGATCAAACTCCACCTAAATATGGTATTCGTGGTATTCCAACTATGTTGCTTTTTAAAGACGGTGCTGTAGCAGCAACAAAAATGGGCGCACTTTCAAAAGCTGAATTAAGCGCATTTATTGACTCTAACATTTAATTAAACCTGCCGAATATCTTTAAGATTTTCGGCAAAAATAAAAAACTAATCTTTTGTGCATCTGCACTATCTATTTGGCTTTTCGCCTATATTTTGGACAAATAATCAATGAAACTATCAGAACTAAAAAGATCAACTCCTGAACAACTTTTAGAATTAGCACAATCATTAGGTGCTGAGAACATTTCTCGAGCAAAAAAACAAACACTTATTTTTATCATTCTTAAAGCTAAGGCTGAAAAAGGTGAGGAAGTAATTGGTGATGGAGTGTTGGATATTTTGCAAGATGGTTATGGATTTTTAAGATCAAGTGATGATTCGTATGTTTCTGGTCCAGACGATATTTACGTATCTCCTAATCAAATTAGAAGGTTTAATTTATCTACTGGTGATGTGGTTTCTGGAAAGATTAGAGCTCCGAAAAAAGGTGAAAAGTATTTTGCCTTAGTTAAAGTTGAATATGTAAATGGTGAAAATCCAGAAAGCGTTAAGCACAGAATTCCCTTTTCGTCACTTACTCCACTTCATCCTGATGAAAGACTTAGTTTAGAGATTGGTAACGGCGGAACAGAAGATATTACTGCCAGAGTTATTGATCTTGTAGCACCTTTTGGTAAAGGGCAAAGAGGTCTATTAGTAGCTCCGCCGAAAGCTGGCAAGACAATGATTATGCAAAATATTGCTGCATCACTGGCGGTTAATCATCCTGAGTGTGAGTTAATTGTTCTACTAATTGATGAGCGTCCGGAAGAAGTAACAGAAATGGAGCGTACAGTGCGTGGTGAGGTTATTGCCTCAACTTTTGACGAGCCTGCCAAGCGTCATGTTCAGGTTGCTGAAATGGTAATTGAAAAAGCCAAGCGCCGTGCTGAGCAAGGTAAGGACGTAGTAATTTTACTTGATTCAATAACTCGTCTAGCTAGAGCATATAACACTGTTGCTCCATCTTCAGGCAAGGTTTTAACAGGTGGTGTTGATGCAAATGCTCTACAACGACCTAAGCGCTTCTTCGGTGCTGCGAGAAATATTGAAAATGGTGGTAGTGTAACTATTATTGCTACTGCTCTTATTGATACTGGCTCTAAGATGGATGAGGTGATTTATCAAGAATTTAAGGGTACAGGTAATATGGAGTTGCATCTTGAGCGTCGTCTAAGTGAGAAACGCATCTTCCCAGCAATTAACATTAATGCTTCAGGTACTCGTCGTGAAGAGCTAATTACCGAAGAAAAAGAGCTACAAAAGATGTGGATTTTAAGAAAGATTCTTCACCCTATGGATACTGTTGAAGCGGCAGAATTCTTAATTGATAGGCTTAAGCTTACCAAAACTAATGATGAATTCTTCTCTTCAATGTCACAGAAGAAGTAAATTCACAAATTTTGGTTTATACTGATAAGTTATGAAATCAGTTGCAGCCAAGGCTTTAAAACTCCAAAATAGTATTGTAGCAAAGTACTTAATGCGCAATGTATTAGTGCTGCTACTTGCTGTATTTATTGTTTTAGGGATTGTAGTATTTGGTAATCAGTTGGTTTTGGTTATTAAAGAAAGTCTTAAACAAAATATTCCTGTAGCAGATTTACTTCCTATTATTGGTTTTAAGATGATTAGAGATGTTTCTCTAATTTTATCTCTATCTTTATTTCTGGCAATAATTCTATCAATAAGTAAGATGTATAAAGACTCCGAGGCAATTGTAATGAATTCTCTCGGTATTGGTGACAAGCACTTTATGGTTTTTATCCAGCCTATAGTTATTTTTATTTTTATTTTTATTTTGTTTTTAACCACTGTTGCAGTTCCTTGGTCAAAACAACAAAGATCAATGATTATGGATAGAACTGAAAACGCATCGGAATTTTCTTTTATTAAACAAGGTGAGTTTCAGGAGTTTAAAAATGGAGAAATTGTTTTTTATGCATCCAAAGCCAGTAATGCAGAGGGCGAGTCTAAGCAGGATATGGAAGAGATATTTATCTACACCTATGCTAACGACGAGCCGATTATAACCCTCTCTAAACAGGCGCAAAAATATACAGATAAAGCCACTGGAGATGTCTATCTTCGCCTTAAAGATGGTAGAAGATATCACGGTTTTCCAAGTGATAAAAATAAAAAGATTCTTAAATTTGGTGAGTATGATTTAAAAATAATTGATGGAAAATCAGAGTTTACAAGTAATGTCACAACTAAGATTGAATCCAAAAATACTCTAGATCTGATTTTCTCAAACAATCCAAAAGAAAGTGCAGAATTACAATGGAGAATATCGCAAGGTTTAAGTGTATTAATATTATCTTTACTAGGGATTTTATTAGGCAAGTCCTCACCTAGAGGTGGAAAGAATTTAGGTGTGCTATTTGGAGTTGTTATTTTCATTATTTACAACAATGGATTGCTGATTGCAAAATCTAGTATTGAATCTGGTCAAATTCCAGCATCAATTGGCATGTGGTGGGTACATGTCTTGATGCTTTTATTTATATTTGTGTTTTACGGCATTAGACATTCTAAGTTTGCCATGATGCTCTCAAAAGCGTAAAATACACAGCTTTTTATAAGTTACATATCCAATGTCATCACAGCCATCTAAAGAACTAGAAATATTTGACAATCCTAATCCTGCTAGAGATTTTGTTATTCAAATTGACATGCCAGAATTTACTTGTCTTTGTCCAAAGACTGGACAGCCAGATTTTGCCACACTGCATCTAGAATATATTGCGGATAAAGCATGTGTTGAGCTTAAATCATTAAAAATGTATATTTGGTCATATCGTGATGAAGGTGCATTTCATGAAGCAGTAACTAATCAAATCCTTGATGATTTAGTACAGGCTACAAACCCAAGATTTATGCGCTTAAAGGCGATATTTAACGTGCGCGGTGGTGTTTACACTACAGTTGTTGCTGAACATCAAGCCGATAATTGGACGCCTAAACCAGTTGTTGATCTTCATCATATTGCATAAATATGAGTCCAGTTCGTCAAAGTGTTAAATTTGACAAAAAACTTTTAGATAAAGACGCATTAAAAGTTGTTAAAACTATAGCTAAAGCCGGATATGATTCCTATTTAGTTGGTGGTTGTGTTCGTGATTTATTACTTGGATTAGAACCAAAAGATTTTGATGTAGCTACTAACGCATCTCCAGAGCAGATACACAAACTATTTAAGCGTTCTCGTATTATCGGTAGACGCTTTAAACTAGTACATGTAATGTTTTCTAATAGAAAATTTATTGAAGTTGCTACCTTTCGTTCTGGCAAGGTGCAAACGGCAAAATCTGGTGTTATAGTTCGTGATAATTGCTATGGTAGTATCGAAGATGATGTTATCAGGCGTGACTTTAATATCAATGCTCTGTATTACGATATATCAAAACAAGAGGTTATTGACTACACAGATGGGTTAAAAGATATTAAGTCTAAAGAAATCCATATTATTGGCAATGTAGAACAAAGATTTGAAGAAGATCCTGTGCGTATGATTAGAGCAGTGCGTTTTAAAAACAAACTTGGATTTAATCTTAGTAGTGAAATTGATAAAGCTATAGTTAAACAATCTAGCTTGTTATCTAATATTTCTCCTGCACGGCTATATGAGGAATGTATAAAACTATTCCATAATGAATACGCATATAAAGTATTTAAAGAGTTAGAAAGTTATGATTTATTAAGGCATTTGTTTAAACAAACAAAAGATAATAGTTTTGTTAAACGCGCACTAAACAATACCAGTTCTAGAATTAAGCAAAACAAACCGGTAACCCCAGCATTTATGTTTGCAGTATTTCTTTGGCAGGCTCAAAATGATAGATTTAAAATAATTAAGAAAAAACAAAGATCTTTTTTCTTAGCTATGCAAAGCGCGTCAGAAGAAGTTATAGTTAATCAAATCAAACAGGTATCAATGCCAAAATACCTATCTGCCAGAGTAAAAGACATTTGGATGATGCAATCAAGACTAGAAAAAATGCATCCAAAAAAAGTACAGGATTTGCTTAAAAATCCACGCTTTAGAATGGCTTACGATTTTCTTTTATTAAGATCACAGAGTGTTAATCCAAAGCTTAAAGATACAGCTGATTTTTGGACCAAAGCACAACAGTGAAAAAAGTTGTCTTAATAACTGGATGCTCTAGCGGGATTGGTCTATGTTTAGCACAAGGATTGGCAAAGCAAGGTTATAAAGTTATAGCTACTGCACGAGATGATCAAGATGTAGAAAATTTACAAGATATGGGGTTTGAAGCCCATAAACTTGACCTATCTTCATCTGAATCAATAAATAATGCATGTGTTAATATTTTTGCAAATAATAGCGATATTTACGGTTTAATTCATAATGGTGCGTATGGTCAAGTTGGCGCACTTGAGGACATATCGAGAAGCACTTTAGATAAGCAATTTCAAACCAATGTATTTGGCTGGCACGAGCTTACCAATACAGTTTTGCCAAATATGAAAAAACAAAATCAAGGAAGAATTATTTATCTTAGTTCGGTTTTAGGTTTTGTGGCAATGCCATTTCGTGGCCCCTATAATGCGTCAAAATTTGCTATTGAAGGTTTGGTTAATACTTTAAGATTAGAGCTTGCGAATACAAATATTCAATTATCACTTATTCAGCCAGGACCAATTGAATCAAAATTTAGAGAAAACGCCTATAAAGCTTTTATTGAAAATGTTGATATGGATAATAGTGAATATAAAGATAATTATAAAAATATGATTACTAGGCTTAAATCAAAGGAGTTGGCTGATTTCACTTTAGGGCCAGAAGCAGTATTAAAGTGTTGTCTACATGCACTTAGCGCAAAAAAAGCAAAAATTCGCTATAAGGTAACTTTTCCAACTAAACTGTTTGCATTTTTAATAAGAATTCTTCCAGCAAGTATAATGGACAAATTACTAAATAAAGCTGGCGGCGGAGGCAAAAGATGAGTAAAAAATTTGATTTCAATAAAGGTATTGACGAGCTTGAAAAAATTGTCGAAATAATGGATTCGGGAGATCTGTCTCTTGAGCAGTCGTTAGAGTATTTTTCTAAAGGTGTAGAGCTTACTAAAAAATGTCAAAATGCTTTAAACGATGCTGAGCAAAAGATCTCTATACTTACTAGTGAAGACAATTACCAAAGCGAAAAACCCTTTACAACAGAATAACTAATTGTGGATACTTCCAAGTATTTAAACCGAGTTAACTCAAACCTTGATTTATTGTTAAGTGATAACAATGCATTATCAGAGGTTATGCGCTATAGCTCACTTACATCAGGCAAGCGTTTTAGGCCTATATTAACTTATGCTGTTGCCGATAGTTTTGGAGTTGAGCTTAATTTTGCCGATTCAAGTGCATGTGCGGTTGAGCTAATCCATATTTATTCTTTAATTCATGATGATCTTCCAGCTATGGATGACGATGACATGCGTCATAACCAGCCATCATGTCATAAAAAGTTTGGGCAGGCACAAGCCATTCTGGCAGGAGATGCGCTTCAGGCTAGGGCTTTTGAGATTATAGCTAATGATGAAAAACTAGAAAGCGATACTAAAGTAAAGCTTATACAAATTTTATCAAACGCAGCTTTTGAGATGGCAGAAGGGCAGTCCATCGATTTGTCTATTGTTGCTAAAACAGTAGATATTGAAACTTTAAAACTTATGCATAGTAAAAAGACTGGAGCCCTACTTAAAAGCTCAGTAGAGCTTGGTGCTGTAGTTTCAGGTTGTAGTAAAAAAGATTTGGCTATCTTGCAAGATTTTGCTAAAGATTTAGGCTTGGCTTATCAAATTCAAGACGATGTTCTAGATATTGAAACTCCAGAAGAGTTACTTGGCAAGAAGCAAAATTCTGATGCGGAAAAAAACAAACCAACTTATCCAAAAATAATTGGCCTGCAAGAATCAAAAGACCAGTTTAAAGATTTATACGATAAAGCCTTAAACAGATTTGATATGTTGTCTGTTGATGCAAAAATATTAAAACAGCTAACTCAGAAATTAGCTGATAGAGAGTTTTAGAATTTAACTAAAACACTTGCCCAATAAATCCACCACCGATACCTTCTACGAGGCAATTCCTCACGTCAAAGAAATTGAAAAAAGTTATGATTTATTGAGTATTTGTCTTGTTTTAAGTTCGGGAGGTTTTGCCTCACTTGGAAAAAAATATTTTAAAACTTAACTAAAACACTACCCCAGCTAAAGCCACCACCAATACCTTCAAATAGTAGATTATCACCTTTTTTAACCCTGCCATCACGTACAGCAGTATCAAGCGCTAAAGGAATAGATGCAGCAGAAGTATTGCCGTGTTTATCAAGTGTAACTACAACTTTATCCATTGGAGTTTTAATGCGTTTTGCAACAGCTGAAATAATACGAATATTTGCCTGATGTGGAATCATCCAGTCAAGATCGTCAGTGTTCATATTGGCATCTTTAAGAGTTTTTTCTGCAAGGCTGGATAGTCGAGATACAGCAATCTTAAATACTTCATTACCAGCCATTTCAATATAACCAGTCTCATTTATATAGTTATTACTAACTTGTAGTGATGATAAGTAATTTCCATCACTAAATAATTCTGAATGCAAAATTCCAGTTTCTTCACTACCTTCAAGTACAACTGCGCCTGCACCATCGCCAAATAAAATAGCGGTTGAACGATCATTCCAGTCAACAATTCTTGATAGTGTTTCACTACCAACTACCAATACTTTATTAGCAGCTCCAGTTTTAATATATTGTTCAGCTGTAGTTAGCGCAAAGATAAAACCTGCACATACTGACTGCAAGTCAAAAGCAGGGCACGAGGCCCCAACAGCTGTTTGTAACATGGTTGCAGTTGCAGGGAATATTTTATCTGGAGTAGTAGTTGCAAGAATAATAAGATCAAGATCTTCGGCATTAATTCCAGCCATCTCTAGAGCGTTGTTAGCAGCTATTTCAGCAAGATCACAAGTAGTTTCAGTAGTTACTTTTCTTCTTTCCTTAATACCTGTTCTAGCAGTAATCCACTCATCAGATGTGTCCATGGTTTTAGACAAGTCATCATTAGTGATAATATTTGGTGGTAAATAACTACCAGTTCCAATTATTCTTGCAAATTTACTCATCTAAATATAGGCCTATGTGTTTTCTAATTCTTGCGAAACTTTTTCACTGATTTTGTCAATAATTTTAGCATGAGCCTCTGCATGAGCCTCTATTATTGCAGATAAAAAAGAATCAACTCCTGCACCGCCATGACTCTTAACCACAATCCCTCTAAGTCCAAGTAAGCTTGCACCATTGTATTTCCCAGGATTTAGATTCGATTTAAAATCCTTTAAAACTGGTGTAGCTATAAGGGCTACAATTTTGGTAAAAATATTTTTAGTAAATGCACGCTTTAAATAGTGTGACATCATTGATGCAACACCCTCACTAGCTTTTAGTGCAATATTGCCTTCGAAACCATCGCACACAACTACATCAACACTACCTTTGTATATGTCATCACCTTCTACAAAACCAGTATAGTTAAGCCCAGATTCTTTAAGTAGTTCAGCAGTTTTTTTGATTTTGTCGTTGCCTTTCATTTCTTCTTCGCCAACGTTTAACAAACCCACAGTTGGATTAGGAATATTTTCGGTATGACTTGTAGCAATAGAGCCCATAGTTGCAAACTCTACTAAAGCTTCAGGACTAGAGTCAACATTTGCACCAAGGTCTAACATATGACAATGATCATTCATTGTTGGCATACGACCCATAATAGCAGGGCGATCAATACCTTTAATAGTTTTAAGTACAAATCTTGAAATTGCCATTAGTGCACCAGTATT
>CAYOFV010000008.1:20919-30740 GCA_964403565.1 uncultured Piscirickettsiaceae bacterium | reverse complement strand
ACTTTTATTGGTGCAGATACAGCTTTGACAATATGATCATCAAGCTGGTTTTTAGTTTTAGAAGTGTGTGAAATTATTTTATCTAAAACAAAACCAACAACAAAATGCAAAATCAAGGCAACGGCAAATAAAATGCCTACTGCTTGATATGGCGATATATTTTGTAGAAATTCATTCATGCTAGGAATTATAAGTTATTTCAAGTACTTAGTAGGATCAATCAAATCTTTAAACTTTTTCATCTCAAAGTAGAAGTTTTTATTACTAGTTAAGCCAATTACATCGCTTTGATCAACTTTTTGTTTGTCTTTTGCCTTAACAATAATATTGTTATAAGCTGAGTAGAAACCTAATGGATGTCGGATAACAATCATATCTTTACCGGTGTATATCACCTTACCATCACGAATAGCTTTAACAATTTGATTATTATTGTTATTAAAACTTAATCCCTGGTGTTTTGTAGAAAAGCCTTTTTCTATGCTGGCGTTAATTGGCATAATCCAAGTTTTATTAGCTTTAATGGTTTTCTTTTCTACTGCGTTGCTAGACTCACTACTATTTTTAGTTTCGTTTTCATCTTTGGTTGTAGTGGTATAAGTAGTACTAAATACTGAGCTTTCTGTATGTTTTGAATAGTTTTGCTCGGTTTGAATAGCATCTATGTTTGCTGATTTGTCAACAATTTCAACTTTATTAGTGTTTGTAAGTGTTACGCAGCCAGAAGTAAAAACAATAAAGGCTATAGAAAATAATTTAACTAGCATACCAAGCGCCAATAATAATTACCACAATAAGAATATATCCAAGTCTATCGATATATTTTTGTAGCCATCTATCGCATTTATCACCATAGGCTTTAACCAAAGATGCAACTAAGAAGTATCTAGCGCCTCGAGCAATAAAAGAAATTAGTATAAATGGTAGTAGTGCCATTCCCATAGTGCCAGCACTGATAGTTGCAAGTTTATACGGGATTGGACTAAAGGCCGCAACTCCTACAACCCAAAACCCATATTTTTCAAAGAAGCCTTCTACAGTTTTAATATTTTCAGCACTTACTAAGTCATACCCAAGTAGAAATTGTAATAATATTTCACCAAGGAAATAACCAACAAGACCACCAATAACAGAAAATATAGTGGTAATAAATGCAAAGTAATAAGCCTTATGTGGAGCTTTTAACGACATTGGTGCCAACAAAACATCAGGTGGTGGATATGGCAATACAAACGCCTCCAGAGTAGATACTACAGATAGATAGTAAATAGCATATTTGCTTTCAGCCCAAGATAGGATTCTTAAATATAGTTGCGAGAAAAAATCCATTTATTTATCAACCATTGGAAACCCAAGAGCTTCACGTGAGTCGTAATATGCTTGTGCTACTTTTTGACTCATTGAGCGAATTCGGCGAATAAATCTGGCCCTATCAGTTACACTAATAGCATGACGTGCATCAAGTAGATTAAATAGGTGTGACGCCTTCATTACTTGTTCGTAAGCAGGGTAAGGCAAGGCTTGATCAATAAGTTTTTGATTCATATCTTCAGCTTCATCAAATTGTCTAAACAATACTTCAGTATCAGCAATTTCAAAATTGTATTTTGATTGCTCTACTTCATTTTGATGAAATACATCACCATAAGTAACGCCATCAACCCAAACTAAATCAAATACTGAATCAACACCCTGAAGATACATAGCTAGTCTTTCAAGGCCATACGTAAGTTCACCAGATACAGGCTTACAAGCTAATCCACCAACTTGCTGAAAATAAGTAAATTGTGAAACTTCCATGCCGTTTAGCCACACTTCCCAGCCAAGACCCCAAGCTCCAAGAGTTGGAGATTCCCAATTATCCTCAACAAATCTAACATCATGTTTAGTTAGATCAATACCAATTTCAGCCAAAGACTCTAGATATAAATCTTGAATATCACTTGGAGATGGTTTGAGAATTACTTGAAATTGATAGTAATGTTGTAAGCGGTTTGGATTTTCACCATAACGACCATCAGTTGGACGACGCGACGGTTGAACGTAAGCAGTTTTCCAAGGTTCTGGTCCAATTGCCCTTAAAAACGTAGCAGGATGAAAAGTTCCAGCACCCATTTCCATGTCAAATGGTTGTAATAAAGCGCAGCCTTTTTCCGCCCAAAAAGATTGTAGTTTTAAAATTAAGTTTTGAAATGATGCAGTCGCATCTAGATCAGAAATTGACATAGCATTTTGCTTGAAGAAATAACAAAATTTTACCGCATCAATTTAGCTATATAAAGCTATTTAGAGTAGAGTATTTGGAATTAGGGATTTGCTTGGATTTTTGAGAAGAATGAGTCAAATCCCTAAAATATCAAAAAACGACTAATATGGAGATATAACATTTTTTGATATAGGCTATTCTATCAAAAAAAAAAAACGATTTTTGAAAAAATTTACTAAATTAGTAAATTATAAATCTACTCAACTTTTAATTTTTCAAGTTCAGCTTTAAGGTCTTGTTCTTCAAGGTTGTTAAAGTTGTTGATAGAAGATAGTGATACACCGCCACACGCTTCGTACCAAGCATACCCTGCAGTCCAGTCTGAGTGTTTGTAGTCGTCTTGACGTTTACGCACAATAATTAAAATCTTATTTTCTCTATAAATTAAATTGTATGGTTGCTCATCACGATGCAAAGCCTCTATAAATTCCCAGGCGTCATTAACAGATCCAAACCAGTGATTAACTAAAACATACTTTTCTACACTTTCAATTGGCAGGGGAGTGTTGCGCACAAAGCATTGCAGATGAAAATGATTAACTGATGCATAAGCACCATATGAATTGTAAGCCAAAGTAAAGCCTTTAATACTAAGTCCAATAGCATTTGCCATCATCCAAGCAAATTGATGCAGCTCATAAGTTAATAGTTGTGGATGTTGTTTTTCAGGCTCGACTACAACAAGACCATGTTGATTTGCAAATGGAAATTTATTGTAAAAAAGAGATATTTGTTTGCCAAAAAACTTGCCTTTATAGAACATTTCTTTTTGCAAAAAATCTTTATTAAAGTTAAAACTATTTGCATCAAAATTTTGACTCATGCCTTTGGTTACGACATTAGACATGCGTTTTGGTCTTAAGGCTCTTAGGGGGTTGTATTGAAGCTCAAATTCACCAATTTGTTTAATTTGTGTAGTGTTTAAGTCATCTAGATTAATAACACTTAATTTTTGAAAAACTTCAATATCATCAGCAGCGCCAGACAATTCTTTAGTTTTTAAATGCTCAAATTTTTTAATTAGTTTTGGTTTTAATTCTCGCCAAATATTCTCATCATAAATTGCATTGGCAAGTACTAGGATAAAAACACCAAGCTCATCATTTTCTAGTATTTTATCCAGGCCTGATGCAAATGCATTGTTAAAGTCTTTATTTGATTGGAAAATTGGATCGATTAAATCTTGCATAAATTTTGAAAAAAATGAAAATATTAAATAAGGATGATGATTTTCCTTGATTTTTGCCCAAAATAACGGTGTTTTTGCCTAAAAAAATGATAATTTTTAGCTAAATATATGAAATTTTGGATTTTTTTTAAAATGCATAAAAAATGCGAGAAAAATCTCGCATTTTTATAAATACCACTTATAAATTTAGTATTTGTAAGCTTCTGGCTTAAACGGACCTTCTTTAGGTGTATTGATATAGTCAGCTTGGACGTCAGTCATTTGTGTAAGCACACCGCCAAAGCCTCCAACCATTCCAGCTGCCACTTCTTCATCTAGTTTCTTAGGTAGAACCTTTACAAAGATATTATCATTTTTTGCACCTTCAGGAAGGTCGGCAAATTTTTGATCAAATAGATACATTTGCGCAAGTACTTGGTTAGCAAATGAGCCATCCATAATTCTTGAAGGGTGACCTGTAGCATTACCAAGGTTAACAAGACGACCTTCAGACAAAAGGATTAAATAATCGTTTTTGTTATCACCACGGTATACACGGTGAACTTGAGGTTTTACTTCATCCCAGCGCCAATTATCACGCATATATTGTGTATCGATCTCATTATCAAAGTGTCCAATATTACATACAACAGCACCTGGTTTAACGCTTTGTAGCATTGGAGCGTCGCACACGTTAATGTTGCCAGTTGTGGTTACGATAAGATCAGTTGTTGATAGTAGGTCTTTATTAATACCTTCTACCGTACCTGTATTAATACCACCCTCATAAGGAGAAACAATTTCAAAACCATCCATACATGCCTGCATAGCACAAATTGGATCAATCTCACTTACTTTAACAATCATGCCTTCTTGGCGTAATGATTGAGCTGAGCCTTTACCAACATCGCCATAACCAATAACTAAAGCTTTTTTGCCCGACATTAACATATCAGTACCACGCTTAATGGCATCATTGAGTGAATGACGACAACCGTATTTATTGTCATTTTTTGATTTGGTAACTGAGTCATTCACATTAATTGCTGGAACTTTCAGTGAACCTTCGTCTAGCATTTCCAACAGACGGTGTACACCAGTTGTAGTTTCTTCACTAATGCCGTGAATATCGTTTAGCATTTCTGGATATTTCTCATGTAGCATTTGCGTTAAGTCACCACCATCATCAAGCACCATATTTGCGTCCCAAGGCTTACCTTCAGAAAGGATGGTTTGCTCAATACACCATAAGAATTCTTCCTCTGTTTCGCCTTTCCAAGCAAAAGTTGGGATATCTGCTGCTACCATTGCTGCTGCAGCATGATCTTGGGTTGAGAAAATATTACAACTTGACCAACGCACTTGTGCACCAAGATCAACTAAGGTTTCCATAAGTACAGCTGTTTGAATTGTCATGTGAATACAGCCGAGAATCTTAGCGTCAGCTAATGGCTGAGAGTCTCGATATTTGTCACGTAGTGCCATAAGTGCTGGCATTTCAGCTTCGGCCAGCTCTACTTCTTTACGGCCGTAATCAGCCAGTGCCATATCGGCAACTTTATAATCGTTATTATCTAGAGTAGGGTTGCTCATTTTTATCTCCTATAAAACTTAAGTAAAAATGAGCGTCGTTAAGATTGCCGAGCCTGATGGGAATCTCCCAATGCAACGCTCCTCGGCGAGTTGTTATTATACCAATTATTGTTTGTTATTTAAGCAAGTGGGCGCGATCAGTTTTTTCCCAAGTAATATCATCTTCTTCTCTACCAAAATGACCATAACTAGCAGTTTGTTGATATATCGGGCGTTTAAGATCAAGCATTGCAATTAAACCTTTAGGGCGAAGATCAAAATGCTGTGCAACTAAAGCTTCAATTTCCTCATTTGCAACTTTACCAGTACCAAATGTTTCAACGCTAATTGAAGTTGGTTCAGCTACACCAATAGCATATGACACTTGAATCTCACATTTATCGGCAAGACCAGCAGCTACGATGTTTTTAGCTACATAACGAGTTGCATACGCTGCGGAGCGATCAACTTTTGATGGATCTTTTCCAGAGAATGCACCGCCACCATGACGCGCCATACCGCCATAAGTATCTACAATAATTTTACGACCAGTAAGACCAGCATCACCAACTGGACCACCGATAACAAACTTACCAGTAGGGTTAATATGGTATTTAGTATCACTACTTAACCATTCAGATGGAAGAACTGGTTTGATAATTTCTTCCATTACTGCTTCTTGTAGGTCTTTTAAGCTAATATCTTCATCATGTTGTGTTGATAGTACAACAGCATCAATACCTACAATTTTATGTCCATCATAATGACATGAAACCTGAGATTTTGCATCTGGACGTAACCATGACAACTTGCCAGATTTCATAAGTTCGGCTTGTTTTTGTACCAATCTATGTGAATATAAAATCGGCGCAGGCATTAACACATCGGTAGCATTACAAGCATAACCAAACATTAAACCTTGGTCACCAGCACCTTGTTCGTGATCAGCATACTCATCAACACCTTGGGCAATATCTTGAGACTGTTCGCCTAAAAGGTTGGCGATATTACAAGTTGAGCCATTAAAGCCAAGTTCATCATCGTTATAACCAATATCGTTAATAGTTTTACGAATGATTCTTTCGTAATCAATATTTGCGCCAGTTGTAATTTCACCTGCAACTACTACATTATTGTCTTTAATAAGTGTTTCGCATGCAACACGTGAGTTTTTGTCTTGCTCTAATGCAGCGTCTAAGATGGCATCTGAGATTTGGTCACATACTTTATCAGGATGACCACCTGATACAGATTCTGAAGTAAAGATCATTTTTTATTCTCCTAAAAATTAAAAAAACCCTACAAAGCGGGCTTCTTTTTATTAAGAGAACTCCTGCTTTAGCTTGTTTTTAACTACTCATGGTAGTAACGCTAGCAATCGGGACAAATCAGCGTTGTGAGATAATTATAACTAATAATTATCAAAAGTAAATACCTATTTATTCTAGGCTAATCTTCAAAGCAATAGAACTAACTAAAGGTGCAGTAATAAGGCTTGCAACCAATATAGATCCAAGAAAATATAACTGCCCAGTAATCTCCATATCAAATTGTGCTTGGGATACTGCAGATGATGCAAATATAAGTATTGGAATATATAACGGCAAGATAAGTAATGACAATAACATTCCTGAGTTTTTTATTCCAACTATAAGTGACGCACCAATACTGCCAATAAGGCTAAGACTTGGTGTTGCAAGTAGTAGAGTTATCATCAATACTTTTATACTTTGAGTATCTAGGAATAAAAATATTCCAAGCAGTGGCGATAACAAAATAATTGGTATTCCAGTTAGTATCCAGTGTGCAGCGGTTTTAGCAAGAATGAGAAGAGGTAGAGAATGATGAGAGATTAACATTTGCTCTAAAACTCCATTTTCAAAATCACTATGAAACAATGAGTTAAGAGATAGTAGTACAGCAAGCATTGATGCTACCCAAATAATTCCTGATGCAATTTGTGAAAGAGTTGATGCTTCTGGACTAATTGCTAGTGGAAATAGCGATACTGATATTACAAAGAAAAGTAGTGGGTTGATAACACTTGAAGGGTTGCGAATTGCAATCCTCAAATCACGTTTTAAGGTTTGAGTATAAATATTCATAACGCCAATACCTTTTGATTCTCTAGTGCAGAATCTTGGTGTGTGGTAAATAGACATACTCCACCATTTTTGCAGTGGTTGCGAATTCTATCTTCAACAATTTCAACGCCAATTGGATCAAGAGCAGTAAATGGTTCGTCAAGTAACCATAGCTTTGCATTAGAGGCAAATAAACCTGCAAGAATTACTCTACGCTTTTGTCCAGCTGATAGCTTTGCACATTTTTCATCACCATAGCCTTTAAGGCCAATTTCCGATAGGTAGTTTATTAGTTCGGTATTTTCATTATCTTGATTTAGAGAATATAGATATTCGAGATTTTCAATACTGCTAAGTTCATGGCTTATAGCACTAAGATGTCCAAGGTAAAAAACATCAGCTTGATATTCGTCAGATCTAACTGCGTTATTATTAAGTAAAACCTCACCTTCTTCTTGAGTGTTGATTCCAGCAAGGATTTTTAATAATGAGGTTTTTCCAGATCCATTAGTACCAGTAATGCGCATAACATCACCACTATCTACTTGAAACGAAAGATCGCTGAATAGTTGATTATATCCTCTTTGACAACTTAGATTGTTAACCGCAAGTACTGACACGTTAAATATTTATTACCAGAATTTATACCAAGGCTTGTTAGCCTCTTCTTGAGCTTTTTTCTTAGCTTGTTCATCGGCTAATTTTTTAGCTTCAAGCTCTTGTTTTTCTTTGGCTATGCGTTTTTTTTCAGCATCAGCTTTTGCCTTGATTTCAGCTTGAGCTTTTGCTTGTTCAACAGCCATGCGTATCTCATCTTCTTGAGCTTTCTTCTTAGCCTCTGCTGCTAAAGCTTTTTCTTTAGCTATGCGTTTTTTTTCAGCATCAGCTTTTGCTTTTGCTTCAGCCAAAGCTTTTTGTTTTAATCTTTGTTCTTCTAATGCTTTCTCTTTAGCTATTCTTTTTGCTTCTTCAATAGCTTTTTTTTTCGCTTCGGCAGCAGCTTTTTCATCCGCAAGGCGTTTGTTTTCAAGCTTTTTTTCTTCCTCAGTCAACTCAGGTAGAGATTTAATCCCTGATTTGTCAATATTGGCCAACTTATCAGCATCAAAAGTTAATACTAAAGAATATTTAACATCATCTCTTTCGTGCAAAATTGAATGATTTATGTATTGCCATTCATTATTATGAAACGGATCTACAATACTTGGAGAGCCAATTAAATCTTGCACTTGGGTTTTGCTCATCCCTAGTTTTAATTGATTAACCTTAAATCTTTCAAGTACTGAGCCTTGGTTGATATCATCCTTGTATAGTGTAGGAAGTGACATATCTGGAATGATATCCGGCATATCAGGTAGTTCGGGCATATCTGGCAACTCTGGCAAAGAAGGCGAACAGGCAGATATAAATGGTAATGATAATGAGAATGCAATTAAAGTTAATTTGTTCATTATTAAATAATTGGTTAAAATGATTTGAATGATTTTACATCAAGGAATTTAACCATGGATGCTCAAGATTTAAAAAGTGCAGGCTTAAAAGTAACCCTACCACGTCTTAAAATTTTAGAAATTTTAGAAAAAAGTGAAAATCATCATATGAGTGCTGAAGATATATATAGAGCACTAATTATGCAAGGTGAAGAAGTAGGAGTTGCAACTATATATCGAGTACTTACTCAATTTGAGGAAGCTGATATGGTAAACAAGCTTAATTTTGATAATGGACAAAGTGTTTTTGAGTTATCAAATGTTGATCATCATGATCATTTGGTTTGTGTTAAATGTGGAAAGATTGTTGAGTTTCAAGATGATGTAATTGAAAAACATCAACACGATATTGCTAAAAAACATGGATATCAATTAACTGATCATTGTTTGTATTTATACGGTCTTTGTGAAAACTGCCAGTAATTTTCCAATTAGATAGTTATGGAAGATTTTGTTCTTAGGGCTTTATTAGCTGGCATCGGAATCTCGATTATCTCTGGAGCACTAGGTCCGTTCGTTATTTGGAAGCGAATGAGCTATTTTTCAGAGTCAATTTCTCATTCTGCTTTACTAGGTGCTTCTTTAGGTATTGCATCTGGCTTAGGAATGCACTTTGGACTTATTATTGTTAGCTCTTTATTTGCAGTACTTATTGTTATCTTGCAGCAAAAAAGATTTCTATCTAGTGATGCAATATTAGGTATTTTTTCTCACATTGCATTGTCTATTGGTATTGTGGTTTTATCTATTGTTGGTGGCGCTAATACAGATTATTTCTCTTTATTGTTTGGTGATATTTTGGCAATTAATAACACTGACATTATTTGGGTTTATGCAGTTGTACTAGTGGTTGGAGTTTTGCTTTATATATATTGGCAAAGACTACTACTTATGACTTTAAATGAAGAAATAGCAGTATCTAGTGGCCTTAATCAGTTTTTCTATAAGATGCTGTTTATGCTACTTATTGCCTTAACAGTAAGTGTATCAGTAAGAATTGTTGGGGTTTTGTTAATCACTTCACTGCTTATTATTCCAAGTGCCACTGCAAGAGTTTTTTCTACCTCACCAAAATCTATGGTGTTTTATTCTATGATTGTTGCAATAGCATCTGTAATACTAGGATTAATATCATCAATTAATTATGATATTGCTACTGGTCCAGCTATAGTTATAGCTTTAGGCGTACTGTTTGGATTATCGCAATTTTTACCAAAAAGATTATAAAGACTCGTTAAGTT
>CAYOFV010000008.1:0-20819 GCA_964403565.1 uncultured Piscirickettsiaceae bacterium | reverse complement strand
TACTGTTTGGATTATCGCAATTTTTACCAAAAAGATTATAAAGACTCGTTAAGTTAGTTAACTGATTAGTTTGCCTTAGCAGAAGTGTGTTTTAAGCTAGTGCGTCGTTTAGCTCTGTTAGTTGATTAGTTTGCTGCTCAACAATAAGCGGATCGATAATTGATTCCAAATCACCTTCCATAACCTCTTGTAATTTGTACAAAGTAAGGTTTATACGGTGATCAGTAACTCTACCTTGTGGGTAGTTGTAGGTACGAATGCGTTGTGATCTGTCACCACTACCAACTAATTCTTTTCTTTGTGACGCTTGTTCTTGTTGTTGAGCTCTTTGTTGCTCATCAAGAATTCTAGAAGCAAGTACAGATAATGCTTGCGCTTTGTTTTTATGTTGAGATCTGCCGTCTTGACACTCAACAACAGTGCCAGTAGGAATATGAGTAACACGTACTGCTGAGTCAGTTTTATTAACATGCTGTCCACCAGCACCTGACGCTCTAAATGTATCAACACGTACATCGTTCATATTAATATCAACTTCTTCAATATTATCAACCTCAGGCATAACTGCAACTGTACAAGCAGAAGTGTGAACTCTGCCTTGTGATTCAGTCTCTGGAACGCGTTGTACTCTATGCGCGCCAGATTCAAATTTAAGTTTTGAATATACGTTATCACCACTTATACGCGCAATAATTTCTTTATAGCCACCATGTTCACCAATACTTGAAGACATGGTTTCAATTTGCCATTTTTGTTTTTCTACATATCTTGTGTACATTCTAAACAGATCACCTGAGAAGATAGAAGCCTCATCACCACCGGTGCCAGCTCTAATTTCAATAATGATATTTCTAGAATCGTTAGGATCTTTTGGTAGTAAAGCCTTCTTAAGCTCAACCTCAAGCTCCTCTAATTTTTCCTTGCCAGCAGATATTTCATCTTTGGCCATAGCTTTAAGATCTGCATCATCTTCTTCAAGCATTAGCTCAGCATCAGTCATATCTTGTTCTGTTTGCTGATATTCTTGGAATTTTTCACTAACTGGTGTTAGCTGTGAGTGCTCAATTGATAGTTCACGAAATTTTTTTTGATCTGCAGCAACTTCAGGGTCAGACAACATTGCCTCAACTTCTTCAAGACGCATTGATAACTGCTCTAATTTAGCAATAATTGATTTATTCATTATTTTTTAGCTTTAGGTACGCAGCCTTCGCACTTGTTTAGTTGCTCAGTGTCAGCGTCTTTAATATTTTGAAATGGAGTGTGTAATAATTTGTTAGTTAGCTGATCTGCAAGCATTTTTAATACAGCTTCAGCGTCACTACCAGCATTTAATTTTTTCAGTGCTTGCTCAAGTGCTTGCTGTTTAACTTCATAAGCACTCATACGATAAGTTTGTACAACTTGCTCATTGGGTAATACTTCTAACCACTTATTAAAAATTTCATTTTGTTTTTTAATAATCTCTTGAGCAAGAGTTTTTTCTTTTTCTCGACTATCGATATTATCGCTAACCACTTGGTTTAAATCATCAATAGTGTAGAGATATACATCATCAAGCTGACCAACTTCAGGTTCGATATCACGTGGGATGGCAATATCAAGCATAAATATTGGTTTGTGCTTGCGTTTTTTAAGAGCACTTTCAATTATACCTTTGCCGATAATTGGTACTGATGCAGCAGTAGAGGAAATAATAATATCAGCCTTGTCAATAACTGTAGAAAAGCTTTTTAAGCTAATAGCTTCAGCATTGTACGTATCTGCAATTTTTTGTGCATTCTCAATTGTTCTATTAGCAACAATCATTGAACTAACACCTTTTTCATTAAGATGTTGAGCACATAGATCAATCATCTCACCAGCACCAATAAGTAGCACTGTTTGTTCTGAAAGATCAGCAAATATTTTTTCACTAAGTTTAACTGCACAGTATGCTACCGATACTGGAGAAGAGCCAATTTTTGTATCTGTACGTACTTTTTTAGCAGTTGAGAATGCATGTTGAAATAGTTTTTCTAATAGTTTATCAAGTACTCTAGCATCTTTGGCAATGTGATATGCATCCTTAAGTTGGCCAAGAATTTGTGGCTCACCAAGTACTAAAGAATCAAGCCCCGTGGCAACATTACAAATATGATCTATAGCATCATCACCTTCAAAATAACTTAAATACGGGTCAAGATTCTCTCTTGGTATATTGTGAGTATTGGATAGATAATCACTAAGTGTTTCTTTAGCATTATCATTGCTGGCAATTGCGTATACTTCAGATCTATTGCAAGTTGATAGTATTGCGCATGAATTAATACCATCACAACTTTTTAGGTTTTGTAGCGAGTTAGCTAATTCGTTTTGGTTAAATGCAACCTTTTCTCTAACTTCTACTGGAGCTAGCTGGTGATTAACGCTTAAAATTGCAATACGCGACATAAATTGTTATTTATAGATACAAAATAAGCACTCGATTATACCCAAAGCTCAGGCTTTGCACTACAATGTAGGTTATTATGAAATACTTGATTCAAATATTAATTTTATTGCTTATATCAAGCTGTTCAACTATTGATAATACAAAGGTTGCTCCGATATACAGTAGTACTATTCCTGATAGTTGGGATATTAAAGGTAGGTTAAGTGCCACAAATGGAGATCAAAATAATACATCTGGTTTTGAGCTTAAATATGATAATAATAATTTTTCAATTAACTTAACTGCAGCTCTTGGTCTTGGAAATGTTTCAATCCAATCAATTGACAATAATTTAATTATCAACAACAAGCTAATTACTCATGGAATTAAAACCTGGTCTAAAGAAAATTTAGGCTGGTATCTAGACCCAAAAGATATTGCCAAAATTGTTTTTACTCACGATATAAATGCTAATAAAAATTGGAGTATTTCGATCAGTAAATATCAACAAATAAAAGGTTTTACTTATCCAAAAATCCTACTTTTAAAAAAGCATGATAATTCTACAACAATCAAACTACTTATAAGTTCTATTAACAGATAAAATAACAAAAATATTTGCAATAAATAACATGATAGAACAAGACTCTTTAGTTGGCGGTAATGATATTGGACAAGAGGATATTGTTATGTCTTCAGTGCGTCCAGAAACTCTTGACGATTACATTGGCCAAGCTGATGTTAAAGAGCAAATGGCATTGTTTATTCAAGCTGCTAAAAAACGTCAAGACACTCTTGATCATTTGTTAATTTACGGTCCTCCTGGCCTTGGAAAAACTACACTAGCGAATGTAATTGCTAATCAGATGGGTTCTTCATTAATTCAAACTTCAGGCCCAGTTCTTGAAAGATCGGGTGATTTAGCTGCAATACTTACTAAACTTGAAGCAAATGATATTTTGTTTATTGATGAGATTCATCGTCTAAATCCTGTGGTTGAGGAGATTTTATATCCAGCTTTGGAAGACTTTAAACTAGATATTATGGTGGGCGAAGGAGTTGCTGCACATTCTGTACAGCTTGATTTGCCGCCATTTACACTGATTGGAGCTACAACAAGAGCAGGTATGCTTACCTCACCTCTTCGAGATCGTTTTGGTATTGTTCAACGTCTTGAGTTTTATAACAAAAAAGACTTACAGAAAATAATAGAACGCTCTGCAAGTATATTAGGCATTGAAATTGAAAATGCTGGAGCATTGGAGATTGCCAAGCGTTCACGTGGCACACCTAGAATTGCAAATAGATTATTACGCAGAGTGCGTGATTTTGCCGATGTTAAAACCGATGGAATTATTCATCAGGCAATTGCTAGTGAAGCTCTTACAACGCTTAAAGTTGATGATATGGGTCTTGAACAACTTGATAGAGATTATTTATCAATTATGGTGGAAAAATTCTCTGGAGGTCCGGTAGGGCTTGATACTTTGTCAACTGCAATTGGTGAAGAGCGAGGAACGTTAGAAGATATGGTTGAGCCATATCTCATTCAACAGGGTTTTATTATGCGCACCCCTAGAGGCAGAAGTGCCACCAATCTTGCGTATTCACATTTAGGCTTAACTAATCCTAATAAAGAGAAAGATTTATTTGATGAGTAAACTAGATGTTCGGGTTTATTATGAGGATACAGATAGCGGCGGTGTAGTTTATTACGCTAATTATCTTAAATTTATAGAACGAGCAAGAACAGAATATTTGCGCAACTTAGGTTTTGAGCAAGATATTTTAATCAGTGAAAACAATGCTATTTTTGCAGTAAGAAAAGTAGTTGCAGATTATATTTCCCCAGCTCGATTTAACGACTTATTAATAGTTGATACCAAGATAGAAAAAACTGGAAAAGCTAGCCTGGTTTTTTCACAGAAAATAATGAATAAAGAGCAAAATAAGGTATTATTTAATGCACAAATTACTATTGCCTGTCTTCAGGCAGACAGTTTTAAACCTTTTGCAATTCCTAGAGAGATTTTGGAGAAAATAAATGAGTGATAATTTAAGTATTTTTAGTCTAATTATTGAAGCCGGATTTGTGGTGCAAGTAGTTATGTTAGTTTTAGTACTTATGAGCATATACTCTTGGACAATTATCATGTCAAAGAAGAAAGCTTTAATGGATGCTAAAAAAGATGTAAAAACTTTTCATAACAAGTTTTTATCAGATCCTGATTTAGCGCAGATTAATTCACAAATTCCTGAAGTAGCTTCAAAAAGAAGTGCAATGCAACATATTTTTGCCTCAGGTTACAATGAGTTTAACCACTCTGCTTCAGCCTCTAATCAGGCCTTAGTTATAAATTCTGAAAGAGCGTACCGCGCTATGAATACAGCAGCTAATGATGAAGTTGATCGCTTAGATGGTTCATTAAGTGTGTTAGCTATGATTGCATCATCTGCTCCATATATTGGTCTATTTGGTACAGTTTGGGGAATTATGCATTCATTTATTGGTTTAGCGTCAGTTAAGCAAGCAACCATTGCAATTGTAGCTCCAGGTATCGCCGAGGCTCTTATTGCAACAGCATTTGGTCTATTTGCCGCTATACCGGCAACTATGGCATATAACAGACTTATTACTCAAGTTGAGGCTGTAGCTAACAAGTACACCTCATTTATTGAGGAGTTGTTTGTTATTTTCCAAAGACAAAAATAAATAATGATCGAAGCTCCAAAACGTATAAGACCAAAGGTTGATGCTAATATCAACATTGTTCCTTATATTGATGTAATGTTGGTACTTTTGGTTATTTTTATGATGACCACGCCAATTATTGAGCAGGGTATCGAAGTAGATCTTCCGTCGGCAGAAGCCAAAATGGTAGACTTTACTGAACAACAGCCAACTATTGTGACAGTTAATCGAGATGGTGATTATTTTATTAATTCACTTGATGAAGAAGACTCATCAACAGTAACAAAAGGTGAAAAACTACCACTTGGAATTATTGCTGGTAGAGTAAGTGCTAGGCTTTCAGTTTATCCAGATATGAAAGTTTTTGTTCGTGGTGATAGACAAGTAGAATATGGAAAAGTTGTTGCTCTTATGTCTTTTTTGCAAAAACACGGTGTTGAAAAAGTTGGGATTATTACTGAATCTCCAGATGCAAAATAAATATGGGTTTAGCTAGCAAAATTAAATTACCACAAATTGCCAAACAGCATCCAGTGGCTTTTTGGACCGCAGTAATACTACATATTGCTTTACTTATTAGCCTTGTTTTTTCTAATGTACAGAGATGGGAGATTCCAAAGCAAGATCCAAAATCAAAATCTCGCGATATTCCCAAAGCGGTAACTGTTGATCTTAAATCTATAGAGCAAGAAAAACAGCGTCTTGTTGATATTAAAAAGCAGCGTGAAAAGCGCCTAGCCGATCTTAAACGTGCAGAGAAAAAAGTAGAAAATGAGCGTTACAAGGAACAACAAAGACTGAAAAAACTAAAGGCTAAAATCAAAAAAGAAAAACAAGCGAAAAAGCAAGCTGAACAAAAGCGTAAAGCTGAAGAGCTTAAGATTAAAGCCGCACAAAAACAAAAGAAACTTGCTGAGAAAAAGCGCAAGCTAGCAGAGAAAAAAGCTAAAGAAGCAGAAAAACGCAAAAAACAAGCTGAAGAAAAAGCACGCAAGGCAGAGATAGAAAAACGCAAGATTGAGAAAAAACGTAAAGAAGAGGCGCAAAAGTTTGCCAAAGAGCAAGATACTCGAGAGTTGAAAAAAGAAATTCAAGCTGAAGAGGATCAAGATAGAGCTTTAGCTCAAGAAGATATTCTTAATGAACTTAAGGTTAACTATATTAACCAAATCGCAGCAAGAGTAAAAGACAAGTGGCGCTACAATGGTGCCAAAGATAATTGGGGTTGTGATGTATACATCTTGCAAGATGTTAATGGCAATGTTCAAAGTGTTAATCTAACATCTTGTAATATTGACAAATCTGCAAAAGCCAAATCATTTAAAGATTCAATTGAAAGAGCAGTATACAAGGCATCACCTTTGCCACATGCTCCAGATAAAACTGTATTTGACCGTGAGGTTGTTTTCCACTTTAGAGTTAACTAATGGTAGATACATCCAAGCTAGATCAAGAGCAGAAAAACCAACTAACTTTTGATTTGTGTCAGATTTTAGAAAATTGGCAGTTGGTAGATGAAGATCAACTGAGCTTGTTGGGTTTGAATGGAAAAATTAAACCAAGACATTTGTATCAATTTCGTCGAGGGGATAAAGCTTTCGATTTTGATAGCGACCTTAATTCCAAAGTTGAGATGATTTTGGGTATATACGAGGCATTAGGCACATCATATCCTACTAATAAAGACTATCCTGCTATTTGGCTTAAACGCTCGGTACGTAAGTTTAAGAATAAAGCACCTTTAGAGCTTATGTTAAGCGGTGATATTGGTATGAAGCGAGTTTGGCATTTTCTAGATTGTACTCAAGGGTGGAAAAATTGAATACAATTGAAGTAAAAACTCAAACTGAAGCTCTGTATACGCTTAGAGTGCTAAGTAATAATACTGACAAATTATCAGAAGAGATTAACGAGCTTGCTACAAGTAATAAAAAGCAGTTTCAACACGCTCCAGTTATCTTAGAAATTGAAGATAATAACTTCCAGGCTAATGAACTTGCTGTATTGGTTGAAATCCTCTCTCAGAATGACATGGTGGCAGTAGGGATTCGCTCAAAAAAACAAGAGTTAGTAGATTTTGCCAAATTTTCTGGCCTTGCAGTATTCGGTAAATCTCTTACTCCAAGTAAAACTAACAAAATTAAAAAAACTCCTACGCCGAAAGCAGAAACAAATGTTCCTAATCCGCATCAAGATAGAGTTTATCAAGCGCCTAAAATTGTTACTGGCAAAGTATATTCACAGCAGCAAATTGTTGCTAGAGATACAGATTTAGTACTACTTGCAACTGTTAAATCTGGAGCAGAGATACTTTCATATGGATCAATATCAGCATATAAAGAAGTACGTGGACGTATATATGCTGGAATAGATGGCGATGAAAAAGCCACAATATTCATTCACTCATTTAACGCAGAGTTAGTGTCAATTGCTGGAGTATATAAAAAGTTTGATGTAGTGCCAACCAAACTTTACGCTCGCTCAGTAATGGTTGATTTAGTTGATGGCAATTTGCGTTTCCAAATAATTTAAAATATTACCACTATGAATACACAAGATTTTTTACTAGAGCTTGGAACTGAAGAGCTTCCGCCAAAATTATTACCAAAACTATCATCATCTCTTAAAGACAATTTATTAAGCGGTCTTAAAGATAGCAATCTTGATTTTACTAATGTTAAAGCATTTGCAACACCTAGAAGGCTAGCTGTTTTGGTTGAAGGTTTGCAAACTGAGCAAGAGGATCAAACTATAGAGCGTAAGGGTCCAGCTACAAGCGCTCCAGAACAAGCAATTGCAGGATTTTCAAAATCATGCGGTGTTGATATATCTGAACTTGAAGTTAGAAGTATGGGTAAGGCTGATTATTACTTCTTTAGCTCTGAACAAAAAGGTATGCAAGCTAAAGATTTGTTAGAAGATATAGTTGCAAACGCTATTAAACAAATTCCAATTGCCAAACCAATGCGTTGGGGAGATTTAGATTATTCATTTGTGCGCCCAGTACATTGGTTAGTTATGCTTTTAGGTAGTGATGTAGTAGATGCAAATGTAATGGGTCTTCAAGCTGGAAATTCTACTCGCGGCCTAAGATTTACCGGTGAGAAAAATTTCACTATTGAAAATGCCACGAGTTATAGACAGATAATGTTTGATAATGCACAAATAGAAGTTGATTTCAATGAACGCAAAGAAATGGTTCGTGAGCAGGTTATGCAAGTAGCGAGTGATAATAATGCCAAGGCTATTATTGACGAGTCATTGCTTAATGAAGTTACAGCTCTAGTTGAATATCCACGAGCATTTGCTGGTAGGTTTGATGAACGTTTTTTAGCTGTACCTGAAGAGGCTTTAATATCAGCTATGAAATCTCATCAAAAGTATTTTCACATGGTTGATGAGAACAATAAGTTACTACCTGCATTCATATCAGTTGCAAATATTGAATCAAGTGATATATCGGTTATTATTGATGGTAATGAAAGAGTTATTCGTCCACGTCTTAGTGATTCAGAATTTTTCTGGGATCAGGACAAGTCAGCATCATTAGAGTCACGCCTAGAAAAACTAGATAGTGTTTTATTTATGAAGTCGCTCGGATCTATGGGTGATAAATCAAAGCGTGTTTCATCTTTATCTACATATATTGCGCAAACTATTGGCGCTAATGAAAATGACAGTTCAAGAGCAGGGTTATTATGTAAAGCTGATCTAGTAACAGACATGGTTGGTGAATTTGCTGATCTTCAAGGGGTTATGGGTGGTTATTACGCTGAAAATGACAATGAGTCATCTGCTGTAGCAACTGCAATTTCTGAGCATTATCATCCACGTTTTGCAGGAGATACTTTGCCTTCAACTAATGAGGGTCTGGCAGTTGCTATTGCAGATAAATTAGATACTATTACTGGAATTTACGGTATTGGACAAGGTCCAACTGGATCAAAAGATCCATACGCACTTAGAAGAATGGCATTAGGCTTATTAAGAATGATTGTTGAGTCTAAACTTTCGTTAAATTTGAAAGATCTTATCGCTAAATCACTGGATTTGCATACGCAAGATGTTGATAGAGATGCAAATGATGATATTTATAAATTTATGATGGATCGCTTGCGTGCATATTACAAAGAGCAAAAACTAAGCTCTAAAGCGTTTGATGCGGTATTGGCTATTACTCCAGAATCTCCATACGATTTTCAGCTACGTGTTGAAGCGTTAAATGAATTTGTATCCGACAGTGGTTCAGCTTCACTTATTGAGGCTAATAAGCGTATTGCTAACATGTTAAAGGATAATGCAAATATTGGCACAGATGTTGATGAGTCATTATTAGTAGAGAGCGAAGAGAAGGATTTATACAATCAGACTTCAAAGGTTGCAAATGCAATTGAATCAGAAGTTGATTATTCTAAATCAATGCAAGAGCTATTATCGTTAAAAGAAAGCATTGACGCTTTCTTTGACAATGTAATGGTAAATGCAGATGATGAAAATCTAAAAAATCAGCGTCTAAAGCTTATTAATTGGATTAGATCATTGTTCTTATCTGTAGCAGATGTGTCGTACTTAGCATAAGCTATTAACTCTTACCATGAAAGCCTTAATTCAACGTGTAAGTACCGCTCAGGTTGAAGTTGAAAACAGCATTGTTGGTAAAATAGATCAAGGTATTTTGGTTTTTCTTGGTATTGAGAAAAATGATGATTTGCTGCAAGTGGATAAGATGATAAAACGCCTGTTAACTTACCGAGTGTTTTATGATGAGAACGAGAAGATGAATTTATCAGTTAAAGATATAGATGGTGGTGTACTTGTAGTATCGCAATTTACTTTAGCTGCTGATACCAAGTCTGGAACTAGGGCAGGATTCTCAACTGCTAAAAACCCAGAAGATGCTGAAAAAATGTACGATTACTTTATCCATAAAATTAAACAACAGCATACAAACATTGCAACAGGTGTTTTCGGTGCAGATATGCAAGTATCTCTCACCAATGATGGTCCTGTTACGTTCCTACTAGAATGCTAGATCAAATTCTTAATTTTGTTTATCAGTATGAGCAATATTTTGTTATTGCTGGAATAATATCGGCCATAGTGTTTGTTGTGAGTTTGCTACTTACCCCGTATCTATTAGGTCTTATTCCACAGAAGTATTTTGTTGGTGAAAATCCACATAAACTAGAGTTAGAGCATATTGGTCATGTAATTGCAGTTGTTATAAGAAGTATTATTGGACTTATATTGCTATTAGCAGGGATTATCATGCTTGTTACTCCAGGGCAGGGCATTATTTCAATCGTATTGGGTTTGTTTTTAATGGAGTTTCCTGGCAAGCGTAAACTAGAGCTCAAACTAATTAATCACGATCCAACATACAAAGCACTTAATTGGCTACGCAACAAGGCCAACAAACCACCACTTGAAAGGTAAAAAATGAAAGAAAGCAAAATAATATTAATAATATTTGTAATTATATTAATGGCGTATGCAGTTACAAATTTTTTCACTGAAGATGTAAAAGCTCCAAAAACACAAATAATGCCATGGCAATCATATATTGACAATAACGGCAATACAGTTGCATTTAATTTAACTATAGGCCATAGTGATCTGACAGATGCTATGCGTCTATTTGGCTCTGAAGTTGAAGCATCATTATTTGAAAATGAAGATAAAAAAACAGATTTAGAAATATATTTTTCCAAAACTAGAGTAGCTGGTATTGATGGCAAGGTAATTTTGAATTTGTATTCTGATGATAAATCTATGGAGATCTTAGGCAACAACATTAAAGATTCTACTGTAATGCCTTCAGGGGTTAGAAAAACAAGTTTTAACCCTGCAGCAGATTCATCTATGTTTAATTTAAAAATTAAATCTATTACTTTTATTCCAAGAGCAGACCTTGATTCAGATGTAATTACTCAGCGTTTTGGTAAGCCAGAATCTGTAGATATAAGTGAGCAGGGCGAGCAATATTGGCATTATCCTAACAAAGGCTTGCGTATCATCTTAGATGATGAAGGGCGTGAAATGCTGGAGTATTTCAACCAATGAAAATGTATGGCATTATAAAAACTGCGATACTATCAAAAAGGCTCAAGAGGCAATTCCTCACGCCAACAATAGGTGAATTGCTATTTCTGTATTAATATTAAATCTTAACTTAATAAGTTCGGGAGGTTTTGCCTCACTTGGAAATAAATGATGAAAATATACGGTATTAAAAATTGTGATAGTGTTAAAAAAGCGCAAAAATATCTAAACAATCATAATATAAAGTTTGAATTTATAGACTTTAGACAAAATCCTATTGATAACAATACTTTAGATTTTTTTATTGATAGAGTCGGAATGGATAAACTTATTAATAAGCGCTCCACTACCTATAGAAATCTTAGTGATAGTGAGAAAAGTAATATTAGTAAAGAACTAATATTAAAAAACCCAACTTTAATCAAACGCCCAGTTTTAGTTAATGGCGATGATGTAGTAGTTGGGTTTAGTGAAAAAGTTTATTCTAATTTATAGAATTAGCTATTTTGCTGCTCTTCAATTTCCTTACGCACTTTATCCATATCTAATTCTTTAGCCTTGCCTAAAACAGTTTCTAGATCGGCTGCAGCCATAGCACCTGGCTGTTG
Organism: uncultured Piscirickettsiaceae bacterium; assembly: GCA_964403565.1. Classification (GTDB taxonomy): domain Bacteria; phylum Pseudomonadota; class Gammaproteobacteria; order PS1; family Pseudothioglobaceae; genus Thioglobus_B. The sequence continues at coordinate 9,064 of CAYOFV010000008.1, read as the reverse complement.
GAAGATAGCAATTTGTTCTCTAAAAATCATTAGAGTTGGAATAGATCGAATTTGAAAATTACCTGCTAATTCTTGCTCATCTTCAGTATTAACTTTAGCAAAAGTAACATCGTCAAATTTTTCACTCATTGCATCATAAGTAGGGGCAAACTGCTTACAAGGACCGCACCATGGAGCCCAAAAATCTAAGATAACGAGATCGTTATTTTGAATAGTTTCGTCAAAGTTATCTTTGTTTAGCTCTAATACTGCCATGGTTAATATCCTTAATAATTTAAAAAGAAAAAAGTATATCATATATTAGTGATATTTCCTGATCAATACATTGCAACTGTTAAATTTTTGACTTATATTTTTTATGGAAATTCTAGGAGTTGATACTGGTTCTCGTATTAATGGATTTGAACGAGGTAATTCCTCGCGTTGGCTAATTGTAAACGCCAATATAAACTCAATAACAATTGTCTAAGTTTTAAGTTCGGGAGGTTTTGCCTCTATTGGAAATGTTTTATAGTAAACTCTTTGTAATCATCTTTTGCTAAATATATTATGAAAATTTTAGGTGTAGATCCTGGCTCAAGGGTTACTGGTTTTGGCCTAATAAACGCACAGAAGTTAAAATTTACTTACATTGCAAGTGGCTGCATACGCACCAAAGGCGAACTTACTGAGCGCATAACAACTATCTTTACCAGTATTGATGAGATAGTTAATGAATACAATCCAGATATAGTGGTAATTGAACGTGCATTTATGCGTCCTGATCGCCCTAATCCTGATGCGGCAATCAAACTTGGGCATGCTCGTGGTGCAATAATTTCTGCTGTAGGATCAAAGGGTATTGAAATGGTGGAGTATAGTCCAAATCAAATTAAAAAAGCTATTGTTGGCAAAGGTCATGCTGGCAAAGACCAGGTGTCTTATATGGTGTGCGAATCATTAAAGCTTAATAATGCACCACAAGAGGATGCGGCAGACGCACTAGCAGGTGCTATCTGTCATGCATATCATTGTCTTTAATCTTTAGAGAAATAAACCTTAATCTCACCAAAACTATTTAGCTTGTCAACAGTTTCTTTCAGCTTAGCTAGTATTTCATCATGACTTTTGTCATTCTCTAAACAACTAAGCGGCAAGTAAAAATCCACATGAATCTTGCCATCTAGATAGTGCAACTGGATTCTATCAATCTCTCCATCACACTTGTTATTAAACAATGCTTTTGTAAGAATTCCTAGAGCTTCTGCACGCTCTGGAAGTTTTTCATATGGTGCTAGAATTTCATCATCTTCAGGGTCGATATGTACAGTTACATCAGTTAAATCTTCCAAACATTCTTTAGCAACTCTTTCAACGCTAACACTAATAATATGCCCTTCGCTAACACTTAGAAAAGGATCAACTTGTACATGTACATCACATGAGATTGTATGTCCAATTTTACGAGTACGTAATGAGTGTACGTTATTAACACCACTGATCTGACCAATAGCCATTCTTAGTTTTTCAATATCATCACTATCAATTGATGAGTCAACTAATTCTTTAGTAGAGTTAGAGCCAAGCTCCCAAGCGATATAGATAACCATTAAGCCAACAATAATTGCAGCTATAGCATCAAGGTATATATAGCCAAATGTTGTGCCTAAAATACCAGCAAAAACTACCACCGATGAAAGTGCATCAGACCTATGATGCCAAGCATTGGCTTTAAGCATTTCGGATTTATATTTTTTAGCAGTTTGTAGTGTATACCAATACAACATTTCTTTAGAAAATATTGATAAGGCTGCAACGCCAAGTAGTAAGTTAATGCTGTTTAAATCGCTTGGGTTGGATAGTCTTTCAAACGCATCAACAATAACACCAATACCAACTAATCCTAAAATAACAGCCAGACCAAGAGTTGCAACGGTCTCAAATCTTTGATGGCCATATGGGTGATCCTCGTCAGCTTCCTCATGAGAGTGTTTTGCAGCATATAAAACTACACCATCGGATAAAAGATCTGAGAATGAATGAATGCCATCGGCAATAAGCGCGCCAGAATTACCAATAACTCCAACTATAACTTTAAATACAGCTAGCAAAAAATCAACTATTGCGCCAATAATAGTAATTTTCTGGCTAGCTTTTTTACGTTTTTCTTTAATCATTAATAATTAACAATGTGTTGATTTATTAAGCTATTTTATGACATAAACAAGTTTTTTTAAAAAAAATCAAAAAAATACTTGCATTTGTTAATGATAATCATTATCATTTACATTAAATAACAAACAAGAGGAAAAATATGAAAAAAGGCTACAAGGTGTTAACAAAGAAACAATTAGAAGACTTTTTAGAATTTCATGGAGTAACAACATCATAAAAAAGGTTCGAAACTGATTACTAATCACTCTCTTCGCAATGACATCTATTTAGTAATCGTTTCAATAAGTCCTCTGGGTTTTAGTCCTTCCCAGGGGCAAACTAAAAACAAGAGTTATATCTAGCTGGTTTGAATTGTTGACAATACTCACTCTCTCAAACTCCGATTTAAACTGGCTAGATATAAATCTTTAATTAGGAGAATAGTAATTATGAATAAAATTCAAAAAATAGTTTTAAATAACAACAACGCAACAAAAACTAACAAGTGTTCAAACTGTTGTGGTGGTTGCTCTAAAAATAAAAACAAATAAATGTTTCAACTTTGGCAAAAAGCAAAATTGGAATATCTGCGAAGTGCAAATCGTCTGGATATTGCAACTATGCGTAAGTTTAATTTATCTAATAATGTAATTAAGCAAGTGTTTTTAGATCAGTTGAATGACGATCTAAATAACATGGATAAGTGCTAGCTATCCAAATTGTATATTAAATTATTTTTTTATAAATAGTTTGTAAATGCAAATGAGAACGTGTATCATTTACAAGCTATTTTAATCTTTAATAATATTATAATTTTTATGAATTTATTGTCAAAACAATCAGTTGGTTGTCAGTGTGTGATTAACAGCATTGACTTACCATACTCTAAAAAAATTAGACTGTTGGGTCTAGGCGTAAATAACGGATCTAAAGTTTCTGTATTAAGAAATAGAGGTGGAGATATGGTTTTGGCTATGGGCAATGCACGAGTTAGTGTTGGTAGAACCATTGCTGAATTTGTTGAGGTAAATGTATTATGAGTTTTAACAAAGTAGCCTTAATTGGTAATCCAAATTCGGGAAAAACAACTCTTTTTAATTTGCTTACTGGAGCTAAACAGCGTACTGGAAACTGGCCAGGTGTAACGGTCGATAGGAAAGAAGGTGAGTTTATCACAGGTGATAAATCATACGAAGTTGTAGATCTGCCTGGTGTTTATTCTATTGATGATAAAGACTCTTCTATTGATGAGCAAATTGCACGTGATTTTGCGCTTAATAATCCTGATTATTTATACTTTAATATTGTTGATGCTTCGACATTAGAGCGCGGACTATATCTTACAACCCAATTAAGAGAGTTAGGTGTAAATATTGTTGTGCTACTTAATATGATGGATGTTGTTAAAAAGCGCGGCATGGAGATTGACATTGAAAAACTCAAACAATCTCTTGGTTGTGATGTTTTGCCAATTTCATTAAAAGAAGATATTGATTTATCTACATTCTCTCAAACAATTGATAATTTTGATTCAGTAGAAAAAATAACAATTGATTATCCGACTGATAAGATTAATACGGCAAAAGATAGTAATGATGACAAGCAAGTTGAGTTATTGGAAGCCGAGGCAAGGTTTAATCATGCAAATCAAATTGCAACTAATGTAATCCAGCACAAATCAAATATTAAGAAAACCTTCTCTGATAAAGTTGATAAGTTGGTTTTGGGGCCGGTAACTGGAATAGTTTTTTTCCTAGTGGTAATGTACTTACTGTTTTTAGTAAGCATTAATTTTGGCGGTGCGTTAATTGACTTTTTTGATATAGCTGCAGGGGTTATCTTTATTGATGGTGTGGCGCAGATACTTAATAGTATTGGTATGCCAGAATTTATAACAGTAATTATTGCCGATGGTGTTGGTGGCGGTATTCAGGTAGTTGCAACTTTTGTTCCTATTATTGCTGCACTGTATTTATTCCTTACTCTACTTGAAGAGATAGGATATATGGCTAGAGCTGCCTTTGTGATGGATCAATTTATGAGAAAAATTGGATTATCAGGCAAGGCATTTATTCCTTTAATTGTTGGCTTTGGTTGTAATGTGCCAGGCATTATGGCGGCGCGCACACTTGACACTCATCGTGAGCGTATTACGACAGTGTTAATGTCACCGTTTATGTCTTGCGGTGCAAGACTTGCTGTATATGCGTTATTTGCAGCGGCATTCTTTCCAGTAGGTGGGCAGAATATTGTGTTTGCTTTGTATGTAATTGGAGTGTTATTTGCAGTATTTACTGGTCTGATTTTAAAACGTGCATTTAAAGGTGGTGCAGATACTAGTGATTTCTTAATGGAGATGCCAAATTATCAATTGCCAGCTTTTAGAAACCTGATGATTAACACTTGGAACAAACTTAAAGGCTTTGTTTTAGGCGCTGGTAAGATTATTGTATTAGTAGTAATGGTTATTAACGTAGTTAATAGTTTTGGCACTGATGGTAGTTTTGGCAATCAAGATTCAAAAGATTCAATGTTGAGTAAAGTTGCACAAACCGTAACTCCAGTATTTAAACCAATGGGTATTGAAGAAGACAACTGGCCAGCCACCGTTGGTATTGTTACTGGAATTTTGGCTAAAGAGGTTGTAGTAGGTACACTTGATTCATTATATTCATCTATTGATAAGCAAGAATCTAGCGCTGAAGAAGAGCAAGTTGAATATAGTTTAGTAGATGGATTAGAAGAGGCGCTTGCAACAATTCCTGCCAATGTAGCTGACGCATTGCAAAATCTTTCAGATCCATTAGGCCTTGGAGTTTTAGAAGATACGCACTCACAAGATCTTGCAGCAGAATCTCAAGAAGTTTCAACTGCTACATTTGGAGCAATGGTTTCAAGGTTTGATGGCAAAATTGGCGCCTTTGCATATCTGCTATTTATCTTGTTGTACTTCCCGTGTGTTGCAGCATTTGGTGCTATGGTTCGTGAAGTGGGCAAGAGTTGGGCTTTAGTTGGCGCTCTTTGGGCAACTGGATTGGCGTACTTTAGTGCCACAATGTTCTATCAAGTTGGAACATTTGCACAACACCCAGGGTCTTCATTATTATGGATTGGTGTTTCTATTGGTATTTTAGTGGCATCAGTTACTATGCTTATGCGCACAGGTAAAAAGGCCAGAGGTATGGTTATACCAATTACAACAGAAAGCAGTTGTCGACACTGTAAGTAATAAAAGTGCTAAAGGTAGAAGATTTAACAATTAATCATAACAATAACAATATTGTTAAAGGCTTAAATCTAGAACTTAATAAGGGCGAAATACTAGCTTTGTTAGGTGATAGTGGTAGTGGTAAAAGCTCTACCTTAAGGTTTATTGCTGGATTAGATAATGCTTATAGCGGAGATGTTTTTCTTGACGATAAAAACATCTCTATTAATGGATCACATAAAGTACAGCCAGAATCTAGATCGATTGGAATGGTTTTTCAAGATTATGCTCTTTTTCCACATATGAGTGTCGAGCAAAATATATCTTTCGGATTAAAAGATAAGTCTAAAAATGAAAAATATATTATCGTAAGTGAGCTTTTAGAGCTTATAGGTTTGCAAGGAATTGAAAAAAAATATCCACATCAGTTATCGGGTGGAGAACAACAAAGAGTAGCCTTGGCAAGATCCTTGGCCACAAAACCTAAACTGTTATTAATGGACGAGCCTTTTTCAAATTTAGATAAATCACATAGGGATAGGTTAGCTATTCAGGTTCGCTCAATTATAAAAAAATTCAATATTACATCTATATTAGTTACCCACGATCAGTCTGAGGCTAATACCCTTGCAGATAAAGTGGGAACTATTACTAATAAACGGTTGACATTCAATTAGAAATGATTATCATTTGCAATTGATAATCATTATCAATTAAATAATAAATATTTTTTAAGGAGAAGTTATGAATGTTAAACAAATATTTTCATCAGTAATTGCGTTTTCTATAATTACTGTTTCAAGTATTACAGCAGTTAAAGCTGCACAAAAAGATTCTGTTACTGTATATAGTTCAAGAAAAGAGCATTTGATAAAACCACTATTTGAGGCTTTTACAAAAGAAACGGGTATTAAAGTTGAGTACTTAACTGGTAAAGGTGGTGCGCTTATTGAGCGATTAAAGCTTGAAGGTGCTAATACACAGGCTGACATGTTTATGACAGTAGATGCGGGCAACCTTTGGTATGCAGGATCACAAGATTTATTTCAAGCTGTTCAAACTGAAACTTTAAAGAGCAATATTCCAGCACATCTAAGAGATCCTGATGGCCTATGGACAGGATTGTCAGTACGTGCAAGAACCATTGTTTACAATACAGATCGTGTTAAGCCAGAAGAGCTTTCCACTTATGCTGATTTAGCAACAGATAAGTGGAAAGGAAAGTTATGTTTGAGAACTAGTAAAAAAATCTATACTAAATCGTTAGTGGCTTCTGTAATTTACAACCATGGTGAGGACAAAGCGGGTGATATTATTACTGGATGGGTGGACAACTTAGCAGCCACGCCTAATGCAAAAGATTCACATGTGATGAGTGCGATTTTGTCAGGACAATGTGATGTTGGTTTAGTAAATACTTACTATTACGGGCGCTTAATGGATAAAAATCCAAACTCCCCTTTGAAACTGTTCTGGGCTAATCAAGACACTACAGGTGTGCACGTTAATGTATCGGGTGCTGGTGTTACCAAGCATGCTTCAAATACACAAGGCGCAATCCAGTTATTAGAGTGGTTGTCATCAGCAAAGGCACAAGCTATTTATGGGTCGCTTAATAAAGAATATCCAGCTAATCAAAATGTTGCTTCTGATGATGTGGTGTCTGCCTGGGGTTCATTTAAGCAAGACGATATGAACTTATCACAAGCGGGAATTTTGCAAGCTAAAGCAGTTAGATTAATGCAGATAAAAGGTTATAAGTAGTTTTTATCTCATATTGTAAAACCCAAGGCTTGTTGATAGTCTTGGGTTTTTCTGTTTTAAAATACTAGAAAATTTTTATATAAATCACTTGGAAAAAAACTGCCTTAAATCCAAAATATTTATCAGTATTATTGCACTACTGGTTGCAATGCCAATATTTGTGGTTGCTTTGTCGTGGCTACTGCCCGAGCATGAACTATGGGGGCATTTCTCTGAAAATCTATTGCCAAGATTAATTAGCTCAACACTTATTCTGTTATTAGGGGTGGGCGTGGGTGTTACGCTTTTGGGTACAGTATTAGCTTATTTAGTGGTAATGGTTGAATTTCCAGGTAGAAAATGGCTAGAGTGGGCGCTGTTTTTACCCTTTGCCATTCCTGCGTATGTGCTTGCGTTTGTTTATTTAGGCGTGTTTGATTACTCGGGCTATGCACAGGTTTGGATGCGCGAAGTGCTTGGATTGCCTGGTTTTGATATTCGCTCTGGCTCGTGGGCGATTATTCTGACTTTTGTGTTGGTATTTTATCCTTACGTTTATATGATGACCAGAGCTTCATTTAAACGCCAAAAGATCAATATGATTGAAGCGGGCAAGTTGCTTGGTGCGAACCCAATTCAAGTATTTTTTAAAATATCATTACCACTGGCAAGACCTGCAACGGCAGCTGGATTATTAGTAACGTTGATGGAAACCTTAGCTGATTTTGGTGTGGTGGGTTTGTTTAACTATGATACTTTTACAACTGCAATTTACTCAGCATGGGGAGATTTTAGATCTATTGAGGTTGCAGCCCAACTTGCATCCTTATTAGTTTTAGTTGCATTTTTTCTTATATATTTTGAGAAAAAAGCCAGAGGACAAGCAAAATATTATTCTGCCGATGTGTCTAACAAAAGACCGTATAAAGCTACTGGCTGGAGTGGATGGTTAATAACAATATTTGTTTTAGGTGTGTTTATGTTGGCATTTGCTATGCCAATGTTACAACTTGTTATATGGGGTGTTGAGAGTTTCTCTGACGAGTGGAGTGATAAATATTTTGATCTTATTAACTCAACTACCATTCTTACGATTGTTGCAGCTATTGTTACTGTTACTATTGCCACTGTACTTGCATTACCAGGAAGATGTAAAGCAGATAGTTTGTGGTTAAAAACTGTTATTCGTATGGCAACACTTGGGTATGCATTGCCAGGTTCTGTAATGGCAGTTGGTTTATTGTATGGAATTAACCAAATATCTGCCATTAATATCCATTTTGGCGGTGAAAGTATTAATCATATTATTTTTGGATCAATAGCATTGCTTATTTTTGCTTATGTTTCTAGATTTATGGCAATTGGTTATAGTTCTATTGATGCATCAGCACAACAAATTAAGCCGGTTTATACACAAAGTGCTAGATTATTAGGCGCCTCTAGATTACGACTTGTATGGAGGGTTTATCTACCAATGATGACTCCAGGTATTTTGGCAGGTGGTTTGTTAGTGGCGGTTGATGTTATGAAAGAACTGCCTGCAACTTATCTACTACGTCCATTTGGTTGGGATACTTTAGCGATTCAAGTATACGAACTTAGTGCTGAAGGGTTGTTTGAACGTGCAGCTATTCCTGCTTTGGTTATGGTGTTATTTGGTGCACTATTTATGGGAGTGTTTCAATACTTAGATAAAAAATCTTCTACAGTTAATTAGATAAGTAAAATACCTTGAAACAACAAGGGATTTTATGGCTGATTCGTTATTAAAAATTGAAGGTGTAAACTCTGCTGCTATCGCTGGTGGTATTAAGAATAATGGCGCCTTAGATTTATCAGTTGTAACTCTTAAGAGTGATTCTGTAACTGCTGGTGTATTTACCCAAAATGTATTTTGTGCAGCACCTGTTGTAGTGGCTAAAAATCATCTGGAGCATTCACCATTAGCGCTACTGATAAACAGTGGCAATGCCAATGCCG
>CAYOFV010000007.1:0-31768 GCA_964403565.1 uncultured Piscirickettsiaceae bacterium | reverse complement strand
CTCCTAGACTGATTGCAGGTGCACACTGGTTTAGTGATGTTGCAGTAGGAGGTTTAGTGATTGCGTTAGTAACTTTATCTATAGGTTTATACACACCATTATTAAATAAGATTAATAGCAAGATTGTAAATGTGTTTTATAAGATTGTTGGAAGATGAAAAAACCACGAACTAAATATAGAAAAGACTATAAAGTAAGTAATTATCTAATTCGTAGTACTGACTTAAGTTTCGATTTAGGCAAAGACAAAACTACGGTTAAGTCTAAGGTTTTGTATTATAAAAATCCTAAGAGTAAAGATAACTCTTCAGAGTTGTTTTTAAATGGTGTCGAGTTGGAGTTGGTATCAATTTATATTGATGGAAAAACTCCAGACTACGAGTTATCTAAAAATGGACTGCTACTTAAAAACACACCAAATGAATTTTTATTAGAAATAGTTAATACGATTCATCCAGAAAGCAACACTAGCCTAAATGGTTTATATAAATCTAGCGGGAATTTTTGTACTCAGTGTGAAGCGTATGGATTTAGACAAATTACTTACTATTTAGATAGACCTGATGTACTGAGTGTTTTTACTACGCACATAAAAGCTGATAGTGATAAATACCCAGTACTGCTTAGCAATGGAAATCTTATTAAGCAAGAGAATGGTAGTGTTACTTGGTATGACCCGTCTCCAAAACCTTGTTATTTGTTTGCATTGGTTGCAGGTGAATTGGACGTTATTGAAGATACTTATACAACTGTCAGCGGCAGGCAGGTTGAATTAAAAATCTACGTTGAAAAACATAATATTAATAAAACTCAGTTTGCAATGAATAGTCTTAAACGTGCATTTGCCTGGGATGAAAAACGCTTTGGTCTTGAATATGATTTAGATATTTATATGATTGTTGCGGTTGATGATTTCAATATGGGGGCAATGGAAAATAAAGGTCTCAATATCTTTAATTCAACATATGTATTGGCTAATCCAGATACAGCTACAGATACTGATTTTATAAATATTGAAGCGGTTATTGGTCATGAGTATTTTCACAATTGGACGGGCAATAGAGTCACTTGTCGTGATTGGTTTCAATTAAGTCTTAAGGAAGGTCTTACTGTTTTTAGAGATCAAGAGTTTACATCTGATTTGCATTCAAGATCAATCAAACGTATTGACGATGTTAAGCGTCTTCGAACTTTTCAGTTTGCTGAAGATGCGGGTCCTATGTCACACCCAGTTCGACCTGAAAGCTACATTGAGATGAATAATTTTTACACTTTTACTGTATATGAAAAAGGCGCTGAAGTTATTCGTATGATTCACACTTTTTTAGGTGAGATAGGGTTTCAAAAGGGTATGAACCTGTACTTTGATCGCCATGATGGTGATGCAGTAACAATTAATGATTTTGTGCTAGCTATGAGTGATGCAAATAATTTTGATTTTGCAAAGTTTATGAATTGGTATAGTGTATCAGGAACTCCAGAGGTTGAGATTGTCTCAACTTATAACAATAGCCATAATATATTTAAAGTTAAGGTTGTACAAACTGGCAAAGAAGTGTTTTATTTTCCTCTAAATTACGCCCTTATGGATGAGAATGGGGCGAAGCTTGATTCTGGCACTCTAGTAATTAATAATAAGCAACAAGAGTTTGTGTTTGATAATATAAAAACCCGACCGGTTGCTTCTTGGCTAAGAGGGTTTTCAGCACCGATTAAACTTAAGACTAATTTAGAAACTACAGATAAAGTATTTTTACTTGCTAATGATACTGATGGTTTTTCTAGATGGGATATAGCACAAAGACTGTGGATTGATTTAATTTTGTTTGACAATGTTGATGAATTCTCATTTTTTCAGGCACTGGAAAAATGCATATCAACGGTTGATGATTATGCGTTATTGGCCGAGTTGATAACCATACCTGGTGAGAGAATTTTGCATCAAGAGGTAAACGAGATTGATGTGTTTGCCATTCATAACAAGCGAGAAGAGCTAGTAGCAAAATTTGCAAATAAATTTAAATCTGAATTGTTAGATTTGCACAAGTTATGCAATAGTGACAAATATGCGTTTAATAATAAAGCTGTTGGCAACAGAGCGTTAAAAAATATTTGTTTGTATTATCTGTCTAAATTAGGAGGCTTTGATCTAGCGTATGATCAATATATAAATGCAAATTGCATGACTGATAGGATTGCTAGTTTTAGTATTTTAACAAGTGAGAATAATAAGTATAAAGATGAGGTGATCAATAGTTTTTATAATAATTATAAAAATGATGTTCAGGTGATGGATAAATATTTTGCAGTACTTTCAAGTGCAAATGCTGCAACCTTGGACAACATTCAAGAATTAATGCAGCATAAACTATTTGAATTTAATACTCCTAATCGCTTGCGTAGTGTGGTTGGAAGTTTTGCTGGAAATTATGTTAATTTTCACAATCAAGACAGTTATGAATTTTTTACCAAAGTTATTATTAAACTTAATAGTATTAACCCGCAAATTGGCGCTAGACTCGTGAGTGTTTACAATCAGTGGAAGCGATACACTCCAGGTCTTGGAGAATTACAAAAACAACAATTGGAAAGAATTTTAAAAGTTGATAATCTATCAAATGATATTTACGAGATTGTAAGTAAGGCACTTAAATGAATACTAAGTTTGTAGAATTAGCCAAGATATTAACCACAGCTAAGTTAAAAATAGCAGTTGCTGAATCTTGTACTGGAGGTAATTTATCAGCCGGTTTAACTAGTATCTCAGGATCGTCAAATTATTTTGATCGAGGATTTGTTACTTATTCCAATGAAGCTAAAATTGAAATGCTTGGAGTAGATAGTAAAACTTTAGATGAGTTTGGCGCAGTTAGTGAGCAAGTTGCTGAGCAGATGTCTAACGGAGTTATTTCTAATTCCAATGCCAATATATCAGCATCTATTACTGGAATTGCTGGCCCTAATGGTGGAAGTAAGGAAAAGCCTGTAGGTATGGTTTGTTTTGGTTTTTGTATAAATGATAAAAATTTTACAACTACACAGTATTTTTCGGGCGCTAGGCATCAAGTGGTTGAGTCCAGTATAGATTTTGTATTAAATACAATTATTAATGAGTTATCAGCATAAATTTAGCGTTGCTCCAATGATGGATTGGACTGATAAACATTGTCGTTATTTTCATCGTCTTATATCCAAACAAGCCCAACTATATACTGAAATGATAACTGATAAAGCTATTATCCATGGTGATAGAGAGAGGTTGCTGGATTATAACGCCCAAGAACATCCTATCGCTTTGCAGCTTGGCGGAAGTGATGCTAATGATATGGCTGAGGCAACTAAAATTGCCCAAGACTGGGGTTATGATGAAATCAATATAAATGTAGGCTGTCCTTCAGATCGAGTGCAATCAGGAAGTTTTGGTGCGTGCCTTATGCAAACTCCAGATACTGTTGCTAAATGCGTTGAGCAAATGAAAAAGGTATCGAGCGTGCCAGTTACAGTTAAATCTAGAATTGGTGTTGATAATATGGATAGTTTTGATGAGCTGGTAAATTTTGTAAAAACTATTAATAATGCCGGGTGTGATACTTTTATTATTCATGCGCGCAAAGCTTGGCTCAAGGGATTAAGCCCTAAAGAAAATCGCAGCGTGCCACCACTTAATTATGATTGGGTGCATACCATAAAAGATTTATTTCCAAAGTTAAATATAGGTATTAATGGTGGAATCATGAGTATTAAAGAGGCAAAAGATCATTTGCATAAGGTAGATAGTGTTATGCTAGGAAGGGCTGCATATCATCAGCCGTATATTTTGTCTGAGGTTGATTCTATCTTGTATCAAAAAAATGAAAATACTTTAACTCGTGAACAAGTATTATTAGAGTTTATTGAGTATATAAAAGAGCAAATGAAAAAATCTGTACCAATCAGATCTATGACTAGACACATTCTTGGCTTGTATCATGGACAACCAAATTCAAGGCTATTTAGGCGTTTGCTTAGTGGGAAGGTTGTAGAGGTTGATAATTTGTATGAGTGGCTTGATTTTAAACAAGGTGCAAAAGAGTTAAATGGCTAGTGAAGAACTATTAGCAAGTATTGATATTGGATCTAGTAAGATCACAGTATTGATTGGCGAGCTAGAAGGTGAAAAGATTAATGTTTTTGGTTATGGCAAATATCCATCTGCTGGAGTAAGAGATGGTCATGTTGTTAATGTTGCCAAAGCTGCAGAAGCTGTAAGCAAAGCCCTTGAAAAAACTCAAAAAAAATTTCCAAGTGAAGTTAGTGAAGTGGTGGTTAATATTTCTGATCCACATCTTAAAACTATTAATCAGCATAGAGAAATTCCAATCCCTAGTAAAACTATCACTAAGGAAAATATAGATGCAGCTATAGTTAACGCTTCAGCTATTGTTACACCAACAAACAAGAGAAAACTAAAGCCAAATGTAAATAAGTTTTTATTAAATGATGATCCACAGCCAGTATATGATCCTCTAGGTATGCAAGCAGATTTTTTAAGTGCTTATGTCCATATTGAAGTACTATCATCGCAAGCGCATTCTAATCTGCACAAAACAATTGAAAATAGTGGGTATTCGGTAAAGGAAGTTTTGCTAGACTCTCAGGCCTCGAGTAAATATCTTTTAAGTGATACTGATATGCTATCTGGTGTGTGCATAGTGGATATTGGTTCAGATACTACTAATTTCTCAGTATTTACTGAGCGTGGTATTAAGTATAGTAGTGTTCTTACAATAGGGGGTGATCAGGTTAGTAATGATATATCTTATGCATTTGATACAAGTTTTGAAGAAGCTGAAAGACTTAAATTAGAATATGGTTACGCGCAAATTCAAGTAGGGCTTGAAGATAGTTTGGTTGAATTTGAGCAAGTAGATTTTTCTGAAAAAAAATACTTATCACAGTATCAATTAATTGAAGTTATTGAAAAATCATACAACAATATAATTTCGCAAATTAAACAAGAGCTTAAAGAGAAAAAGTTTAATAGAGTATTAAAAGCTGGAGTTGTTCTTACTGGAGGCGGATCTTTAATAAAAAATTGTGAAAAGTTATTTATTAAAGGTTTGGGTATAAGAACAAAATTAGGAAAACGAAATACTGATAAAATTAGTATAAGCAAGCAAAGCATTGCTAACGATCCGACTTATGCATCGGCTTTTGGGCTTATAACCCATCTTTATCACGATGAAGATGACCAAGAAATTGATGATTATGATAAGCCGGGCGTTTTAAATCGAATTAAAGAATTAGCTAGCTGGTAATAATGATTAAACAAAGAACAATTAAAAAAACTGTTAAAGCTAGAGGTGTTGGCATTCATAGTGGCAACATGGTTAATATGACTTTAGTTCCAGCGGAAGAAGATCATGGTGTGGTTTTCAGGCGTATGGATGTTGGTGGCAAATTAGTAAGAGCACATAATGCTTTTGTAAACGAGGTTGTGCTTTCTACAGGCCTTGAAAATCAAGGAGTTAAGGTTTCAACTGTTGAGCATCTAATGAGTGCATTTGCAGCACTTGGTATTGATAATGTTTTGGTAGAGCTGGATTCTTTTGAAGTTCCTATTATGGACGGATCATCTGCCCCATTTATCTTCTTGGTTCAATCAGCTGGCATTGAGGAGCAACAAGCTGATAAAAGATTCTTTGTTATAAATGATACAGTTAGAGTTGAAAACAATGATTCGTGGGCGCAAGTATCTCCATTCGATGGTTTTAAAATTTCTCTAGAGATTGATTTTGACCATAAAAAAGTTAAAGAATCTGGACAAAAGCTTAGTATTGATTTTGCAGAAAAGTCATACCTTAAAGAAATTTCACGCGCTAGAACTTTTGGATACATGAAAGATGTTGAGAAAATGCAAAGGCAAAATTTAGCTCTTGGAGCCAGCATGGACAATGCTATTGCGCTTAGTGATGATGATGTACTGAATGAAGATGGAATGCGTTATCAAAATGAGTTTGTAAAACATAAGATCTTGGATATTGTGGGCGATTTATATTTACTTGGATCAAATATCATTTGTCATTACGAAGGGTATAAAACTGGACACTTGTTAAATGATCAATTACTTTCAGCGATTTTAGAGCGTCCAGATACTTGGAGCATTGAGACAATTGATGTGAAAGATTCGCCGATAAAGTTCTATTCCGAAGACTGGCAAAAAACCCTATAAATCAGGTGCAACATCTAGTTAATTAGCTATTCATTTGGGTATAATCCCAAGGTTTATTATTTTATATCAATAAAGATGAAATTAAACGGCGCTCAAATACTAGTAAATAGTCTTGAGAAAGAAGGTGTAGAACATATTTTTGGTTACCCAGGTGGTGCAGTTCTACATATTTATGATGCTTTAGAGTTTAAAGATAGCATTACCCATGTTCTTGTTCGTCACGAACAGGCTGCAGCTCATGCTGCTGATGGTTATTCACGTGCTAGTGGCAAACCTGGTGTGGTATTGGTTACATCCGGTCCTGGATTAACAAATGCAGTTACTGGAATTGCAACAGCATATATGGACTCTATTCCAATGGTTGTAATTTCTGGCCAAGTTCCTTCAGCTCTTATTGGTAATGACGCATTCCAAGAGGTTGATGCGGTTGGTATTACTCGTTCATGTGTTAAGCATAATTTTTTAGTTAAAGATATTAATAAAATTGCTGAAACTATTAAAAAGGCTTTTCATATTGCCACAACCGGTAGACCTGGTCCAGTATTAATTGATATCCCAAAAGATATAACTATTGCAGAGGTTGAAGACTTTGCCTATCCTGATACTGTTGATATGCGTTCATATCAAATTGTATCTGACGCTAATAGCAACGAAATTAATAAGGCGGCTAATATAATTTCTGCAGCTGAAAGGCCAATTATCTACTCTGGTGGTGGAACTGTAATTGGCAATGCAAGAGATGAATTAAGAGAATTTACTCGTTCTTTAGGTTTTCCGATTACGCAAACACTAATGGGTCTTGGTGCTTATCCTGCAACAGATAAATTATCTTTAGGTATGTTGGGTATGCATGGTACGTATGAGGCAAATATGGCAATGCATGATTCTGATTGTGTAATTGCAGTTGGTGCACGCTTTGATGATAGGGTAACAGCAAACATTGATAAATTTTGTCCAAAGGCTAAGATTATTCATATTGATATTGATCCGGCCTCTATTTCAAAAAACGTAGCTGTTGATATTGCACTAGTTGGCGAAGTTAAATCTGTATTAAATGATTTAATGAGTGCACTTAAAGATAAAAATATTCAAGATGTATCGAATTGGTGGAAAACAATTGACGAATGGAGAGCTGTTAATTCGCTAGCTTATCAAAGAAAAGAAGGTGTTATAAAACCACAAAGTGTTATTGAGGCTTTGTATGAAGTAACGGGTGGTAATGCAATTGTAACTTCTGATGTTGGACAGCATCAAATGTGGGCGGCGCAATATTATCAGTTTGATGAGCCACGTAGATGGATTAATTCTGGCGGCTTAGGCACAATGGGATTTGGTTTGCCTGCTGCTATGGGTGCAAAAATGGCAATACCTGACATGGATGTTGCTTGTGTTACTGGTGAAGGTAGTATTCAGATGATGACACAAGAGCTTTCTACTATGTTGCAATACGCCACTCCAGTAAAAGTTGTTAATCTAAATAATAGCTATCTTGGTATGGTAAGACAATGGCAAGAGTTTTTCTATGAAAAACGTTATGCAATGAGCTATATGGATGCATTACCAGATTTTGTTAAACTTGCAGAAAGTTATGGTCATGTGGGTATGTTGGTTGAAAAAGAATCTGACTTGGTTCCAGCACTTACTGAAGCATTTAATATGAAAGATAGAACGGTATTCTTAGATATTATTACTGATCATACTGAAAATGTATTTCCAATGATTCCATCAGGTGCCGGACACAATGAAATGCTGCTTGGTGGTCGTGATGAAATGAAATCTACTAATGATGAAGGTTTAAATTTGGTATAGCTATGAGACATATTATTTCAGTACAATTAGAAAACGAGTCTGGCGCATTATCAAGAGTTGCAGGTTTATTTTCAGCTCGTGGTTTTAACATTGAATCACTAACTGTTGCACCAACAAACGACTCTACACTTTCACGCATGACTATTGTTAGTGTTGGTGATGATAATATTATCGACCAAATTGTTAAACAATTAAACAAATTGGTTGATGTGGTTACAGTTATTGATCTAACATCAACTGATCATATTGAACGTGAGTTGGCATTAATTAAGGTTGATGTAAATCCAAACACACAAGCTGATATGGATAAGCATATTGATGAATATGCAGGCAAAATTATTGATGTAAGTGAAGATACTTACACAGTTGAGATTGCTGGACAAAGTAGAAGAATTAACGATTTCTTAAGTGCAATTGACGCATCTGAAATCTTAGAAGTTTCTAGAACAGGCGTTACTGGCGTTTGTAATAAAAGATAATACAAGCAAAAATTAAAAAGTTTATTAAAGAGAGGAAAAAAATGAATAGATATTACGATAAAGATGCAGACCTAAATATCATCAAAGGCATGAAAGTGTCAATTATTGGTTATGGTTCTCAGGGTCATGCACATGCAAACAACCTAAAAGACTCAGGTGTTGACGTATGTGTTGGTTTGCGTGAAGGGTCTGCTTCTGCAGCCAAAGCACAAGGTGCTGGTCTTCAGGTTAAGTCAATTGAAGATGCAACCGCTTGGGCAGATTTAGTTATGGTTCTTGCGCCTGATGAGTTCCAGGGTAAGATTTATGCTGAGCAGATTGAACCAAACTTACAAGATGGTGCAACACTTGCATTTGCACATGGTTTTAATATTCATTTTGGTCAGATTGAGCCAAGAGCAGATTTAGATGTAGTTATGATTGCACCTAAAGCGCCAGGTCATACAGTTCGTAGTGAGTTTACAAAAGGTGGCGGTATTCCAGATCTTATTGCTGTTTATCAAGATGCTTCAGGTTCTGCAAAAGATAAAGCATTGTCTTATGCATCAGCAATTGGTGGTGGTCGTACAGGTATTTTAGAAACTACATTTAAAGACGAAACAGAAACAGATTTGTTCGGTGAGCAAGTTGTTCTTTGTGGTGGTACAACAGCACTTGTTCAAGCTGGTTTTGAAACTTTAGTTGAAGGTGGTTATGAGCCGGAAATGGCATATTTTGAGTGTCTACATGAGTTGAAACTTATTGTTGATCTAATGTATGAAGGTGGTATTGCTAATATGCGTTATTCAATTTCAAACACTGCAGAGTATGGTGATGTAACTCGTGGTCCACGTATTATTACAAGTGAAACTAAAGCTGAAATGAAGAAGATCTTAACTGAGATTCAAGATGGTACTTTCGCTAAAGAGTTTGTTGAAAATGTTGGTACGCTTCCAGCACGTCGTGACGTACAAAGAGAACATGAAATTGAAAAAGTTGGTGAATCTCTGCGTTCAATGATGCCTTGGATTGCTAAAAATAAATTAGTTGATACATCTAAAAACTAGTATTTAACTAAAATTTTTAATGATTAAACATGCCCAGTACTGCTGGGCATGTTAATATGTGAAATATGACAAAAAAGGTGAAAAGAGGAGTTTACTTACTACCAAATGTACTTACAACATTTGGTCTTTTTGCTGGTTTTTTTGCCATAATTCTTGCAATTAAAGGTCAGTATGCAGATGCTGCAATTGCTATATTTATAGCTATGCTTTGGGATGGGCTTGACGGTCGTGTTGCAAGGCTTACTAATACTCAAAGTGAGTTTGGTGCTGAGTATGATTCAATGGCAGATATGGTATCGTTTGGACTTGCTCCAGCTTTACTTATGTATTTTTATGCTTTAGAGAGTTTGGGAAAAATAGGCTGGATAGGTGCTTTTATTTACACAGCTGCAGGCGCACTTAGATTGGCACGTTTTAATACTCAAATTGGCATAGCTGATAAGCGTTACTTCCAAGGTTTGCCATCACCTGCAGCAGCTGCACTTATTGCAGGAATGGTGTGGACTAAAGAAATTATTGCTATAAGTGATTACGATCAATTTTTACCAATAGCGGGTTGGATTATATTGGTAAGTGCTGGTGTGCTTATGGTTAGTAATATTCGTTATTACAGCTTTAAAGAGATAAATCTTAAGGGTAGATCGTCTTTTAGACTATTGCTTCTTGCAATGCTAATTATCGTTATTGTTACTCTGTGGCCTAGTGCAATTTTATTTGTGTTTTTCTTCTCTTATGCTGTATCAGGAATAATTATGACAATTGTTGGCTTGAGACAAAAACGAGAGATAAAAAAACGCGCTAAAGGTTGAAAACATCATTTATAATGCGACTTATGATGAAAAAGCAAACAATTATTCTTATTAGGAGTTCACTCCTGGCTTTATTACGATTACTGCCTTAAGGCAATAACTCTACTCGAAGGCTGAAAGGCCTATTAACATCAAAATTAAATACAAAAAAACATATTTTTATAGGAGACTTAAATGTCTGACAAACTAATTATTTTCGATACAACTTTGCGTGACGGTGAACAATCGCCTGGTGCATCTATGACTAAAGATGAAAAGGTGCGTATTGCAAAAGTTTTAGAAAAAATGCGAGTAGATGTAATTGAGGCTGGATTTGCGATTGCATCACCTGGAGATTTTGAGGCAGTACAAGCTGTTGCTAGTAGCGTACAGGATTCAACTATTTGCTCTCTTGCTAGAGCGCTAGATAAAGATATTGATAGGGCAGGTGAAGCACTAAAAGGTGCAAATTCTGCACGTATTCATACCTTTATTGCTACATCTGATATTCATATGAAGATGAAGCTTAATATGACTCCTGATGAAGTGGTTGAGCAAGCTGTACATGCGGTAAAAAGAGCTAGACAATATACTGATAATGTAGAATTTTCACCGGAAGATGCCGGTAGATCAGATGAAGACTTCCTATGTAGAATTATTGAAGCTACTATTAATGCAGGTGCAACTACAATCAATATTCCTGATACTGTAGGTTATAACATCCCGCATCAGTTTGGGGCAACAATGCGATCTTTGATTGAACGCGTACCAAACTCTGATAAGGCGATCTTCTCAGCGCATTGTCATAATGATTTAGGTTTGGCAGTAGCTAATTCTCTTTCATCGGTATTAAACGGAGCTCGTCAAATTGAATGTACTATTAATGGCTTAGGAGAGCGAGCTGGAAATACTTCGCTTGAAGAGGTGGTTATGGCAGTAAGAACACGTCAGGATATATTTGATTGCGATACTGGAATTGACACAACTCAAATTCTTCCTGCATCAAGACTTGTTTCAAGTGTAACAGGATTTATAGTTCAGCCAAATAAGGCAATTGTTGGTGCTAATGCATTTGCACATGAAGCAGGAATACATCAGGATGGTGTTTTAAAACACCGTGAGACTTATGAAATTATGCGTGCCGAAGATGTGGGTTGGAATACTAACCAATTAGTACTTGGTAAGCATTCTGGTCGCAATGCCTTTAAAGCAAGACTTAATGAATTAGGTGTTGAGTTTGAATCAGAAGAAAGTTTAAATGATGCGTTCAGACGTTTTAAAGATCTGGCTGATAAGAAGCATGAGATTTTTGATGAAGATCTACAAGCCTTAGTATCTGAGACGCAAACTGAAGAAAATGAGTCAATTAAATTGGTTTCACTTAAAGTTTGTACTGAAACTGGAGAGCAGAATACTGCTACAGTTGTGCTTTCTGTTAATGGTGAAGAAAAAACTGCTACAGCACAAACCTCAGGCGCTGTTGATGCAACATTTAGTGCAATTAATTCTTTAGTTGATGTTGATCTTAATTTACAGTTATATTCAGTATCGAATGTTACTCAAGGTACTGATGCACTTGGTGAAGTAAATGTACGATTAGAATTTGGCGGTAGAATCGTCAATGGACAAGGTGCTGATACTGATATTATTACTGCAAGTGCTAAAGCTTATGTGCACGGTCTTAATAAAATTCTAGCTGCTAAAAGTAGAGCACATCCTCAGGTTTAGGTTTGACTGCTGTAAGAGATAAATATTTAGATACTTTGGGAATTCCAGAGTATCTTTATTCAAATAAGAATAGTAAACCAATTATTAAAAAAACCACTAAGTGTTTAGTAGTTGAGTCGAATCCTGAGCTATCTTTTTGCATACCTGGTGATGTGCAAAATTTCTTATTTAAAATGCTTTTAGCGATCAATATTTCAAGTGATGAGGTTGAGCTACTAAATATTAGTAGTGATAATTTATCTGTGGTTATATCTAATTATGATGCTGATACAATCCTTATTATGAGTCCAGATATTGAATCTATAAATAACAAATGTTTTATCACTCATCATCCAAGTGATATTCTAACTCAAGCAGAACTTAAGCGAGATGCTTGGGAGGTGCTAAAACAGCTAGAGTTATGTCTAAAATAGACTATTCGCTTAAAGGCTATAAACGTCCTAATTTAGAAACTCCTAATGGTAAAAAGAAGCTTCTACTGCATTCTTGTTGTGCATCATGTGCAGGAGATATTATGGAAGCTTTAAGTGCATCAGAGCTTGATACAACAATTTTTTTCTATAATCCTAATATTCATCCCCAAGATGAATACGAGCTAAGAAAAGAAGAAAATATTCGTTTTGCTAAAAAACTTGGTATACCTTTTATTGATGCGGATTATGATAGTGATAATTGGTTTGAGCGTACAAAAGGTCAAGAATTTGAACCTGAAAGGGGAGAGCGTTGCACTACATGTTTTGATATGCGCTTAGAAAGAAGTGCTTTGTACGCCTATGAAAACAACTTTCCAATTCTAACTTCAACTTTAGGTGTGTCTAGATGGAAGGATATGAATCAGGTTAATGGTTGTGCACAAAGAGCAGTTGCAAAATATGATAATGTCCAGTACTGGGATCTTAATTGGCGTAAAAATGGCGGATCACAACGAATGTTGGAGATTGCTAAGCGTGAAGAATTTTATCAACAAGGTTATTGTGGTTGTGTTTACTCATTGCGCGATACCAACAAATGGCATGAGCAAAATGGCCGTAGCAAGATTAAACGTGGAGTAAGTTTCTATAAAGAAGCTCACCTTAAATTAGACAATATAGCTAAGTAAGTTATTTATCTAGTAAATAAAGCAATAGTGCCTTTTGCGCATGTAGGCGATTTTCAGCCTCATTCCATACTAATGATTTTTCACCATCAATAACTGAGGCAGATACTTCTTCACCACGGTGAGCAGGTAGGCAGTGCATAAATACAGCACTATCTTTGGCGTTAGACATTAAATCATCATTTACTTGATAATCTTTAAATGCAACTTCACGTTTTGCCTGTTCATCCTCTTGCCCCATTGATGCCCAAACATCAGTAACAACCAAATCTGCATTATTACAAGCTTCGTTTGCATTAGGGAAAACATCAATATAATCGTTATATTTTTCAATAAAGTGAGCATCAGGCTCATAACCATTTGGAGTGGCAATATTAAGCTTAAATCCAAATGCTTTTGCTGCCTGCATGTATGTTTGACACATGTTATTACCATCACCAATCCAAGCTATAGTTTTTCCACTAATTGGACCAATGCTTTCTTGATATGCCATAACATCAGCTAAAAGTTGACACGGGTGTGATTCATCAGATAAGGCGTTAATTACCGGAACTGAAGAGTTATTAGCAAATGTATTAATATCATCATGTGATGAGATTCTAAGCATAACCGCATCAACCATAGAACTAATAACAATTGAACTATCAGTAATTGGTTCGCCACGACCAAGCTGAATATCACGATCTGACAAGAATAAAGAATGTCCACCTAGTTGAGTCATTCCAGCCTCAAACGAAACACGTGTACGAGTAGATGATTTGTCAAAAATCATTGCTAGAGTTTTATTTTCTAGAGTGTTGTTTATAATTCCAGACTTATGCTCTTGTTTTAATTTGATTGCATTATCAATAATTGATTGCAAATCTTTAGTAGATAAATCGTCTAGATTAATAAAATGTTTTGTCATGATTTCCTCCCAATTACAGGGTGTTTACTAGTTTTATTACTTTAGTAATTAGAATATCTGCCTCGCTCTTATTCATAATAAGAGGTGGAAGCATACGAATTGATTGCCCAGTAATGTTGATAAGTAGTTTATCATCAAGAGCGAGTTGCAATAGATTTGAAACATCACCATCAAGCTCAATTGCAAGCATCATGCCTTTGTTTCTAATATCCAGAACTTTATTATTATTGGAAAATTCTTTAGTAAATGCACTGGTTAAATACATGCCAATCTCTTTAGCATTATCAAGCACATTTTCATTTTCAATAGTATTTAAAACCTCTAAAGCCACAGAGCAAACTAAAGGGTTACCACCATAAGTTGAACCGTGAGTTCCAGGCGTAAGTAGTTTAGATGCTTTGCCCTTGGCTAGGCATGCACCTATAGGAACTCCATTGCCCAAACCTTTAGCAAGGGTTAATACATCAGGGGTAATATTATTGTAATTATGTGCAAACATTTCACCTGTACGTCCAATTCCTGTTTGCACCTCATCAAGTATTAGCAGCCAATCATTTTTATTGCAAATATCGGCAACTTTATTTAGATAATCGTCATCAGGAATAATAACACCGCTTTCCCCTTGAATAGGTTCAAGCATAATAGCAACTATATTTGCATTTTCACTATGGGTATTAATAGCATCAATGTCGTTAAAGTCAATATGAATAAATTTTTCAACCAAAGGTGAAAATCCATTTTGTACTTTAGGGTTTCCAGTTGCACTAAGTGTTGCCATAGTACGACCATGAAAGCTATTGTTAGCTGTAAGTATAGTAGGGGTGCCAATACCCTTTTCTTTAGCAAATAAACGCGCTATCTTGATTGCAGCCTCATTTGCCTCTGCACCAGAGTTGGCAAAAAAAGCGTTATCCATATTAGCAAGTTTGCAAAGTTTCTCTGCTAGAAGCTCTTGATTATTAATATGGTACCAATTACTAGTATGCAACAATTCAGATGCTTGTTGCTTTATAGTGTTCGTGATGTTTTCATGGCAATGACCAAGATTAACCACACCAACGCCTGATAGGGCGTCAAGGTATTTATTGTTATTTTCATCAAACAAGTAACAGCCACTACCAGATGTAAAGCTAACATCTAGTGGCATATAGTTTGACATTAAGTAAGACATGTTTAGTTATATTTATCTTTGGCCATTAAACAAAAAAGCCCCGAAACGGGGCTTTAAACCAATAAAAATTAATTAATCTTTATTGGTACTGTAATTCTGGAGCAATTTGTTCGTTAATTGCATCTAAATCTTTTTTGTATGACTCGTAAAAAGATCCTGCTGGTGGGTTAATCCACTCTTCATATGAAAATCCATTCTTAGCTGTATAGTCTTTAAATGAATTTTGTAATTCAATTCTTTGCGAGCTTAATTTATTGTTCTCTGCGGTAGTTCCGTTCATTTTAATCTCCTAAATATGGGTTAAATAAGCTATTCATTATATACGTAATTTTGATTTTGTGGTGAATTTTATTTGTATTAAATTTATATAAAAACCTAAGCAAAATATCGGACTTTATGACACAATAGAGGTGTAAATATTTTATAACTTTACAAGGAGCAAATATGCAATTAAACATTTCTGGTCATCACTTAGATATCACTGAAGCAATCAAACAACACTCTCAAGAAAAACTAGCTAAAATCAAACATCACTTCGATCATGTAATTAATGTAAATATGATTTTAGAAGTAGAGAAAGACGTACAAAAAGCTGAAGCGACAATTCATGTAAGTGGTGCAGATCTTTTTGCAAAAGCTCAAAGTAATGATATGTATGTATCAATTGATCAATTAGTTAATAAATTAGATGCGCAGATTCGTAAGCACAAAGAAAAACTAAACGATCATAGAAAAAATTAAACTTAACACCTAAGTAATACTTAGGAATAAATAAGGAATATTAATGTCGGAAGTTGAGAACACTTCTTTCGAAGATTGCCTTCAAGGATTAATAAACTCTTTGGAGGCATCTTTATATGAGGAAGCGGCAGCAAAACTTGATGGTTTGCATCCGGGTGAAATCTCTCGCCTATTGGAAGCCCTTACTCCAAAAGACAGAACTCAGCTTTGGGGTGGAATAGACTCGCAAATACAAGGCGACATCCTTAAAGAATTAAATGAAGACGTAGCTGAACAATTATTAGAAGAGATGGATGTTTCATCTATAGTAAATGCAACAGAAGGCATGGATATGGATGATTTAGCAGACATAGTTCCACATCTTCCTGAAGCAGCACTACACAACCTGTTATTAACTCTTGATCATAAACATAGAGATCATTTAAAGCAAGTATTGTCATACCCTGAAGACTCTGCCGGCGGTTTGATGAATATTGATATTATTACTGTACGCTCTGATGTTACCGTGCGTACAGTAATTCGCTATTTACGTTTATTAAAAGAAATGCCAAGAGATACTGATCAAGTATTTGTTGTTGATAGACAGTATAAATATTTAGGCTCTATTCATATTTCAACTTTGCTTACAAATGAAGCAGAGCAAAATATTGAACCATTGATTAATAATATTCAACCAATTTCTGCAGATACTGATGAAAAAGAAGTTGCTAGTTTATTTGAACAGCGTGATTTAATTTCAGCACCAGTTGTAGATAGTGAAAACCAATTAATTGGTCGTATTACTATTGATGATGTGGTAGATGTGATTCGTGATGAAGCCGAGCACTCGGTTATGTCAATGGCTGGTCTAGACGAAGAAGATGATATTTTTGCACCAGTGGTAGAATCAACAAAAAGCAGAAGTATTTGGCTGGGGGTTAACCTTATAACTGCTTTTATTGCGGTATTTTTTATTGGTTTGTTTGAGGCGACACTTAGAGATACAATTGCACTAGCAATTCTTATGCCGGTTGTAGCATCCATGGGTGGGATTGCCGGAACACAAACACTTATTCTTGCAACTCGAGGAATTGCAACTGGCAGGGTTACAACATCAAATCTAAAAGCACTAATGAATAAGGAAGTTGCAGTTGGATTTCTAAATGGTGTTCTTTGGGCAGTAGTAATCGGAATTGCAACTTATTTTTGGTTTAAAGATATAAAAATTTCAGCAGTTATTGCTATGGCAGTTATTGCTAATTTGATATTTGCTGCTTTTTCTGGTGCTGTACTTCCATCGCTATTGACTAAATTTAAAATTGACCCGGCTCTTGCAGGTGGAGTTATTCTAACTACAATTACCGATGTTATCGGTTTTGTGGCATTTTTAGGCCTAGCTGCAATGTTTATTTAGATGAGGCTTTTGTATAAATATGAATATCGTAAAAAATAATATTGGCCTTACAATCTCAACAATTATCGGTATAGCGCTACTTATTGGTAGTTTTTACATTTACTATTCACAAGGCTCAGAGCGAGCTTTAGTTATATTGATTTTTGCAATAGTTTTTGATATTGCTCTTGCATCAAGCTGGAAAGATAAGATTAAAAATGGGTAAAAAATACCAAGAAATACCTAAGAATTTAGAAGATTTTATCTCAAAGCAAAAAATGTTTTTTGTTGCCACAGCTGATATAGATGGCAGAATAAACATATCTCCCAAGGGTTTGGACTCATTACGCATTCTTGACAAGAATAGGGTTGTTTGGCTTAATGCAACTGGTAGTGGTAATGAAACTGCAGCGCATATGCAAAATCAAAGCAGAATGACAATAATGTTTAATTCATTTGATGAAAACCCAATGATTTTGCGCCTGTATGGTCATGCGCAAGCCGTGCATAGAAACGATAAAAACTGGGAAGAGTTGTATTCATTGTTTGATCCTATTGTAGGAGCTAGACAAATCTTTGATCTAAGTGTTGATCTAGTTCACACATCATGTGGCTTTGGTGTTCCGCTGTATGAATACAAGGGTGATAGACAAACCTTAAAAGATTGGAGTGAGAAAAAAGGCGAGGATGGAATACAGCAATATTGGCATGATAAAAACCAAGTAAGCCTAGATGGAAAGCCAATAAATATTCTTGATAAAAACACGTAGCTCAATCTACTTATAAACATGCCATTTGTACTTAAAAAATACAAATCTGTCATTGGTAAAAAAATTCAGACTTTTCTTCTAGAGGATGCAAACTTACCCTTGGCAAAATCTCAAAGACTTTTAGCTAAAAATAGAGTTTTTAACGATCAAGACAAAACCTTAAAAAACGGCGATATTGTAAGTGGTGAATTTATTCAAGTGGCTGTATTTACAGGCAGTACAAGAGGATTAAGGCCAATATTTGAGGTAGATGGTTTTGCTATATTCGATAAACCATCTGGACTTATGGTGCATCCAACTCGCAAGACCACAGAGTATTGTCTACTTGATGAAATAAGATATCAATTTGGAGAAGATGCAGATTTGGTACATAGAATTGATGCAGAAACCTCTGGCTTAGTTTTGGTGGCTAAAAACAAACAGGCAAATACTATTTTAAAAACCATGTTTGAAAACAAAGAATATAAAAAAGAATATTTGGCAGTAGTTAAAGGCCAAGTAAAAGAAAATATAACAATTGACAAACCTATTGCTAAGGCAAATAGCAAAATTACCATTAAGATGACTTGCAAGGGCAATGATGGCAAGTTATCTACCACTCACATTCAGCCTTTAAAATTTAATGAAAAAAATAATACAACTTTAGTTAAAGCCATACCTATTACTGGAAGACAGCACCAAATAAGAGTGCATTTAGATGCAATAGGCCATAGTATTTTAGGTGATCCAATTTACGGTGTTAGTGAGCAAGTGGCTGATAAATATTTAAATAAAACTTTAACTAAAGAAGATAGAGTTAAAGCAACTGGTACAGAAAGACTAATGCTTCATGCTAATCGTTTAGAGTTTACTTATAAAGGCAAGAAATACGATATTGTTTCAAAAAAGAAGGATGAATTTTTTTAATAGAGAGGTGATACTTTGAAACTAAAGTTTAAGGCACTCTAGTTTATTTATAGTCATCTTTAATAGACAATATCCACCTCTCAAATTTCTGAATATTTTTATCATTAATTCGAGACTTTGGATAAACCAAATGATATCCAGGGGATTTAAGAACTTTATCTTTATAAATCCTGACTAATTGACCAGAATCTAAATCATCAGCTACTAGAGCACTTCTTGCAATAGCAACACCCTGGCCGGCAATTGCAGCTTGAACAACTAAATGTGATTGATTGAGAGTCAATGCTTTATTGTTTTTGATATCTACATCAAGCAGTTTGGCAAAATCATCCCAACCAGGTTCAACAAATATTCCATACGCTTCAAACACACAGTCAACAGAATCATGGATTAATGTGTGATGTTTAATATCACTAATCTCGTTAAAGTTATATTTCCCAGTTAATAGTTTAGGACTAGCAACTAGAAACATATCTTCATCCATTAGAAATTTTGCCTCTAGGTTGTCATTGTTCTGGTGTCCAAAACTAATACTTAAATCGTCATTTTTAAAATTACTCAACCCTAAATGTGCATTAATATGTACATCGACATCTGGGTGTTGTTTGTTGAAATCACTTAAGCGTGGAATAAGCCATTTAATGGCAAGCGATGGCAAAACACTAATAGTGAGAACGCTTTTTTCTGGATTTTTTCTTAATTCGTCTAAAGTATTGATTATCTTATCTAAGGCAGAATTAACAGGGTTTTGTAGCGCTATTCCTTGTTCAGTTAGTTTTAATTGTTTATGTAGTCTATAAAATAAATCAAATCCAAGGCGTTGCTCTAATAGTCGTATCTGCTGACTAACAGCAGCTTGAGTAATTGATAGCTCATCTGCAGCTTTAGAAAAGCTCAAATATTTAGCAGCAATACTAAACGTGTGAAGGTTATTAAGTGGCGGTAATTTGTTTTTCATTTGCATAAGAATACCTTATGCAAAGGATAAGTATTTATCGTTTGTGAATAATATTTTTAATCCTATAATTATCGACATGAATATAGAATATTTTTTATTGTTTTTTGGATTAATGTTTCCCTTGGTTTTTAGCCCTGGTCCGGCTAATATAGTTTTTTCCATGTCTGGAATAGGGCAGGGGGTAAAAGGCTCAATACCATTAATTATAGGGGTAGATTTAATTTTTATTATTTACTCTTTGATTATTGGATTTGGGCTTGGCGAAGTGTTGCAACGATATCCAGATTTAATTTTGATATTTCAAATACTTGGTGCTCTGTATATTATTTACTTGGCTTACAAGTTTATTAAGACAAGTAAAGCAAACAACTCTAATACTGTGAGCAATAAGGCGTTTACCTTTAAAGACGGCATAGTTTTGCAAATGCTAAATCCGAAAGGCTGGACGATGTTATTTTTAATGTTTTCTACTTTGCTTGATGGGAGTTTTGATCGTAACTCTCAAGTTTTATA
Source organism: uncultured Piscirickettsiaceae bacterium (assembly GCA_964403565.1). GTDB lineage: Bacteria > Pseudomonadota > Gammaproteobacteria > PS1 > Pseudothioglobaceae > Thioglobus_B. Next base: position 11,273 of record CAYOFV010000007.1, on the reverse strand, counting down.
TTTGGTATTTATGCTAGCAGTGCTTAATATAGCAACTCATTTTACTTGGGTTGCTGCTGGCAATTATATTTCTAAATGGGTAAATGATTCAAAAACTGAGAAATATTTAAATTATTTTTTCTCTGGATCGTTATTACTAGTTGCCGTCTGGATCTTAATAAATGTTTATTTAGAGGCTATAACTCGCTAATTATTTACAATAATAAATTATGGAATTTAATTTTAAAGAGTTTATTGGCTCGTCTTTGTCAACGGCCAAGATAATACTAATAATGGTAATCCCTTATTTTCTTTTGGCGGAATTGTTATTGTATTTTGAATTAATGCCTATTATTGCCCAGGTATTTGAACCGCTAACCACATTATTAAATCTACCACCAGAGGCTGCTCTTGCATTAGCATCGGGCGTATTTTTAAATTTATATGCAGCCATTGCATTTGCTGCACCACTTGGGTTGAGTGTTTATGATTGGACTATCTTAGGGTTGTTTTTAGGCGTACTTCATTCAATTCCGGTTGAATCTACTATTATGAAAAAACTTGGCATTGATTGGGTTAAATCTATTTTATTTAGAACTGTTATGGCTTTTATAGTATTAATACCTTTATTAATTATTCCAACAGAAATATTGTTTGATAATCCTGATCTAGTTAAAAGTTCCACCTATCAAATAGATTTAAATACACCAGTTAATTTTATAGATTTTATTACCAATAAATTAATGGAGGCGGTATTGCTGGCTTTAGAAATAATTGTATTGGTAAGTTTGGTTATTTTTGTAACTACATTTATCAAAGGTCTTAAATTACTTACTAAATTTGACCATCATCTCAGTACCATCATGGCGTTAGTTACTGGTGTTTTAATTGGTATTACTTATGGTGCTGGTGTTTTAATAAAAGAAGCAAAATACATGACTAGGAAGCAAGTAATTTCTGTGTGTTATTTTCTAATGGTTGCACATGCTATTATTGAAGACACTTTGTTATTTGTATTATTTGGTGCAGATGTTATTTTGTTGGTTACAATTCGATTATTCTTCGCTTTTTTGGTATTTACAATAATTTCGCTTTATTACAGTACAAATTAAATCATCTATAAAATTTGCTAAATTTTACGAATGAGGAAAAATCACCTAGCCAAAACCCCTAAAAATGGCAAAAAAACATCATTTTAGGCTGAAAATACCTTGTTTTTGAGTGTAATAGGCCTTGCCTATTACAGAAAAGAAAAAATTTCGGAAAAAATTAAAATTAGAAGTCTTTGGTGGAAATATCGTTATTTTCTAACTAAATTCTGAATTTTTCTTGAATTTTGTAACTAAAATGTGATACCATATTGTCATGAGCAAAAAAGACAAGCTGTTAAAGAAGTTTTTAGAAAAACCTATTAGAAAAGATTTAACATTTGATGAATTAAGCTCACTATTAACAAGTTGTGGTTATAAAAAAATAGAAGGAAAGGGCTCTGCTGTAAAGTTTTATAACGAAAAAGAAGATAATTTAATAAACCTGCATAAGCCACATCCAAGCAATGTATTGAAAGTATATTTAGTAAAACAAATACAAGTGAAATTAAAGGAGATTTATGATGAGTAATGTTATTGAGTATAAGAATTATATTGGTAGTGTTGAGTACTCTAATGAAGATAAATGCTTTTTTGGAAAATTAGAAATGATCGATGATTTGGTTACTTTCGAAGCGACTAATGTTGAAGAATTAGAATCTAACTTTAAACAAAGTGTTGATGATTATATTAACACTTGCGCTGAACTGGGTCGTGAGCCACAAAAAGCTTATAAAGGTGTTTTTAATGTTAGGATTGATCCAGACTTACATAGAAAAATTTATAAAAAAGCTTTAAAAGAGCATATTTCTCTAAATGCTTTTATTGGTAAAACCTTATCTGAAAGTGTTGTAGAGTAACACTCGAGCGCTACATAGTAGTTTTAATTAATGCGAGTCAGAAGTCTTTGGTAGAAATATCGTTATTTTCTAGCCAAGTTTTGAAATTATTTTGAATATTGTTAATGGTTTTTTCATTGTCGGCTTCAAATCTTAATACTAAGCAAGGTGTAGTGTTAGACGGTCGAACCAATCCCCATCCATCTGGGTAATCAACACGTACTCCATCAATAGTAGTAATTTCTGCACCTGTAAAATCAACATTTTTTGCCAGTTTTTCCATTGCATCGAATTGCTCACCTTGTTTATCAAAATGAATATTAATCTCTGGCGTATTGATGCTATCAGGTAAATCGGCAAAAACTTCATGGCAAGTTTTATCAGTTTTTGACATAATTTCTAAAAGCCTTGCACCAGTGTAGAGCGCATCGTCAAAGCCGTACCAACGCTCTTTAAAGAATATATGACCACTCATCTCACCGCCGAGTAGTGCACCTGTTTCTTTAAGTTTGGCCTTAATAAAGCTATGACCTGTGCGTGACATAATTGGCTCACCGCCATTTTCACTAATATCCTTGGGTAGTAGTGAAGAGCATTTAACATCAAATACAATTTTCCCGCCTTGGTTGCGCTTAAGAATATCGCGAGAATATAGAATCATTTGGCGATCTGCCCAAATAACATTACCTTCGTTATCAATAAGACCTAGTCTGTCGCCATCGCCATCAAAAGCAAAACCCATATCAGCGCCAGTATCTTTCACTTCTTGAATTATGTCTTCAAGGTTTTTTGGTTTAGAAGGGTCAGGGTGATGGTTCGGAAAATTACCATCTACCATGCAGAATAATTTATCAACTTTAACTCCAAGTTGTTCATATAGTTTAGGTGCTATATTTCCTGCAACACCATTGCCTGCGTCAACAACAATGTGTAGTTGTTTTTCTAATTTGATATCTGATTTTATTGTATCGATATAGTCTTGTTCAACATCGACCCTAGTACTAGTTCCATGCCCATTTTCAAAGTCTTTATTAATTATTCTTTGATAAAGTTCTTGAATTCTATCACCTGATAAAGTCTCACCAGCAATCATAATTTTGAAACCGTTATATTCTGGCGGATTGTGAGATCCGGTAATCATAACTCCAGATGAAGCGGCCTTTGTATATGTAGAAAAATACACAAGAGGAGTTGGCACCATACCAATATCAACTACATGACATCCAGTAGATTTAATACCGGTTTTAAGTGCTTGAATTAAGTCTGGACCACTTAATCTTCCATCTCTACCAACAACAACTCCGCGTTCGCCTTTGGCAATAGATTCGCTGCCAATTGCCTTACCGATAAGTTCAACGTTTTCTTGGGTTAAATCTTCGCTAACAATGCCGCGAATATCATAAGCTTTAAAGATTGATTGTGGTATGCTCATTAGTTGATAAAATAAGTATTAAAGTTAAACATTTTAAGCATTATGCAAGAACAGTTTGAAGTTATTGAAATTAATAACAATACTATGAAGTTAAAAACCACAAATTCAGCTGCTTGCGGGAGCTGTGGTGCTAGTGGTGCGTGTGGCACTGGAGTTTTGTCAAAATATTTTTCCGCGTTTTCTACTTTTGATAAACCCTTAACATCGGAAGCTAAAGTAGGTGGATTAGTAACCCTTGAGATTTCATCTAGTGAGTTATTTTTTCGAGCATTTCAACTCTATATTTTGCCGATAGTTGTTATGTTTGTATCAGCGTATATTTCAAGCATGGTTTTTAATAATGAAGTTTGGCAAATACTTATAGGCTTTACTGGGTTTTTTCTAACAATTTTTACACTTAAATATTTTACTAAGTAGTAGTTAAAATTGCCTTTAGCCGTTGGGTATAATCAGTTTATTTTTATAAATAAATTACATTATTATGCCTTCTCAAGATATCGATCCTATAGAAACGCAAGAATGGCTAGAAGCCTTTAAATCTGTTGCCCGTGTTGAGGGTGATGATCGTGCAAAATTCCTTCTTAATCAGTTAATGGATATGGCTCACCACGAAGGCATGGATTTACCTACTGGTGTTAACACTGCATATCTAAATTCTATTCATAAAGACAAGGAAATTGCCACTGATATTAATGAAGATATTGAAGCAAGAATTTCAGCAATTATTCGTTGGAATGCTATGGTTATGGTGGTTAAAGCCAATCAACTTCCATATGAACTTGGTGGTCATATCGCATCATTTGCATCAAGTGCTACGTTATATGAGGTTGGTTTTAACCATTTTTATCGTGGACCAGATGCTGATCAGGGTGCTGATTTAATCTTTTTCCAAGGACATATTGCTCCAGGTATTTATGCACGTAGTTATCTTGAAGGTCGTATTACTGAAGAGCAAATGCTTAAGTTCCGTCAAGAGTCTGACAAAACTGGACTGAGTTCTTACCCGCATCCATGGCTGATGCCTGATTATTGGCAGTTCCCAACTGTATCAATGGGCCTTGGTCCAATTATGGCAATTTATCAAGCACGTTTTATGAAGTATCTTCATCATCGTGAAATTAAACAAACTGACAAGCGCACAGTATGGGCATACCTTGGTGATGGCGAAACTGATGAGCCTGAATCGCTTGGAGCAATTTCAATGGCAGGGCGTGAAAAGCTTGATAACCTAATTTTTGTAATTAACTGTAATCTACAGCGTCTTGATGGTCCAGTACGCGGTAATGGCAAGATTGTGCAAGAGCTTGAAGGCATGTTTAGAGGTGCCGGATGGAATGTAATTAAAGTACTTTGGGGTGGTAAATGGGATGAGTTGTTTGCCAACGATACTCAAGGATTTTTGAAAAAGCGCATGGAAGAAGTGGTTGATGGTGAATATCAGGCTTACAAAGCTAAAGACGGTGCATACGTTCGCGAACACTTCTTTGGCAAATATCCTGAGTTATTAAAGATGGTTGAACATATGAGTGATGATGAAATTTATCATCTAAATCGTGGTGGTCATGATCCGTATAAAGTATTCCAAGCATACAGTGCTGCTAAAAAGCATACTGGTCAGCCTACAGTTATTCTTGCTAAAACCGTTAAAGGTTATGGTATGGGTGAGGCAGGAGAAGGACAAAATGCTACACACTCACAAAAGAAACTTGGTCTTGAACAGGTTGAGAAGTTTGCCAAACGTTTCGATGTTCCTGTAACTGAAGATGATGTTAAAGAGCTTAATTTTTATAAGCCAGCTAAAGATAGTGAAGAGATGAATTATCTTAACGCACGTCGTGAAAAACTTGGTGGCTATCTTCCGGTTCGATCGTTTGATAAGGAAGACATTAAAACACCTGAATTAGATGTATTTAGTGCGTTACTTGAGTCAACAGGTGATCGTGAAATGTCAACCACTATGGCGCTTAATCGTATTATGACTTTATTGGTGCGTGATAAAAATCTTAAAGATAGAATCGTGCCAATTATTCCGGACGAGGCTCGTACTTTTGGTATGGAGGGTTTGTTTAGACAATTAGGTATTTATTCATCATCTGGTCAGTTGTATCAGCCAGAAGATTCGGATAAAGTAATGTGGTATAAGGAAGATATTAAAGGCCAGGTACTGCAAGAAGGTATTAATGAAGCGGGAGCAATTTCAGATTGGATCGCTGCAGCAACATCTTATGCAACGCATAATACAACAATGATTCCGTTTTATGTTTATTACTCTAAGTTTGGTTTCCAACGTGTTGGTGATTTAGCTTGGGCAGCAGGAGATATGCAAGCAAAAGGCTTCTTAATTGGTGGTACTGCAGGTCGTACAACTCTTAATGGTGAAGGCTTACAGCACCAGGATGGAGATTCACATATAGTTGCAAACACTATTCCAAACTGCGTGTCATACGATCCTACATATGCATACGAACTTGCTGTAATTGTTCGTAGTGGCTTGCATCGAATGTATGAATTAGGTGAGAATATTTTCTATTATATTACTACAATGAACGAACTATACACTCACCCTAAAATGCCAGAAGGAGCGGAAGATGGTATTGTTAAAGGTATGTATAAGTTAGATACTATTGGCAACAGCGATATTGAAGTTCAGCTTATGGGTTCTGGAACAATTCTACGCGAGGTGGAAAAAGCAGCAACTATGCTTGCTGATGACTGGGGTGTTAAATCTAGCATTTGGTCGGTAACAAGTTTTAATGAATTAGCCCGTGAAGCTCAAGCTATTGATAGGGTAAATCGTTTTAGTGCAGATGATGATACAGCTTATATAACTAAATGTTTAGATAATACCAATGGTCCAATTATCGCCTCAACTGATTACATGCGTAATTATGCAGAACAGGTACGTAAATATGTTCCTAGACGTTATGAAGTATTAGGTACAGATGGTTTTGGTCGTTCTGATTCACGCGAAGCTCTTAGAGACTTTTTTGAAGTTGATAGTAGTTATGTTGTTGTAGCAGCTCTTAAAGCACTTGCAGACGATGGTGAAATTGATAAGTCAAAAGTTGCTGAGGCTATTAGTAAATACGGTATAAATATAGATAAGCCGAATCCGATGACGGTATAACAATTAATAGCAAATAAGGGGTAAGTAGTGACACAAGAAGAGTTTTTAGAAGAATTAAGATCTGGATCTAGAATTCGTTTTGAAGATCTAATTGAATTAATTGATGAAGATTACGACTATACTCCTGCTGCTTTTACCAATGGTGAATTAAGTAATACTAGCGATGAAAATCAAGGTAGTGCCAAACTATTTTGTTTTGCAGCTATTCACCAACTGACACAACTTGAAACCCTACATTGTTTTGGTCAGTATTATCAAGATGTACTAAATACTCCTGATAGTGACTCACATCAAAATATTCGTAACTTTATTACCTATGGCTGGGAAGGGGTAAAGTTTGATTCTCCTGTACTAAGTAGAAAATAAATTTTAGTAGTGCGGAGGTTTTTCGTTTACTACTTCTGCTGAAGTATTAGATTGATTGTCTTCTAGATTTTTTAGTTTGTTTGATAGATGTTTAAGCATAACCTTATATTCATCTAACTCCCGCCTTTGACGAAAAATAACATTATTCAACTCTTCAGTTGTATGTTCTAAAAAAATAAGCTTTTCTTCAAGATCTATTAGTTTTTTATTCATATTTTTTTACTACCATATTCATAGATTCCAAGACCTATAAGTACCAATATAATACCGTTTAACTGCATAAATGTAAGAGTTTCATTGTTAAACACTGATCCGAGTAATAATGCAAATACTGGAGTTACAAGTGGAACAATACCAACAGTTCTAACACTTGAGTGGCGAATTAAATAGTAATAAGATATAAAACCAATTACTGAGCCAAATATCGCCAAATATATAATTGATAATATTGCTTTTTCAGTAATAACACTAGGAAGATTGCCATCAGTAAGTGCAAAACTTAGAAAAAACAATGGCACTGATACTATAAGTGCTCCCGTAGTGGTTTCAAGAGCTGATATGTGTGCGTTTACTTGTTTTAGTTTAACCGAGATAAAGGCTTGAAATACCATAGCAAGAGTTACAGATAAAAGACCATAAAGCATACTTGTTTCATATCTTAGCGAATGATTGAAAATAACTACAAGGCCTAATATTCCTAGAATTAGGCCAATAATTTTATTAAGCTTGTAGAAATCTTCTTTAAGTAATAAGTATGCAAAAACACCAGTTATTATTGGTGTTAGACCAAACACTACAGAGATGATTCCAGACGGTATAAATTGCGATGAATAATAAACTAAACTCATAGTAACAAACACACCCAAACCAGCATAAATGTAGTTGCTAATTGCAATCTTGCTAGTACTTAGTTTTTGTCTTTTTATGATTAGCAAGATAAAGCATATGATTAGACCAAGTAGCATTCTTGATGCAACACCAAAATTAAAGCTTGATCCTAAAGTTGAAAACTGGATGGCAAGCGGTGTGGTTGACCAAATACTAACAACTAATAAAAATGCTAAATAATTATTCATATTTCTAAGACAAAAAAAGCCACCGCAAAGGGTGGCTTTTGAATTACTTAAGAAGTTATTTATTCTTTATCTAAAAGAACCTTTCTTGAAAGCTTGATACGACCACGATCCACACCAAGTACTTTAACTTCAATTTCGTCACCTTCTTTAAGATAGTCTTCAACCTTCTCAACACGCTCATGCGCAATTTCAGAGATATGAAGCAGGCCGTCTTGATTTGGTAGAATGTTTACAAACGCACCAAATTCAACGATTTTTGCAACTTTACCGTTGTAAACTTTATCAACTTCAGGAACAGCTGTTACATCTTTAACCATTTGTACAGCTTTGTCAAATGCATCTTGAGAGTTGGCAAAGATATTTACATTGCCATCATCATCAACGTCAACACTTGCACCAGAATCAGAAATAATGCCTTTGATAGTTTCACCACCTTTACCGATTAGATCACGAATCTTATCTTGTTTGATTTTCAATACCGTTGTCTTAGGAGCATTCTTGCTAGATGTATTTGGCTCATGAATTACCTTATTCATTTCACCAAGAATATGTAGTCTTGCATCTTTAGCTTGTTTAAGCGCAATATCCATAATCTCACGAGTAATGCCTTGGATCTTAATATCCATTTGCAGAGCATTAACACCGCGTGATGTGCCTGCTACTTTAAAGTCCATATCGCCTAAGTGATCCTCATCACCTAAAATATCAGTAAGTACAGTAAATCTTTCATCTTCTTTAACAAGACCCATAGCAATACCAGCAATAGGAGCTTTCATTGGAACACCTGCATCCATTAATGATAATGATGATCCGCAAACACTAGCCATTGATGATGAGCCATTAGATTCAGTAATTTCTGAAACCACACGTACTGTGTACGGGAATTCTTCAATTGATGGTAGACACGCAGCAATACCACGACGAGCAAGACGGCCATGACCAATTTCACGACGACCAGTACCACCTACACGACCAGTTTCACCAACTGAATACGGAGGGAAATTGTAATGTAGTAAGAAATAGTCGTTTTCACGCTCAGAAGCTTCAAGTTTTTCAATAAGCTGAGCTTCACGCTTAGAACCAAGAGTTGTTACAACTAGAGCCTGAGTTTCTCCACGAGTAAATATAGCAGAACCGTGAGTATTGTCTAATACTCCAGTTTCAACTTTAAGATCACGTACAGTTGTAGTGTCACGACCATCAATACGTGGCTCGTTAGACAAGATGCGCTCACGTACAGTTGATTTTTCAACTTTCTTAAAGTATTTAGAAACCTCATCAGCCGATACGCCATCTTCATCATCACTTGATAAAGCTTCAACAGCTGCAGTTTTAATTTCACCAACTTTAGCATAGCGGTCCATTTTTTCTTTAATTTGGTAAGCATTGTTAATATCTGCACCAAACTTATCTTTAATATCGTTAAGTAGTGCCTCGTTAACTGCTGGAGCTTCCCAGTCCCACATCTCAGCGCCAACTTCTTTAGCAAACTCAGCAATACTATCAATCGCAATTTGGAATTGCTCATGCGCATACATTACTGCGCCAAGCATTACTTCTTCTGAAAGTTCTGCAGCTTCTGATTCAACCATAAGTACTGCTTCATCAGTACCTGCTACAACCATGTCTAAATCTGATTGTGCTAATTCAGAGTATGTTGGGTTAAGGATGTAATCACCATTTGTATAACCAACACGAGCGCCACCAATAGGGCCGTTAAATGGAATACCAGAGATTGAAAGTGCGGCAGATACGCCAAGCATTGCAATCATATCTGGATCAACATTTGAATTTGCAGAAATAACAGTGATAATAACTTGAACTTCATTCATAAACCCAGCTGGGAATAATGGACGAATAGGGCGGTCAATTAAACGAGATGTAAGAGTCTCTTTCTCACTTGGACGACCTTCACGCTTTAAGAATCCGCCTGGAATCTTACCTGCAGCATAAGTCTTTTCAATATAGTCAACTGAAAGTGGAAAAAAGTCTTGACCAGGACGCATTTCTTTTGAACCAACAACAGTAACAAGTACTTGTGTGTCATCCATACTAGCAAGTACTGCGCCATGTGCTTGTCTTGCAATACGACCAGTTTCTAATGTGATTGTGTGCTTGCCCATGGCAAAGCTTTTCTTAACGATATTCATTTCCATGAATTAAAACTCCTATAAATAAGATAAAAAAGAAGTTTATGGTTGAATCAGTTAAGCTTTATTTGAAACACATTCTGCTGAACAAATAGGCAATTCCTCGCATAGCAGGTTTTGCCTATTGCAAAATACGTTTTAGATAAAACTTACTTATGATCAAACCATAAAGCTAGAGGCATTATACCTTTACCTAGAATTAATGCTTTCTAATATTAAGCTTTTGTGTGGATTAAATTTAGATCAAATAATTGTCTAGATATATCGGTATTTTTTGCAGCGTTAATTTGTCTAGAGTTACAAAAATTAATCATTGCTTTTGTTTGTTTGATTTGTTCTATTTGCTTGCCATTTATAAAGAATTTATATGTATTGTTATTTTTGATATACCCAGCTTTACACATAGGGAAAAGCTCGTAAATTGCCGATGCATCAAATTCACTATCTTGGTATTCAAATTCAAAATCTTGAAGAATTTTTTCATCAAGTGTATCTAATTTGGTAACAAATTTAGCAAAATCCTCAGGTGTAATTAAACCTATTTTATTGGCTTTATCTATTGCAGAATTAGGGATAAAAGCTGGAGTGTTAGTATTCTCCCATATTGGATCTTGATAGTATAGATCTTCTTTATTATTAGGGAGTTTGTTATCAAACATCTCTTGCGCAGTATATGATCTATATCCAAAAGAAAGAGATGTGCAATTATCATCAAGACTTACTCCATGATGTGCAACCTTAGGCGGTATATATAATAGATCCCCTGGCTCAACTTCAAAACTCTGCTCAGCTATAAACTTATCCATAATTCGTAATGGTACATTCTCAAGATAATTATCAAGATTGCAAAACTGGGTAGATAATTCCCAACGTCGTCTGCCACTGCCTTGCAGTAGAAAAACATCGTAATAATCAAAATGCGGACCAACACTACCACCGGTTGTAGCATATGAAATCATCACATCATCAAATCTCCATCTAGGTATAAAATCAAAATTATCTATAAGGTTGTATACCTCGGGAATAAATCTATCAACACCTTGAACTAATAGAGTCCAATTTTTTTCAGGCAGAGTGTTAAAAGTATCCTCATCAAATGGACCACTCTCAAGAGACCATTTGTTATCAGTTGTAGAACCAGTAATTAGTCTTGATTCAAACTCTTCTTCTAGAGATAATCCTGCCAACTCATCCGGCGCGACAGGTGAGATAAAAC
>CAYOFV010000006.1:8033-38931 GCA_964403565.1 uncultured Piscirickettsiaceae bacterium | reverse complement strand
GACTATAATGCTAAAGACCGTGCCATTCTGGCACAGGTTAAACAATAATAATTAATTATTCTTAACGAGGAGAAATAATGAAAAAATTAATGCATTTATTTGCAATATCTACACTTGCACTTTTTATCTCTGGATGTGGGGGAGATGACAAACAGACAGAAAGCGCAAAAAAAGATAATACAGTCTATACCTTAAAACTTGCTGAAACATGGCCTAGCAACTTTCCAATTTTTGGAGATGCCACTAAAAATTTCGCAAAACTTGCTAACGAAATGTCTGATGGCCGTTTAGTAATAGAAATTGATTCAAAAAATAAACACAAGTCAGCACTTGGTATTTTTGACTTTGTTAAATCTGGTCAGTACGATCTTGGCCACTCTGGATCTTACTATTGGAAAGGTAAAGATATTAACACCCTATTCTTCACTTCAATGCCATTCGGTATGACAACATCTGAACAGCACGCTTGGTTTGAATACGGTGGTGGTAAAGAATTAATGGACAAAGTGTATGCTAAGCACGGCATGAAGTCTGTAATTGGTGGTTCTACTGGTAATCAAATGGGTGGCTGGTTCCAAAAAGAAATCAACTCAATTGATGATCTTAAAGGTTTGAAGATGCGTATCCCTGGTTTTGCAGGTGAAATTATGGCTGAAGTTGGTGCCAAACCAACTAATATTCCTGCAGGTGAGCTTTATACTGCACTTGATCGTGGCACAATTGATGCATTGGAATGGGTTGGTCCATCGCTTGATCTAAGAATGGGTTTCCATAAAGTTGCTCCTTACTACTATACTGGTTGGCATGAGCCTGGTACAGAACTGCAATTCTTAATTAATCTTAAGAAGTACAACTCTTTACCGAAAGACTTACAAACAGTGCTAATCTCTGCAATGAAACTATCTGCATATGAAATGTATGCACAATCAGAGCATGAGAGTGGCAAAAACTGGGCTTCTATGACTAAGGACTATCCTAACATTAAAGTTAAGACATTCCCTAAAGAAGTATTTGATGAACTGCGTGCAGCTAACGACAAACTTCTTAAGGGGTTAGCAGCTAAAGATCCTTTATCAAAAGAGATTATCGAATCTCAAGCGAATTACTTAAAACAAATTCGTGCATGGAGTTCAATCTCTGATCAATCTTACTTAAACTCTCAGTCTAACTAAGAATTGATAAAAAAAACCTACACCCGATGGTTGGAAAATCTAACTGTCGGGTTGTTACTTTTAACTATTTTCAATGTATTTATTGATGTTGTATTAAGATACGTATTCAATAATTCTTCTATTGCTCTGCAAGAAATGGAATGGCATTTATTTTCTGCCATGTTTTTGCTTGGCATTGCATACACCTTACAAAGTGATGCGCATGTTAGGGTAGATATCTTCTACGCTAAAAAAGATATAAAACAACAAGCGATAATTAATATCGCAGGGTTTGTTGTTTTTGTTATACCTATATCTATTCTTATTGCTTATTATGGAATTGACTTTACCTATGCAGCTTACGAAATAAATGAGCAAAGTGGCGATCCTGGAGGTCTTACTCATAGATTCATAATTAAAAGCATTATTCCAATAAGTTTTATTTTAGTAATTATTTCTGGATTTATTTTTGCAAAAGATAATCTAGATAAGGTTAAAGCATGATTGGAATAATTATGTTCATGTCTACATTAGTTTTGCTAATGGTTGGGTTTCCTGTGGCTTTTACTTTTGCCGGTGTTGCGGTAATTTTTGGCACGCTAACTGAAGGTATAGATCTATTTGCATTTATGCCTTATCGCATTATGAGTGTAATGCAAAACACTATTTTAATGGCCGTACCTTTGTTTATTTTTATGGGCATTGTTTTACAAAAAACACGCCTTGCTGAACAACTATTAGAGGCTATGGGAGAATTGTTTGGCAATATCAGAGGTGGTCTTGCAATCTCTACTATTCTAGTGGGATCTTTACTTGCTGCATCCACTGGCGTTGTTGGTGCTAGTGTTATTGCTATGGGGGTTATATCCTTACCCGTTATGCTTAAGCATAACTATAAAAAAACCCTATCTACCGGTGTTATATGCGCTTCTGGAACCTTAGGTCAGATCATTCCACCTTCAATTGTATTAATTATCCTAGCCGATGTTTTAGGTGTTCCTGTTGGAGATTTATTTAAAAGTGCTGTAATGCCATCTCTAGTTTTAATAGGTGGTTATATAGCCTATGTATTATTCATTTCACATTTTGATCAAGATGCAGCTCCCGCTTTTGTTGGTAGTAACAATAATACAAAAAAACTACAAAAATATATTGCTGTAGCTAAGGCTATTATTCCGCCAATAATTCTTATTATTGCAGTACTTGGGTCAATATTTTCTGGCATTGCTACTCCAACTGAGTCTGCATCAATTGGAGCTGTTGGTTCTATTATATTAGCTATGTTTTACAGGCGACTAAATTGGCAAATGATTCGAGAGTCAAGCATAGAAACCATTAAGGTAACGTCAATGGTATTTGCAATTTTAGTTGGCGCAACTGCATTTTCTATGGTGTTTACCTATAGCGGTGGTGATACTTTAGTTGAAGAGTTTATTATGAACCTTCCTGCTAAAGAAGTAAGTTTTATTGTTATTTCAATGTTGATAATCCTAATTTTAGGATTCTTTATTGACTTTGTAGAAATATCACTAATAATTGTTCCAATCTTGTACCCTATTGCACTAAGCCTTGGTGTTGATATGGAATGGTTTGCAATTCTTATTGCTATGAATCTACAAGCATCGTTCTTAACACCGCCATTTGGTTTTAGTTTATTCTATCTTAAAGGTGTAGCTCCAAGAACAGTTAGTACAGCTGATATATACAAAGGCGTTGTGCCATTTATTATTATTCAAGTTATGGTTCTATCTAGTTTAGTAATATTTCCACAATGGTATGGATTTAATGGTTTTTAGCTTGAATTGCTAGCTTGTTCTGATTTTTAACTAAACTATTATTAAGCTTTTTTCCATAAATTGAATCTACTTCACAATATTTTGCTTGTTGTGTGAAATAATCCTCTTCAACCCAAGTTGATGATGGTTTAAATACTGGAGCGTCTCCACTTTTTGTATAAACAATAGTGTTGTCAGTATAAATGGTTATATTTTTATCACTGTAATACACTTGCTTAGCTGTATTTGCATTTACAGACAAACCAATAAATGGTAGTAATAACAATGATTTATATCTTCCTTTCATGCTTTAATTCTACTACTAATACAAATATTTTGAAAGTATTTTTTGGTATTTAACGTAAAAGAATGGAAAAAGACAAAGTGAAAAATAGTTTTTCCAAGTATTTTTTTGATACTTAACAAAATAAAAGTGGTTTTTTACAAGTATTTTTTTCTTTTTACAAGGCGATTTTTTTAAATACGAAGGAGCATAGACAAACTATGTGACTGAGTATTTTAAAAATTCAACAAAGGAAAAAGGGGAAAGACGAAGCAAGAAAAAGAGAAGTTGGTCTATAAGCCGGGTTCTGTAATAAATAGCCATTCATCTAGGATGCTTGTTACCAAACACCTCAAGCACTCTACCCGCCACCTTATACGAGCCGCATCAATGGTGGCCTATTTGAGCTTGCTCCAAGTGGGGTTTGCCTTGCCACGGTTGTTACCAAACGCGCGGTGCGCTCTTACCGCACCTTCTCACCTTTTCCCATAAAGGGTAGTCTAAATCTCTGCAGCACTTTCCGTTATGTCGCCATACCTAGCCGTTAGCTAGCACTTTGCTCTTTGGAGCCCGGACTTTCCTCTAAAGCATAAGCTCTAGCGACTATCCGACCAACTTCAGAGGTGAATTATACGCTACAGGTATATTTACACAAAATATCAAACTATATAAATACAAATAAAAACTATTAGTTAATGGTTTGTAGTTTTTGAAAAATACTATGGATGTTGTTGCCCTTTGCATCAACTGCAACTGTAACTGGCATATCCTTAACTTCAAGTTCGTAAATGGCCTCCATGCCTAAATCTTCAAAAGCAATTTTCTTAGCTTTTTTAATAGATTTTGAGATTAGATATGCAGCACCACCAACAGCTATTAAATAACTAGCTTTATGCTTTTTAATACTTTTTGTAGTGCTCTCGCCTCTTTCAGCTTTACCAATCATGCCCAAAATATTAGTGTTTTCTAGCATCATATCGGTAAATTTATCCATTCTAGTTGCAGTTGTAGGGCCTGCAGGGCCAATTACTTCATCGCCCACTGCATCTACAGGGCCAACATAATAAATAAATTTATTGTCAAAATTAACACCTTCTGGCAAACCTTTGCCACTATCAAGCATAGCTTTTAATCTTGCATGTGCAGCATCACGACCAGTGATAATGGTTCCGCTTAATAGTAAAGTATCGCCAATGTCCCACTTGTTCATCTCTTCCCTAGAAAGAGAGTTAAGATTTACACGCTTGTATTTTGTGTAGTCAATCTCAATATTTGGATACATATCCATATTTACTTCAGGCAACTGAGCAATGCCAGACCCGTCCAATGAAAAATGCACATGACGTGTAGCAGCACAATTTGGAATCATGGCAATTGCTTGTGAAGCAGCATGGGCTGGGTAATCCTTAATTTTTACATCAAGTACAGTGGTTAGTCCACCTAACCCTTGAGCTCCTATACCAAGATTGTTGATTTTTTCTAAAATTTCCAAACGCAGTTTCTCAATATTTGTAGGATTTGACTTTTGAGCAATTTCACTAATATCAATAGGATCCATAAGGCTTTCTTTAGCCATGAGCATAGCCTTTTCTGCTGTGCCACCAACGCCAATACCAATAATTCCTGGTGGGCACCATCCGGCACCCATGGTTGGAATCATATCCAATACCCAGTCAACCACATTAGCAGAAGGATTAAGAATTGCAAATTTGGCTTTATTTTCAGATCCACAGCCTTTTGCTGCAACTACAAACTTAACCTTATTACCCTTAACTACTTTTGAATGAATAACTGCAGGAGTATTGTCATTAGTGTTAGATCTTGAAAATAATGGATCTTCAACAATTGATGCGCGTAGTGGATTATCGCTATTAGTATATGCTTGTCTAACTCCTTCGTTAATCATTTCATCTAATGACATATCAGCATCCCACTCTACGTCCATTCCAACTTCAACAAACACATTAACTATGCCTGTATCCTGGCACATTGGACGCTTACCTAAGGCAGATAACTTTGAATTAATTAAAATTTGTGCAATAGCATTTTTTGCAGAATCATTGGTTTCATTCTCATAAGCTTTTGCCATAGCTTTAATAAAATCAGGAGTGTGATAATAAGAAATATATTGCAGTGATAGAGCAATGCTTTGAATAACATCCTGTTGTTTAATTTTCATATTTTTTTGCTTATTTTTTAGTAAGTGTTTATAGTATGATGTCTAACTTATTTTAACGAATATTTAATTAGGATTTTTTATGTTTAGTTTATTTAAAGGTCAAGAGCTTTCTATCGACTTAGGTACTGCTAATACACTGATTTTTATGGATGGCCAAGTAGTATTAAATGAGCCTTCAGTGGTTGCAATTCGTAATGATAGAGGATCAATGGATGCAACAGTTATTGCTGTTGGTCAAGATGCTAAGAACATGCTTGGAAGGACTCCAGGTTCAATTGAGGCAATCAGACCAATGAAAGACGGTGTAATTGCTGACTTTAAAGTAACAGAAAAAATGCTACAACACTTTATTCGCAAAGTATTAAAAACCGGATTCTTTTCACCGTCTCCAAAAGTACTAATTTGTGTACCTTGTGGCGCAACTCAAGTTGAGCGTCGTGCAATTAAGGAAAGCGCAGTTGGCGCTGGTGCTCGTGATGTTTACCTTATTGAAGAACCTATGGCTGCCGCTCTTGGTGCTGGAATGGCCATTGAAGAAGCCTCAGGTGCTATGGTAATTGATATTGGTGGTGGTACGACAGAAATCGCCATTATGTCACTCAATGGTATTGTGTACTCAGACTCTCTACGAGTTGGTGGTGATGTATTTGATGACACTATTGTTAAATTTGTACGTCGTGAACACGGGATTATTATTGGTGATGCAACTGCCGAGCAAATTAAAGAAGAAGTTGGCTCTGCATTTAAATCTTCTGCAGTTAAAAAAATCGAATTCAGAGGTCGTGATGTTGCCAAAGGTATTCCAGTAAGTTTTGAGATTACCAACACTGAGATTCTTGAAGCACTCCAAGAGCCACTTAAAATGATACTTGGCGCGGTCAGAACTGCACTTGAAAAAACTCCACCTGAGCTAAGTTCTGATATTGCAGAAAACGGTCTAGTATTAACCGGTGGTGGCGCTTTACTCGATGGATTAGACAAACTTATTAATCAAGAAACTAATCTACCAGTTCGTATTGCTGATGATCCACTTACTTGTGTAGCAAGAGGTGGTGGTGTTGCCCTTGATATGATCAGCAAACACAACATGGGATTCTTAGCTGCTGAGTAAATATTGTAATCTATGGTGATTTAGAGGGTGTATGAAGTTTATTAGACTTTTATTTCCCGCAATAATTGCTATATTTTTAATCATTTCTGATTATAAATTTTCTTATCTTGATAGGGTAAGAAGCGCTGTTAATTATGCAATTTCTCCAATTTATGCACTAGTTAATATTCCTTCACAACTATATATATGGATCAATGAACAAGGCAGAACTAAAGACAAATTACTCAGCCAAAACAAGCACCTAAATGCAGAAAACTTTAAACTCAAAGCCAAACTACAAGAGCTCGACTCTCTAAGATTAGAGAATAAAAAACTCAAAAACCTACTTAACTCTAAATACTCAATAAGTAACAAAGAATTTAAATTATCTAGAGTTGTTTCAATTAATAAATCACGTCTAAAAAAACAACTAGTTGTAAATAAAGGTAGTGATGATGGAATAAGACTTGGGCAGGTAGCTCTAGCGGCAAATGGAGTTGTTGGTCAAGTAACCTTAGTTAGTGACAGCTTTGCCACCATATCAATTATTACCGACCCTACTCAATATGTTCCAGTTAAAAATGCACGCAATGGAATTCGTGGAGTAACAAAAGGATTTGCACTTAATAAAGAATTATTAAAAGTTGAATTTATTGAAAATATCTCAGATATCAAAATAGGAGATATGTTTCTAACCTCCGGAATGGGAGATAAGTTTCCAAGCGGGTATCCAGTTGGAAAAGTATCTAATATTAAACAAAATAAAAACGATTCTTTTTTGTATATTGAGTTAGATCCTATTCAAGATACTCAAGACCTTGAATTTGTAATTATTACAACTGATTAGATATGAACAAGCAAAGGACATATATTTTTTTATTAAAAATAACCATATTTTCTCTTATTATTAGCGCGATTCCTTTGCCTGATTTAATTAGCAACGCCCAGCCATTTTGGATGCTACTTTTGTACACGTACTGGTTGGTAAATTTTCCAGCAAAAGGAAGATTGATTATTGCTCTTATATTGGGATTACTGCTTGATATCCTTCATGGCGATATACTTGGGCAGAATGCATTGGCTTTAATTTTTGCTAGTGCATTTATTACCAATGTTAAACAATCATTCTATGTATCAAACCTTTCCACTCAACAAGTTTATGTTTTTGGATCATCAGTTGTTTATCTATTAACGTTTTTAACAGTACATGCGTTAACTCAAGGATTTAATTTTGATTATCTAATATTAGTTAGCCCATTAACTGGTGCAATCCTTTGGCCTGTTGTCAGACTTTTATTATCCAAGTGTAGACACCAATAATGGACCAGCTAGGCAATACAAAAGCCGAGAGTAAAATATTTTCCTCTAGGGTGAAAATCGCCTTTATATTTATATTAATTCTTACTTTGATTATTGTTGTAAGAATCCATAATTTACAAATAACAAATCATAACTATTATGTTGAAGAGGCGCTTGGTAATCAATTACATACTGTGCCAATAACTCCATTAAGAGGAAAAATATTTGATAGAAATGGAAAAATACTTGCAGACAACAAACTGTCTTACAAACTAACACTTACCCCCGAAAAAACTAAAAATATTAGCAAGATTTTGCTGCAGCTAGAAAAAGATGGATTTATCAACGCTGATGACATAAAACAATTTCACAAAACTAGAAAGCGCTATAAAAAATTTCACAATATTCCAGTAAGACACAACTTAAGCGAAGAGCTTGTTGCTAAGTTCTTAGTAAGTAATAAATACATTGGCGTGGATATAGAATCCTATCACCATCGCACATATCCAAATAATTCTTCTAGCGTGCATGCAATTGGATACGTATCAAGAATGAATAAAAAAGATAAAGCCTTTTACGATAAAGACAATTATCTTGGAACTTCTTTTGTTGGAAAAACTGGAATTGAAAAACAATATGAAACTATTTTGCATGGAAGTAGTGGAGAGATGCAAATTGAGCGCAATGTGATTGGCAGAATAATTGATACCAAAATTACAACTCCTGCTATTGCAGGCAATAATCTATACTTAACTATAGACTTAGACATGCAAAAAAAAGCAGAGTCGGTACTTAAAGATAGGCGTGGTGCAATTGTTGCAGTTGATGTTAAAACAGGAGAGATTTTAACCTTTGTAAGTACACCAACATACAATCCAAATTGGTTTGTTAATGGCATTTCGCACAAAAATTACAATTCATTACAGACATCAACTGACATTCCTTTATTAAACCGAACTATCCAAGGTTTGTACCCACCAGGATCAACTGTAAAACCAATGGTTGCTCTTGCAGGATTAGAAAATGGATTTATAACTGATGAGAGCTCAACCTTTTGTCCAGGTTATTTCAAACTACCAAATGTTAAACGTAAATTTAACGACTGGAAACGTACTGGACACTCTCATGTTAATGTTAAAGATGCTATTGCAGAGTCGTGTGATGTATTTTTCTATGATCTTGCCGATAAGATGGGAATAGATGCACTTCATGACAACCTAAAATATTTTAATTTTGGCAAAAGAACTGGAATCGACATACCTGGGGAGCGTGGTGGTATATTACCATCAAAATCATGGAAAAAAATTAACCGTGACGAGCCTTGGTACAGAGGCGAAACCCTTATCACTGGTATTGGACAAGGGTTTATGACTACCTCACCATTGCAACTAGCAGTTGCTACTGCTGCACTAGCTAACAAAGGACAACTTATTCAACCTAAATTACTAAAAAATACTCAAAAACCCAATCAAGCTATTATTGAAACTGAAGTATCAAAATCAAGTCAGATTCCAATAAAAAATATTAAAAACTGGGAAGATGTAATTGACGGTATGAAGCAAACCGTTTATGGCCCAAAAGGTACGGCTAGACGAATTAATAAAGACTTAAACTATACCATTGCAGGAAAAACTGGAACTGCACAGGTTTTTGGTCTTGATGCTGAAGAGCAATATATTGCTGAAAAGTTAGATGAAAAATTAAGAGATCATGCCCTATTTACTGGTTTTGCCCCAATAGACAACCCACAAATAGCAATAGCTGTAATTGTAGAAAATGGCGGCAGTGGTAGCTCTGTAGCTGCACCTTTAGCAAAAAGTGTATTAGATATTTATTTCAATAATGAGACGCTAAACTAAAGATGATCTTATATCCTCTTCATTAACTGGAAATTTCAATACTTTGCTAATACTATAGCGATGCTTTAATTGCTCTAATTGTGGTTGGTTTATATCATCGTATAACAAAATAATTTTTGCATCTGGAGAAAATGACTCAAGTGTTGCAAGTAGTGATTCTATATTGCTAACTCTATCTCTAAATTCAGGATTGTAGCTAAACTCTGCAACTACAGATTTATAAGTATTTTTCTTTGCTAGTTTAACCGCCTTGCGTTGTGAATCTTCAAAATCTACCTCATATCCCATACTGTTAAATATTGGAGTAAAGTCATCAAAACCACCCTCATCAACAAAAAATAATAACTTAGGTGTTGTCACTTCTTAACTGGTAGAAATTTTGTTTAAATTCATCAAATGCATTTTTTTCTATTGCACTTCGCATTTGTTGCATCAAGTCTTGATAATAAAATAAATTATGAATAGTATTAAGTCTAGAGCCTAGAATTTCATTTTTTCTTTGCAGGTGATGAAGGTATGATCTAGAATAATTTTTACAAGTGTAACAATTGCAATTTTCATCTACAGGTCTAGTGTCTAGCTTATGCACGGCATTACGAATTTTTACAGTGCCTTTGGAGGTGAATAAATATCCATTGCGGGCATTACGGGTTGGCATAACACAATCAAACATATCAATACCACGCTCAACTGCTTCAACCAAATCTTCTGGCGTGCCAACACCCATTAAATATCTAGGTTTATCGTTTGGCAATTCTTGTGGCAAATAATCCAAGACTTTTATCATCTCTTCTTTTGGCTCACCAACACTTAAACCACCTATGGCAAAACCATCGAAACCAATGTTGATTAGCTCTTTAGCAGAGATTTTACGCAAATCTTCATACATTCCACCTTGTACAATACCAAACAAAGCATTGTTATTATTTAATCTATCGTGCTCATCTCTAGATCTTTTTGCCCAACGAAGAGATAATTGCATTGATTTATCAGCAGTAGGCTTATCGGCAGGATACGGTGTGCATTCATCAAATATCATCACAATATCTGATCCTAGATCTTTTTGAATCTGCATTGACTCCTCTGGGCCCATAAAAATCTTAGCGCCATCTTTAGGAGATTGGAAGTTAACACCCTTTTCGCTTATTTTGCGCATATCACCCAAACTAAAGACCTGAAAGCCGCCTGAATCAGTTAATATTGGACCACTCCAATGCATGAAGTCATGTAAATCGCCGTGAGCTTTAATAACATCTGTACCTGGTGTTATTGATAAGTGAAATGTGTTTCCCAAGATAATCTGTGCACCAATTCCGTCCACTTCTTCAGGTGTCATAGCCTTTACTGTACCATAGGTACCAACCGGCATAAAAGCTGGAGTTTCAACCTCTCCACGTTCAAAAGTTATTCTGCCACGTCTGGCCTTATTATTAGTATTTATTAGGTTAAATTTCATCTTTTTCTTTATTAATTTGCATTTGCCACAGGTGGTAATATTCACCACGTTTACCTAGAAGGTCATTATGCTTACCCATCTCTTTAATCATTCCATCGCCAAGAACAATAATCTGATCACTGTCAATAATTGTTGATAATCTATGTGCTATTACCAATGTTGTATGTTCTTTTGCCAAAGAGTTTAATGCTTTTTGCACCATCTTTTCCGAATAAGAATCTAGCGCCGAAGTCGCCTCATCAAAAATCAAAATTGGTGGATTTTTTAACAAAACTCGAGCAATGGCTAAACGTTGTTTTTCACCGCCTGATAATTTTAATCCTCTTTCACCCACAATGGTGTCATACCCTTGAGGCAAAGAGGCGATAAATTCATCAATAAATGCTAATTTAGCAACGCGTTCAACCTCTTCATTAGTAGCATCCGGATTGCCATAAGCAATGTTGTAATAAATAGATTCGTTAAACATCACACTATCTTGTGGTACAACACCAATTGCACGTCTAAGAGAATCTTGAGTTACAGATTTAATGTCTTGAGAATCAATTGATATAACACCTGAAGAAAGATCATAAAATCTAAATAGTAGCTTTGCCAAGGTTGACTTTCCAGATCCTGATTGACCAACAATGGCTACTTTTTGTCCTGGATTAATTTTAAAACTAATGTCTTTTAACACCTCTTGCTTGCCTTTGTAAGCAAAAGAAATATTATTAAACTCAACCTGAGCTTTATCAATAGCTAAGTCTTTAGCGCTTGTGCTATTCTCCACCTTAGAAGATCTATCTAGCAAATCAAACATATTGTTCATATCGATAAAGTTATGCTTGATTTGTCTATAAATTATTCCCAGCGAGCCAAGTGGCATAAATAATTGCAGTAATAATGCCTGAATCATGATCAAATCACCAAGGGTTAAAC
Source organism: uncultured Piscirickettsiaceae bacterium (assembly GCA_964403565.1). GTDB lineage: Bacteria > Pseudomonadota > Gammaproteobacteria > PS1 > Pseudothioglobaceae > Thioglobus_B. Next base: position 26,918 of record CAYOFV010000006.1, on the reverse strand, counting down.
TTTGATCAACCACACCTTGTGATGCTAAAACTAAAATCAAAGTTACACCAATAGCAATAACCGCACCTTGAACAAAATTAAGTGCTGTCATTGAAGTAAAACTTCTAACTGCAACATCCTCCCAGCGCGACATAGTCTTGTCGTAACGATTTATTTCAAAGTCCTCTTGATTAAAGTATTTAACCGTTTCATAGTTAATCAAACTATCTACAGCGTTAGTGTTTGCCTCAGATTGCATATCGTTCATTTCGTAACGATACTTCATTCTCCAAGTGGTAATTTTGATTGTTAATAAAATATAAAACACCACGGTTATTAAAGAAACAAAGGCAAATAAAATATCATAACTAAGCCAAAGGATTCCAACCACTAGGCAAATCTCAAACACTACAGGTAGAATATTAAACACAAAGATTGATAAAAGAGTAGATACACTTTGAGTTCCACGATCAATATCACGAGTAATACCACCTATTCTACGATCTAGATGAAATGACAGATCTAATGTATGCAAATGTTTAAACACACCTAAAGCTATAAGATGCATAGCGCGATAACGCACCTTGGCAAATATAGCATCTCTTAGTTCATTAAACAGTGAGCTTGCCAATCGTAAAAGACCATAAGCAAATAACAAACCTAGCGGTAAAACCAGAGCTATATTTTGTTGATCTAGACTATCAACAATCTCTTTTAGTACAACAGGAATTCCAACATTTGCCACTTTTGCTAGAATTAAAAAACCAAGCGCTAAGATAACTCGAGTGCGCATTCTTAGCAGGTATGGCCAAAGTTTTTTTAATACTAGAATATCCCTAGTTTTAAAATCATAAGCTTTAGTTTGGCTTGGGCTAGTACTATGCATCCGCTTCCCAATTTTTATCAAATACTGAACTAATCATCAATTGCATAATTTATTTGCTCAAAACTAAAACCTCTTGATTGTAAAAATCTTTGTTGTTTAGCTTTTTCTTTGTAATTATTTACTTTTTCTACACCAAATTTTTTTTCTTTAACTTTTTTGGCAAGCTTAAAAAAATCAAAAACTGATAAATCAAAACTAACCACCCCTCTTTGTTTGAGTTCTGCTGCAATTTTTATTGGCCCTTTTCCTTGATTGTGGCGCATACGAATAAATGCTTCTGCAAATCTTTCGTCACTCTGATAACCTTGTTTGACTAATAAAGATAGTGCTTCGGTTATTTGAGCATATTCAAATTCTTTGATTTTAAGTTTTTGCTCTAGCTCAAACAAAGAATGCTCGCGACGTACGAGCATTCTTAGTGCTGATTGATAGCAATTATTACTCTTCTGATTTGGCACCAGAGTTTAATTTTTCACGAATTTTGTTCTCAATTTCTTGGCTTAGTTCAGGATTTTCTTTTAAATAATCTCTTGCATTGTCTCTACCCTGGCCTATACGCGTACCTTCTACACTGTACCAAGCTCCGGCTTTTTCTACAAAGCCATTTGCCACACCAAGATCAATAATTTCACTCTCACGAGAGATTCCTTGGTTATACAAAATTTGAAATTCAGCTTGTTTAAATGGTGGGGATACTTTGTTTTTTAACACTTTAACTCTGGTTTCATTACCAAGAATCTCATCACCTTTTTTAATTGCACCTATTCTGCGAATATCAAGTCTAACAGATGCATAAAACTTAAGCGCATTACCGCCTGTAGTGGTTTCTGGATTGCCAAACATAACTCCAATCTTCATTCTAAGCTGGTTAATAAATATAACCATAGTATTGGTTTTCTTGATGTTTGCCGTTAGTTTTCTTAAAGCTTGTGACATAAGTCGTGCTTGCAATCCCATATGTGAATCACCCATGTCACCTTCAATTTCGGCCTTTGGAGTAAGGGCAGCAACAGAATCAATCACTACAATATCAACACCGCCTGATCGAACTAACATATCTGCAATCTCCAATGCCTGCTCACCAGTATCTGGTTGCGATATTAACAACTCATCAGTATTAACACCTAAGCGCTTAGCATATTGTGGATCAAGAGCATGCTCTGCATCGATAAATGCAGCCGTGCCGCCAACTTTTTGCATCTCGGCTATTGCATGAAGGGTTAACGTAGTTTTTCCTGATGACTCTGGGCCGTAAATTTCAATAATACGGCCACGTGGCAAACCGCCAATACCTAAAGCAATATCTAATGACAAACTTCCAGTTGAAACTGCTTCAATATCTGAATTAGATTGCTCATCACCTAAAAACATTACCGAGCCTTTGCCAAATTGTTTATCTATTTGACTAAGCGCTGCTTTTAAGGCTTGTTTTTTATTCTCATCCACGTTATTCTCCCGAGTAAAATATGGTTAACTTTTATACAAAATAATTGCACAATTATATCTGAAATATCATGTCAACTTTTTCAATAAACGATAGAGAAAATATGTCTATTGCACTAAGGCTTGCACGCAAGGGAATGCTTAGTGTTAAAGGCAATCCTATGGTTGGTTGTGTGATTACAAAAGACGATAATATTATCGCCAAAGGCTGGCATCAAAAATATGGCGAAAACCACGCTGAGGTTAATGCACTAAATCAAATCAACAATAATGCAAACGGTGCAACAATTTATCTAACACTTGAACCGTGTTCACATCAAGGAAAAACCCCGCCTTGCGCTGATGCAATTGTAAACTCTGGAGCTAAAAAAGTTATCATCGCAATGCTTGATCCAAATCCACAAGTAAGTGGTCGTGGCATTGAGATTCTTAAAAACGCTGGTATTAAAGTTAAAGTTGGCCTACTTGAAGAACAAGCGAAAGAATTAAACCGTGGATTTATCAAACGTATGGTAGACAAACGTCCATTTGTAACTTGTAAAGTTGCAATGAGTTTAGATGGAAAAACCTCGATGGCATCTGGTGAAAGTAAATGGATTACATCTGATGCTGCAAGAGTTGATGTGCATAAATTAAGATCTCAAAACCAAGCCATTATGACTGGATCTGGCACAGTAATTGCTGATAATCCATCAATGACCGTTAGGCTTGATGATACTACAGCATCTCCAATTAGGGTAGTTATTGATAGTAAAGATATAATTAACGATGCCAAACTAAATATTCTTTCGGATGAAGCTCCTACAATAATTTTTAATAGTAACAACTCTACCAACAACAGCAAAGGCAAAGTTAATCTTACTAATGTATTAACAACACTTGCAGATAAAGAAATCAATAGTGTTTTACTTGAGGCTGGCCCTGGTCTTATTGGTGCTATGCTGAAAGATAAGTTGATTGATGAATTTGTTATCTATACAGCGCCAATTATTATGGGTAGTGATGCTAATTCATTTATCAACCTTCCAATTGACACTATGGATAAAAAAATATCTTTAACAATTAAAGATATACGAACCATAGGCAAAGATATAAAAATAACAGCGGCAATTAATGACTAAGATACTTACCAATAAACGTATTGTACTTGGAGTTAGCGGCTCAATTTCAGCCTACAAAGCTCCAGATATAGTTCGCAGACTACAAGATCTTGGTGCAGATGTAAGGGTTATACTTTCAAGTGGTGGTGCAAAATTTATAACCGATCTATCGCTACAAACTGTATCAAAGCACAAGGTGCATAACAATCTTTGGGATAAGGAAGCCGAGCTTGCCATGGGGCATATAGAGTTGGCCAAATGGGCTGATATTGTCTTAGTTGCTCCAGCAAGTGCAAATACTATTGCAAATATTGCTACTGGAAGAGCGTCAGATTTATTAACTAGTGTTATTCTTGCAACAAAGGCTAATATATTTATAGCTCCTGCTATGAATGTTGAGATGTATAAATCCAATTCTGTTATTAATAATTTAACAAATATTACAAAGTTAGGATTCAAAGTAATTGAACCAGAACATGGCGAGCAAGCCTGTGGAGATATAGGTCAGGGTCGTTTGGCAGAACCAAGCAATATAGCTAATTTTGTAGCCAAAAGTTTTGAATCAAACTACCTTACAGGCAAAGAAGTGTTGATTACCCTTGGTGCAACTGTTGAGCAAATAGACCCTGTGCGATATATATCCAATCATAGCTCTGGAAAAATGGGGTCAGCTATAGCAGATGTATTTATAAACAATGGGGCAAGTGTAACGATTGTTTATGGCAATATTTCAATAGATCTTAATAATAAGGCAACATGTATTAGCGCACTTAGTGCTGAAAAAATGCACAAAACCGTTATGGAAAATATCGAAAAAACTGATATTTTTGTATCGGTAGCAGCAGTAAGCGATTACAAAGCAAAAAATATTAGCAATCAAAAAATTAAAAAAGACGGAAATAATTTAACGATTGAACTTGAACCAACAAAAGACATACTAAAACAAGTCTGTAATTTAGATAAAAAACCAATTTGTATCGGCTTTGCTGCAGAGACACAAAATTTAGAAAAAAATGCAAAAAACAAGCTAAAAAACAAGGGTTGCGATGCAATTATTTTAAATGATGTTTCAAATGCTGATTTTGGCTTTAAATCCAATGAAAATGAGGTGTATTTTATTACTAAAAATTTAGTCGAAAAAATTGACAAAAACACTAAACAAAATATTGCTGAAAAAATTCTTAAAATCTTTATAAGAGAATTCTTATAATTAGCAAAAAACCTTGATAAATCAACATCTAAAAAAGTTACCAACAAAACTGTGGATAACTCTGTTAATATCTTGTAATAAACTTGTAAAAACCTTTATAGAATAGGTATTTCTATGGTTTTGAATAAAAACTAAACAGTTATTTTTTTTCATTAAAAATCAATGACTTATAAAAAATTACTTAAAACCATAATATTAGAAAATCATAATTTTTTACTTTAGTTACACTCTGGAGGAAAACTCTGTACGTTCCACGCATAAAATCAAGTGTTTCACGACATATTAGACTATCATTAAATACTAATTACATGAACTACAAATACTGCTTAAAATTTATACAAAAAATATGTTGATTTTTGCTATAAATTTCCTGCTTGGAATCATTGTTTTTTCATATAAAAGTACACTAGATATTTCGTATTTAGAATTTAGCGTATTTTTGGCAATTTTTCTTCTTATTTTTGCAACTTTTTCTCGTTTTAAAGTAGTATCGATAAATCTTGGATTTTTTCTACTCGGTTTCGCCTGGATGGGTGTATTTTCTGCATATGTTTTAGAGAGTAGAGTTGCAGATGAATTTCTATACAAGCCAATAAATATTTATGGAGAAATAACATCATTAGTTGAGGCAGACGATAAAAGATCTAAATTTATATTTACCAGTAAAAAACCATTTGAATCAAAGTTAAAACTATCATGGTATGCTAAAAATACACCAAAATTAAAAACTGGTGATTTTTATAACCTTGTTGTAAAACTTAAACAAAACAACAGTTTTCAAAATTCAGGCGGTTTTGACTTTGAAAAATATTTATTTTATGAGCAAATTGATGCTACTGGATATGTAAGAAATTCACCAGATAATAAATTTATCAACCACAATTCTGATTTATCTATTAATTCTGTTCGTGCAAAAATTAGAGATGGCCTCTTACCTTTATTTAATAAATTTAGTTTTGGCGGGGTGTTGAATGCTCTTATTATTGGCGACAGATCGCTAATTGATAAAAACAATTGGGAATTGTTTACTCAAACCAACACTACTCACCTTAGTGTTATTTCAGGACTACACATTGGCCTTATCTCCGGATTTGTGTTCCTCTTCGCTGGATTTATCTGGAGAAGGTGTAGTAGCTGTATTGCAAAAGTACCGTATCAAATTATTGGTAGTTATTTCGGGCTAGCTAGCGCAATTATCTACGCTCTAATTGCCGGACTTTCTATTCCAACACAAAGGGCGCTTATTATGGCTTCTGTTGTATTTATAAGTTTGATTTTGCGTCGCAATCATAGCTCTTGGCAGCTATACGGAATAGCACTTATTGCTGTTCTTATTTTTAATCCGTTAAGTATTTTCTCAATTGGGTTTTGGTTATCATTTTATGTTGTAGCTGTTATTATCTATGCACTTGATAGGTGTAAAGGCAAGCATTGGGCATACCAACTTTTGTATATACAACTACTTATTAGTATTGCAACTCTGCCACTGATAGCTTGGTTTTTCGCATCAGGATCTGTACTCTCTCCTATTGCTAATTTAATTGCAATACCTGTTTTTAGCTTTATAACCACTCCTCTTGCGCTAATTGGTGCAATTTTTCACGCTTTTGGATTTGAATCATTGTCTTACCTTAGTTTGCTAATTGCAAATGAAGCACTTGAAGCACTATCATATGTTCTTAAATTTATTAGCAGTGTTAGTTTTAATACTTGGAATTATGGTCACAATTCCAATTTAGAATTGATATTGCTTATTATTGCTGTATTTTTGCTTCTTATACCAAAAGATCTAAAACTAAGAATAGTTGCACTTGTATTAATCATAAGTGTATTTCTTAACAATCCAAATAAAATTAACAATAATGAATTTCTTGTAACAACACTCGATGTAGGACAAGGTCTTGCAATCGTTGTTAAAACCAAAGATCATGCACTACTTTTTGATACTGGAGCTAGTTATCCATCAGGGTTTAATCTTGGTAATGCCGTAGTAATACCCTATCTTCGATCACAACACATAAACCAATTGGATAAAGTAATTATTTCTCATGGTGATAATGATCATATTGGTGGTTTTAAAAGTATTAATGATGCATTAACCATAAATGAAATTATTACTTCCGTTCCGGATAAAATTCCATCAAGTATAAGTTGTAATACAGCTCAAAACTGGAGTTGGAACGATGTATATTTTGAAATTCTACACCCTAAAGACAAATTTACTGGCAATAATGCATCTTGCGTTATAAAAGTATCGAATAACAAACATTCAGTGCTATTAAGTGCAGATATTGAGAAAAAAGCTGAAAATCATCTTATTGCAACAATAAGAGATAAACTATCTAGCAGTGTATTAATAGTTCCACACCATGGAAGCAAAACCTCTTCTACAATTGATTTTTTACAAGCTGTAAACCCCAAGCACGCTATTGTTTCGGCTGGATTTAAAAATCGTTTTAACCATCCGGCATCTAAAGTTGTTAAGCGTTATAACAATTTAAATATAAATTTATTAAACACAAGTTGCTCTGGACAAATTGATATTTATATTGGAAATAAAATAAGGATTAATGAATATCGTCAGGATAATGCTAGATATTATCTAAGACAGTGTTAGTGATAATGAATTTTGGTAATCCTATCCTGGGCAATATCATCAATTGCATCAGATAGCTTGTTGTTAGGACTAACCATATACTCTTGACTAAGCGGTATTGAGCCTTTTATATTTTTATCAGCATATGTTATCTTAACTGGGCAATTGCCTTTATTCTCAACAAGAATTGGGGTGATTTTGTTAATAATTGACTGATGATTAACAGATAAAACTATCTCAAAACTCTTGGCATAACTCATTTTTACTTCATCAATGCTGTCAATCTTGTCAATTACAATTTGCCACTCATCTCTAAAGTCTTTGCCAATTCTTCCGGTTATAACTACAACCTCATCAACATTTAACTTATCACTCACTTGCGCTAACACTTTAGTAAAAGCCACAGCATTTAACTGTTTTGAACCATCCTCAACAATAATAGTGGCAATCTGCCCTCCAGACTTTGTTGCACGGTAGCGTATTTCGGAAATAAGCGCCAAAACTCGCACATCTTTGTTATTTCGATAAATTATGTTGCTTGGTACGGTTGCACTTATATGTTTAAGATCTTGCTTATATTCATCAGTTGGGTGGTCATAAAAATAATAACCCATTACACTTTTTTCCAATGCTAATCTTTGCTGAAATGAAAACTCTTTAGCGTTTATGTAACTAACCTCATACTCATTATGCTGCTCCACATCTGCAAATAGACCACCTTGACCAGATGAGACGTCGTTCTGCTTTTGCTCAGCTTGTTTAACAGCAGAAGGATAAGTTTTAATAAGTATGGCTCTATCAATACCAAATACATCAAAAGCTCCAGCATAGATCAATGCCTCAATTGCGCGCCTATTAAGATGTTTTTTCTCAATTCTATGGCAAAAATCAAATATATCCTTATACAAGCCATTAGCCTGCCTTTCCTCTACTAACGCTTCAACTAAGCCCTCTCCAACTCCTTTAATAGCTCCTAAGCCATAAAACAAAGTCTTTTTATCTTTAATTGTAAATTCAAATTCAGATTCGCATACATTAGGAGGATTCATTATCAAGCCCATTTGCTCAACTTCATTTACAGTAAAAGCAATACGATCAGTATCATCCATCATTCCAGATAAAACTGCAGCCATAAATGGCGCTGGATAATGAGATTTTAAATATGCTGTATGGTAAGAAACATAGGCGTATGCAACAGAGTGTGATTTGTTAAACCCGTATCCAGAAAACTTGTCAATTAAGTCAAAAATCTCATTGGCTTTTTTCTCATCAATATTATTACTAGCAGCACCAGATACAAATACATCTCTTTGCTTAGCCATTTCTTCTGGCTTTTTCTTACCCATTGCTCGACGCAATAAATCAGCGCCACCAAGTGAATATCCTGCCATCACCTGTGCTGAGCGCATAACTTGTTCTTGATACAAAAATACCCCGTTAGTAGGTGCTAAAATTTCTTCTAACATCGGATGTGGATACTTTACTTTAGCTCCATGTTTTACATTGATGTAATCATCTACCATTCCTGCATCTAAAGGACCTGGGCGATATAGGGCTAACATAGCCACAATATCTTCAAAAGTATCTGCTTGCAGCTTCTTTAAATACCCACGCATGCCTTCAGACTCAAGCTGAAAAATTCCCGTAGTGTCACAACGCTGCAATAATTCATAAACTTTTTCATCATCTAATGGCAATGAATCAAGATCAATTGGCTCTTCGCTTAATTCTTTAGCGTTTATCATCTTAATTGCTTTATCAATTACCGTAAGGTTAGACAAGCCTAAGAAGTCAAATTTTACTAATCCAACAGCTTCTACATCATTCTTATCAAACTGCGAAACTACACCATCAGTTTCGCTAGCTTTGTACACTGGACAAAAATCACTAATTTTTGAAGGTGCTATTACCACTCCACCAGCATGTGTACCAACATTGCGCACAACACCTTCTAATTTTTTTGAAAGATTTATCAGCTCAGTTACCGCCTCTTCAGCATCATATCTAGTACGCAAGTCGTCCGAACCTCCTTCATCACTAGGAGACAGGGCTTTATCAAGTGTCATTTTTAACTCATTAGGTATGAGTTTGGATATCTTGTCACTAAAACCATAAGGATGTCCTAAAACACGTCCTACATCACGCACAACGCCTTTTGCAGCCATGGTGCCATAAGTAATAATTTGTGACACCTTTTCTGATCCATACTTCTTTGCAACGTATTCAATTACTTCGTCACGTCTATCGGTACAAAAATCAATATCAAAATCTGGCATAGATACACGCTCAGGATTAAGAAATCTCTCAAATAATAAACCATGTTTAATTGGATCTACATTAGTAATTCCAAGCACATAAGCCACTAAAGAGCCTGCACCAGAACCCCTTCCAGGACCAACAGGTATGCCGTTTTCCTTGCTCCAGCGAATAAAGTCAGCAACAATAAGAAAATAACCTGGAAAATCCATTTGGATAATCACATCAAGTTCAAATTTAAGCCTATCTTTATAGGTCTTATTGTCCAAATCTCTACCGTTAAGTTTTTCTAATAAACCATTCTCAGATTCTTTTGCAAAAAATTCTGCCATTGTCATACCTTTAGGTACAGGAAAATCAGGCAAATAGTTTTTATCAAATAGCTTGAAATGCACATTGCAGCGTTTTGCAATTTGCAGAGTATTTTCTATAGCTTCAGGAATGTCAGCAAATAATTCTTGCATCTCCTTATCTGACTTGAGGTATTGTTCAGTAGAAAACTTCTTAGCACGATTAGTATCATCTATTAGTGTGCCATCAAAAATACAAATACGAGCCTCATGTGCATCAAAATCTGCTTTTTCGATAAACTGAACATCATTTGTTGCAACTATTGGTATGTTTAAGTTAAGCGCTAAATTAAGCGCTTGATGCAAGTGTTCATTATTGTGCTCTCTCGAAGTTCTTTCAACCCCAATATAAAACCTATCATCAAACACCTCTTGCCAAAATTTAGCCCTTTCACTTGCCTCAATAACTTGATTACTCAATAGATGTTGAGTAATGTCAGAATTAAGAGCTGATGCAATCATAATCAGGCCAGAGTTAAGCTTAATTATTTGCTCTTTGCTTAAGCTTATACCCTCGATTTCATGTTTGCCTGTATACGCTTGAGAAATTAGATCTGATAGATTTAAATAACCAACCTGATCAATACATAATAGTAGTGCATCACTATATTCATCTTCTTCTCTTATGCGAATTTGTGCACCAAAAATAGGCTTTATACCTGCTGCTGTTGCTTTTTGATAAAATTTAACAGCAGCAAACATATTAAATTTATCAGTAAGTGCAATTGATGAAAAACCAAGGTCTTTAGCCTTATCAATTAATTTTGGAATTCGTACTAGAGAGTTCTCAACAGAGTATTCGCTTTGACATTGAAGGTGAACAAATTGAGAATTTGACATTAAAATCTAAGTGGTAAGTCTATAAATATTTTGAGAATATTTGTTCTATTTTACAACTTGTAAAACAGCTGTTTTTTTAAATTATTAAATAAAAACGCCCCAATAAAGGGGCGTTTTTAATGACTTAAGAATTAACTTAAAATCTTGGACCGGCTATAGTAGCAAGTTTATGCTGACTAGCTGCATTCGCTGTCTGCTTATGCGCTTTGTTAGCAAGTGCTACAGCTGCATCTAGCTTTCCAGCTTTATGTAACTTTTTAGCTTCATTGATCATTTTTCCTGTGTCACGCCACGCCATGTTAGCCTTTAGGTTTGTAGCATATCCGGACTCAGCTGCAGCAATTGCTGCGGCAAAAGGATCTACAGAAGAACCTTTGTTCCAATTATGACCTGACTCCATAAAGTTGGCATTAGCTGATAAGGTAAATACTGAAAAAGCAACAATTAATACTTTTTTCATAATATTCTCCTTACTTTCTATAACGTGCATCAGTGATTTCAAGACCATTACTCATTGCCTGATGGAATAATTCCATATCACCATATATGTCAGACTGTGCCATAATTGGCTTAGCACGCATATTCTTCAAACAACCGCCATAACGACGATGTAGAGTTCCGATACCAGCCCATTTTGCACGATACATAGGAACGTGAGTAGTATGACCTAACGCAGGTGACAAGATATCAGCACGAGCTTTCTTGTCAGCGTTGTAAACATGACAATCTGCACATGACATATTGAATTGACCACGCTTAGCATAGAAGAAAGCTTTGCCTCTTTCGTATGCCGCTTTAGCACCATCAGATTCAATCTTTACATTGATCTTCTCACCAGCTGCCTGATCTGAAATCCAAGCACTAATACGAGCAATCTTGCCCTTCATAGTACCCATTTTCTTACCAGTCTGCTCAGTGTAGCATTTTTGAATAGTAGCCTCTAGGGTAATTACTTTGCCTGCTGCATCATCATAGTATGGATGCGCTAAACGAGCCGCTTTAGGATCTTTAAGCGCATCACACTTACCTAAACCAAACTTCTCGAATTCAGCTCCGCCTTTTTCAACAGCTTCTTCATACGGTGGTATACCGTCTAAGATTTCCTCAAACTGCTCTCTTGAGCCTTCATCAAATGCATAAACACCATTTGTATAGTCAGCAAACTCAACATTTGGTTTGATTGATTTGAAGTGCTCAACAAAAGCTTTACGGTCAGCCTCAACATCAGTTGCTGATGCTGTAGTTACCGCAACACCTAAGGCAATCACTGCAGTTAATATTTTCTTCATCATTCTCTCCTCGAGATATATAAGTTACTTAGACTTAGCAGTCGCTGTACCTTCTTTACCTTTGTTGTCTTTGTACGCTAGAGTAATTTCATCACCTTTAGCACCAGGTACTTGGAACTTAAAGTATGGGTTCTTAGAGATTGATGAACCGATATCAGCATCGATAACAGTAGTACCGTTATGCTTAACTACCATGTGCACAATGTGATTAGCTGGTACTAGCTTACCTTTCTTCTTACGTAGTCCAGTTTCCATTGGGTGCTTGATTAGAGCTTTAATACCGATAACACCTTTTCTAGCTTTAGGCTTTAATTTAATTTTTGCCATTTTTAATTCTCCTTAATAAATTTGATTACTTGTTAACTAGTTAATTAAATTAACCGCCACAACCACCAATAGTTACTTTAACTTCTTGACTCTTAGCAGTTGTTGCACCGCCTGCTGTTACTAAAGCTGTAACTGCTGATGTTTTACCCATCTTAATACGAGTAGAAACATAGCCTTGAGCGCCAGATAAGTTAAATGATGCTGCTAGAGGTGTAGAGTTCTCTTTAACGTAGAAAGATACGTTAGTTACACCGTCCATCTTAGATGCATCTACTGTCATTGGTACAACTGCACCATTCTCAGCAATCTTTGGAGCTTTAAATTTAAATGAACCTTTGCCTGCGCCTGCAATTGATGCACCGGCTGCATCTGACTTAGCTTTAAAGTCAGCTGAGTTTGCAAATACTGCAGATGGTGTTAATAAACCCGCACCTACGGCTGTTGCAACTGCAGAACCTGCCATTGCGCTTTTTAGAAATAGTCTTCTTTTCATATAACTCTCCTTTTATTTTGAATAAATATAGTTTGTGACTTGATCAATTTGCTTCTCAGTAAGAATCTGATGCTTACCGAATGGAGGCATAATTGTATTTGGATTTTTTATTGTTGCATCCCAAATTTGCTCTCGCAGATCTTCTTTGTTTGGAAATCTTGCCTTCATAGCAAGTAATGGTGGACCAATATTACCCGGTAGATTACCACCAGGAATCATATGGCATGCTAAGCAGTTGCCTGCTTTACGACCGAAAGTAACTTCTTCATCAGTCATCTCTTTAGCACCTGCTTGTGTCGGCATAACAAAAAGTGATGCCAGAGTAACAGCTACTGAGATAGAAGAAATAGTTTTCTTCATGCTTCTCTCCTCTTATAAATAAAAAAATAAAACCCTGTAAGATCTATCAAATCTCACCTAAGTCCTCTTATGATAACCATAATAAAAATATTTGCAACACTTTTATGAAAAATTAATATAGATTAACTTTGGATATATATTTGACTTACTATACTTGCTCTGCAGCTTTTATTAAAGCCTGGGCTTTATGCATAGTTTCATCCCACTCTGACTGCTCAATCGAATCATGAACAATCCCAGCTCCAGCTTGCACATAAAGAGTCTCATCCTTAATAACTGCTGTGCGTATTGCAATTGCCATATCCATACACCCGTGCCAAGATAGATAACCAATAGCTCCAGAATATATATTGCGCTTAAGTGGTTCTAACTCATCAATTATTTCCATTGCGCGAACTTTCGGTGCACCTGATAATGTTCCTGCAGGGAAAGTTGCCTTTAAAACATCTATAGCACTCATCCCCTCTTTTAACTCACACTCAACATTTGACACAATATGCATAACATGTGAATATCTTTCAATAAACATCTTGTCTGTAAGATCGACACTTCCGGTTTTAGCAATTCGGCCTAGATCATTTCTACCAAGGTCAATTAACATTAAATGTTCTGCAATTTCCTTTTCATCTGCCAAAAGGTCTTTTTCTAAAGCTATATCTTCAGCCTCAGTTTTACCACGGTATCTTGTTCCAGCTATTGGGCGTACAGTTGCGCGATTATTTGAATCCACCCTAGTTAAAATCTCAGGCGACGAGCCAACTACAAATACATCATCTAAATTCAGATAATACATATATGGCGAAGGATTAAGACGTCTTAACTGTCTGTACAATTCTATTGGCGGTGCTTTAAATTCACAGCTTAATCTTTGCGATGGTACTACCTGCATAACATCGCCTGCAACTATATATTTTTGAATATGTCTAACTGCAGACTTGAAATTCTCTTCACCAAAACTTGAAACAAAATCAGAGCTTGTAATATTATCTGACGTGTACTTTAGCTTCGGAAGTGGAGTATCAATAGAAGATATGATTTCATCAAGACGAGATAACGCATCTTCATAAGAAGTATTCTCTGGATTAACATGAGTAATAACAAATGCCTTGTTTTGTAAATTATCAAACACAATAATATCGTTTGACAGCATAAGCAAAATATCAGCAACTTCAAGCTCATCAGTTTTGTTTATATTTTTTAATCGTGGCTCAATATAACGAATGATCTCATAGCCAAAATACCCAACCAATCCACCATTAAATTCTGGCAACTCATCTAAAACTGGAACATTGTATTGTTTTTGATAGTTTTCAATCCATTTAAGCGGATCTTCAACATCTATAGTTTCTACAACCTTGCCGTTATGGCTAATTTGTACTTGATAGTCAAAAACTTTGATAATCGTATTAGCCTCTAGACCAATAATCGAATATCTACCCCATTTCTCACCACCTTGAACTGATTCAAATAAGTATGAATAAGGTGTATTGGCAAATTTTAAATATAATCCAAGAGCTGTATCAGTATCTAAAACTACCTCTTTAAATACTGGAATATGGTTATATCCTTGAGCTATAAAATTGTCAAAACTCTTTTGATTCATGTGAGCATTTTATACTTTGGAGATTTTTTTAGGTATAAAAAAACCGCATCAGTATATGGATGCGGTTTTTTGTTTGCATTAAAGCTATTTATTTATTCTTCAGCACCTGCTTCAGAATTTTGCTCAGCTTCACTTAACTCTTCTGATAGAGCTTGCTCTGCATCTGCACTAAACATACTCTCAGCCTCTCTACGTGCTCTACGCTCTTGATGGTGAACAAAACCAGTACCAGCTGGAATTAAACGACCAACAATTACATTTTCCTTCAAGCCTTTAAGTGTATCTACTCGACCAGTAGTTGATGCTTCTGTAAGTACACGAGTTGTCTCTTGGAATGATGCTGCAGAGATAAATGACTCAGTTGCAAGTGATGCTTTAGTAATACCCATAAGTAGTCTTTGATAAGTAATTTGCTCCTTGCCTTGTGAAGCCAATTGCTTATTAGCCTCTATAACTTTAGAGTATTCAGCTGTTTCACCATTTACAAATGTAGAATCGCCATTATCAATAATTTCTACCTTACGTAGCATTTGCTTAACAATAACTTCAATATGCTTATCAGAGATTTTTACACCTTGCAAGCGGTATACATTTTGCACTTCTCTAACAATATAATCAGCTAAAGGCTCAACACCTAGAAGGCGTAAGATATCATGCGGATTAGATGGGCCATCAGAGATTACATCACCTTTTTCAACAGTCTCACCATCGAATACATTGATTTGTCTCCATTTATGGATCATCATCTCAGTTGCTTCACCTTCTTCATTGGTAATGATTAAACGATCTTTGCTCTTAGTAGGATTACCAAAACTAACTACACCCGATGCCTCTGCAAGGATCGAATGATCTTTAGCTTTACGTGCTTCAAATAAATCTGCAACTCGTGGTAGACCACCAGTAATATCACTTGTCTTAGATTGATCTTTAGGAATCTTAGCTAAAACTTCACCAGCTGTAATCACTTGATTGTCTTCAAGATTGATCTTAACTTCAGAAGGTAGGTAATGTGTTGATAATACTACTTCATCATCATTTTCATCTACTACCTTAATAAGTGGCTTTAAGCCTTTAGCTGCAACACTACGCTCAGCTTCATCAATCATCTCAAAGAATGTTAAACCTGTAAGTGGATCAGTATTTTTATTTACCGTAACTCCCTCAACAAAGTCTACAAATACAACTTTACCTGATTGTTCAGAAATAATTGGATGTGTATGTGGATCCCAGTCTGCAATCTTATCTTTCGCCTTAACTGCACCACCATCTTGTACATGTACACTTGCACCATATGGAATCTTATAGCGCTCAACCTCTTGACCTTTTTCATTTCGAATTGATACTTCAGAAGAACGTGAAATAACCACTAAATCACCATTAGCATTAGTGATTGATTTTAGATTTTCGAAGTGTGCATCACCATCAGTATTAATATTAATACTATTAACAGCAGTTGAAGCTGATGCTGCACCACCGATATGGAATGTACGCATTGTTAACTGTGTACCTGGCTCACCAATTGACTGAGCAGCAATAACACCAACTGCCTCACCAACGCCAATCTTATGACCACGTGCCATATCATTACCATAACAAGATGCACAAACACCATAACGTGTTTCACAAGTAATCGCTGAACGTGCTTTAATTGATTCAATACCTAGATCATTGATCTTTTCAGAGTCACTTAAAGTGATTAAATGCCCCTTAGGGAATAACACCTCATCAGAATCTGGCATCATAACATCTTCAGCCACAACACGACCAAGTGTTGCATCACCTAAAGTCTGTACAACGTTACCACCATCAATTAATGCTTTCATTACTAGACCATGACTTGTGCCACAATCATCTTCAGTAATAACTAAATCCTGACCAACATCTACTAAACGACGAGTTAGGTAACCAGAGTTTGCTGTTTTAAGAGCTGTATCTGCAAGACCTTTACGTGCACCATGAGTTGAAATAAAGTACTGCATATTATTCAAACCTTCTCTAAAGTTTGAAGTAATTGGAGTTTCAATAATTGAGCCATCAGGTTTTGCCATTAGACCACGCATACCAGCTAACTGACGCATCTGTGCAGGAGAACCACGAGCACCTGAATCAGCCATCATATACACTGAGTTAAACGATGGTTTTTTCTCTGTGTTGCCATCAGCATCGGTAAACTCAGCAAAACCAACCTCATTCATCATCTCTTTTGCCACTTCTTCAGAAGTAGATGACCAAATATCAATTACTTTGTTATAACGCTCACCGTCAGTCAAAATACCTTTAGAGAATTGATCTTGTACATCTTTAACCTTACTCTCTGCAGCTTCAATCATTCCAGCTTTTGTATCTGGAATTGTCATATCGTTTGAACAGAAAGAAATACCTGATTTAGTTGAGTATTGGAAGCCCATATACATCATTTGATCAGCAAAAACTACTGTCTCTTTCAACTCTTGTGTTCTATAACAAACGTGAATTAAGTTTGACACAACCTTCTTAGTACAAGCTTGGTTAATTAATTCAAAAGACAGACCTTTTGGCAAAATTCTTGAGAATATTGCACGACCAACTGTAGTATCAACTATCTGCTTATCGCTAGGCTCATAGCTATTATCAGTTTTAACGTAATTTTGAATACGTAATTTAATTTGCGCATGCAATGATACAGATCCAGCCTCATAAGCATTAAGAGCCTCTGTTGCATTAGCAAAGACCATACCTTCACCTTCTTGGTTTACCATATCACGAGTCATGTAGTAAAGACCTAGAATTACGTCCTGCGATGGTACGATAATTGGATCACCACTCGCCAAGTGTAGTACGTTATTTGATGCAAGCATTAATGTTCTAGCTTCAAGTTGAGCTTCTTCAGATAATGGCACGTGTACCGCCATCTGGTCACCATCAAAGTCGGCGTTAAATGCGCCACATACTAATGGATGTAGTTGAATTGCTTTACCTTCAATAAGTAATGGCTCAAATGCCTGAATACCTAAACGGTGAAGTGTAGGCGCACGGTTAAGCATAACTGGATGCTGGTGCACTACCTTCTCTAAGATATCCCAAACTTCTGGAGTTTCACTTTCTACCATTTTCTTAGCTGCTTTAATTGTAGAAGCTAAGCCTTTTTGTTGTAGCTTATTGTAGATAAATGGCTTAAATAATTCTAACGCCATTTTCTTTGGTAAACCACACTGGTGTAATTTAAGATACGGTCCACAAACAATTACTGAACGACCAGAATAGTCAACACGTTTACCTAGTAGATTTTGTCTGAAGCGTCCTTGCTTACCTTTAATCATGTCAGCAATAGACTTAAGCGGACGACGATTGTTACCCATTACCGCACGACCACGACGACCATTGTCGATTAATGAATCAACCGCTTCTTGTAGCATACGCTTTTCGTTACGCACAATAATCTCTGGAGCATCAAGCTCTAAAAGACGCGCTAAACGGTTATTACGATTAATTACACGGCGATATAAATCATTAAGATCTGACGTTGCAAAACGACCACCGTCAAGTGGTACAAGAGGACGTAGATCAGGTGGAAGTACTGGAAGTACTTTAAGCACCATCCATTCTGGCTTGTTACCTGATTGAATTAGTGAATCAACAAGCTTTAAACGCTTGTTAAGTTTCTTTAATTTTGTTTGTGACTTAGTATTAAGAGCATCTTCACGAAGATTTGCAGCTTCTTTTTCTAACTGCATCTCTGATAATACATCATAGATTGCCTCAGCACCCATCTTAGCTTCAAACTCATCATCTCCATATTCATCAAGAGCATCAAAATACATCTCTTCTGTAAGTAATTGCTTATGAATAAGTGGAGTTGATCCAGGATCAGTTACCATAAATGCTTCAAAATACAATACACGCTCAATATCTTTAAGCGTCATATCCATTAATAAGCCTAGGCGTGATGGTAGTGATTTTAAGTACCAAATATGTGCAACTGGAGCGGCAAGTTCGATATGACCCATGCGTTCACGACGCACTTTTGATAGTGTAACTTCAACGCCACATTTCTCACAAACTACATTTCTATACTTCATGCGCTTATATTTGCCACATAAGCACTCAAAGTCTTTCATCGGACCAAATACTTTTGCACAGAATAAACCTTCTCTTTCAGGTTTAAACGTACGGT
>CAYOFV010000006.1:0-7933 GCA_964403565.1 uncultured Piscirickettsiaceae bacterium | reverse complement strand
GGACCAAATACTTTTGCACAGAATAAACCTTCTCTTTCAGGTTTAAACGTACGGTAGTTGATAGTTTCAGGTTTTTTAACCTCACCATATGACCACGAGCGGATCTTCTCAGGAGAAGCAAGTCCTACTTTGATTGCATCAAAATCGTGCTCTTTTTGCTCTAACTTATGAATCTTTAATAAATCTTTCATCTGTCTCTCCTAATTACTGTTGCTCAAGTTCAACATCAATACCTAACGCACGAATCTCTTTAACAAGTACATTAAATGACTCAGGCATTACCGATTCTGTCATATTCTTGCCATCAACGATGCTCTTATACATCTTCGCACGACCAGCAACATCATCAGATTTAACTGTTAGCATTTCACGTAAAGTATGTGCTGCACCATATGCTTCAAGTGCCCATACTTCCATCTCACCAAATCTTTGACCACCAAATTGCGCTTTACCACTTAATGGTTGTTGCGTAACTAGTGAATATGGACCAGTAGAACGAGCATGCATCTTGTCGTCAACTAGGTGATTAAGTTTCAGCATATGCATATAACCTACAGTTACAGGTCGATCAAACGCTTCACCTGTACGACCATCATATAATTGCTCTTGTCCAGACTCTGGAAGATCTGCTAATTTAAGCAGTGATTTAATGTCTTTCTCTTCAATACCATCAAATACCGGTGTAGCCATCGGCACACCTTCGCGTAAATTCTTAGCTAATTCGATAATCTCTTCATCGCTAAATGCGTCAAGATCTTCTTTCTTGCCGTATGAGTTGTAAACTTTATCTAAGAAAGCTCTGATTTCAGAAACCATTTCTTTACGTTTTTCATCAAGCATCTTAGCAATCTTAAAGCCTAAGCCTTTAGCAGCGTAACCTAAATGAACTTCTAGCACCTGACCAACATTCATACGCGATGGTACACCTAGAGGATTAAGCACAACATCTACTGTTGAACCATCTTCAAGATAAGGCATGTCTTCAACAGGTGATACACGTGAGATAACACCTTTATTACCGTGACGACCAGCCATCTTATCACCAACTTGAAGTGTCTTACGTGTTGCCACATAAACTTTAACCATCTTCATAACACCTGGTGGTAATTCTGCACCTTCATTAATCTTAGCTTTTTCTTCTTCTAAGAACTTATCAAACTCAACTTGTTTAGCTTTAGCTTGTTTAACCAATGCCGCAACTTCTTTATTAATATCAGCATCTTCAACACGAAGTTTTGCAACTTCTTTGTTGTCTAGCTTTTTCATTAACTTAGCGTTCAGCTTCTCACCAGCTTTAATATCGCCAGCGCCTTTAGTTGTAGTATTGCCAGAAAGCTTAAGATGAATACGTCTATAAATATCTCCTTCAATAATACCAAACTCATCATCAATATCTTTTCTGATCTTGTCCATGCGCTCTTCATCAATACTTAGCGCTCTTGCATCTTTCTCAACACGATCACGCGTAAATACTTGAACATCAATTACAACACCAGACTTAGAAGCACCCATACGCAATGATGAATCCTTAACGTTGTTAGCTTTCTCACCAAAGATAGCACGTAAAAGTTTTTCTTCAGGAGATAAAACAGTTTCACTCTTAGGAGTTACCTTACCTACAAGAATATCTCCACCTTTAACACGAGCACCAACATAAACAATACCAACCTCATCTAATTTAGCTAAAGCCGATTCACTAACATTTGGAATATCAGCAGTAATTTCTTCTGGACCTAGTTTAGTATCACGAGAATAAGCTGTTAACTCTTCAATATGAATAGTTGTATAGCGATCATCTTGCACAACCTTTTCAGAAATCAAAATTGAATCCTCAAAGTTGTAACCATTCCATGGCATAAATGCAAGCTTCATATTCTGACCTAGTGCTAATTCACCAAGATCTGTTGAAGTGCCATCTGCCAAAACATCGCCCTGAGTAACCTTGTCACCAGGCTTAACTAATGGTTTTTGATTAATACAAGTGTTTTGGTTAGAACGCGAATATTTGCTTAGATTGTAAATATCAACACCTAATTCACCAGCTTTTGTTTGTTTAGAGTCAACGCGAATTACAATACGTGATGCATCAACCTGCTCAACAACACCGCTGTGTGTAGCAGTTACACAAACACGTGAATCAGCTGCAACAACACGCTCAATACCTGTACCTACAAGTGGCTTTTCAGCTCGCAATGTTGGTACCGCTTGACGTTGCATGTTTGAACCCATAAGCGCACGGTTCGCATCATCATGCTCAAGGAATGGAATTAGTGATGCAGCTACTGATGAAATTTGTTTTGAATCAATATCAATCAAAGTAACGTCAGCCGAATCAACTAGTACAAATTCATTTTGATGACGACATGAAATTAAATCATCTGTGAGCTTGCCTTTACCATCCACTGCAGCATTTGCCTGTGCAATAGTATGATTTACTTCATCAATTGCAGAAACGTATACCACCTCATCTGTAACCACACCATCCTTAACTACTTGATATGGAGTCTCTAAGAAGCCATAGTCATTAGTTTTAGCGTAAACAGCCAGTGTATTAATTAGACCAATGTTTGGACCTTCAGGAGTTTCAATTGGACATAGGCGACCATAGTGTGATGGATGTACGTCACGTACTTCAAATCCAGCACGCTCACGAGTTAAACCACCAGGACCTAATGCAGAAATACGACGCTTATGTGTAACACCTGATAATGGATTCACTTGATCCATAAATTGTGAAAGTTGAGAAGAGCCGAAGAACTCTCTTACTGAGGCAGAAACCGGCTTAGAGTTAATTAAATCTTGTGGAGTTAATTCATCAGTTTCGGCTAAGTTTAGACCTTCTTTAACTGCTTTTTCAACACGCACTAAACCAATTCTAAATTGATTCTCAATCATCTCACCAATCGCTCTTACACGTCTATTAGCTAGCGTATCAACATCATCAACATTGTTACTACCATTCTTAATACCAATTAAAAGTTTAAGTACGTTAATAATGTCATCATTAGTAAGTACATGCTCGCCAGTTTCAGAATCAATACCTAAACGACGATTTAACTTCATACGGCCAACTTTTGAAAGGTCGTATCTGTCGTTATTAAAGAATAGATTGTTAAATAATAAATTAACCGCATCTTCAGTTGCAGGCTCACCCGGACGCATTACATGATAAATACTCATGCGCGCTTCAAGCTCTGTCTGTGTCTCATCTAGACGAAGAGTGTCAGACACATAAGCACCACCTTCAGATTCATTGATATGTAGCATATCAATCTTCTTAACTTTGTTTGCGCTAAATAACTCAAGTACTTCGTCTGTAATTACTGAGTTTGCTGCAACTAAAATCTCACCAGTTTCTTTGTCGATAATATCACCGGCAATAACCTTGCCTAGTAAGTAATCTAGAGGTGCGTTAATAGACTTAGCACCATCTTTGTCTAAAATCTTGGTATGTTTAGCAGTAATACGACGGCCTTTTTCAACAACTATATCTTTACCAGATGTAATATCAAATTCAGCAATAGTTCCACGTAGTTTTGACGGAGCTAGGGCAATATCACAAGACTTAGCCTTTAACTTAACACCTACTTTTTCAAAGAAAGTACCAAGAATTTGCTCTGAGCTATAGCCCATTGCACGTAATAATGTAGTAACAGGAAGCTTTCTACGGCGGTCAATACGAACATACAGGTGCTCATGATGATCAAATTCAAAATCTAACCAAGAACCACGGTAAGGAATGATACGTGATGAGAATAAAATCTTACCAGATGAGTGAGTCTTACCCTTATCGTGCTCAAAAATAACACCTGGAGATCTATGTAATTGCGAAACTACAACACGCTCAGTACCGTTAATAACAAAAGTACCAGTATCAGTCATAAGCGGAAGATTACCTAAATATACATCTTCCTCAATAACTTGTTTAACTTTACGTTTTTTCTTCAGTGTTGAACCATTTTTATCAAATAAAACTAGGTTTAACTTAACACGTAGAGTTGAAGCATAAGTTACGCCACGTAATTTACACTCTTCAACATTAAATTTAGGCTCTTGTAGTTCATAGTCTACATATTCAATCTCTGCATAACCATTAACTGCGGTAATAGGGAATACTGATTGAAATACTGCATGCAAACCAACATCGTCTTTTGATGATGAGTTTGCCTGGATAAAGCTATTAAATGAATCTATTTGAATAGCTAGTAAATCTGGTTCGTTTAAGATAGATTCTCTTGAACCAAAATTGTTTCTAATTCGCTTTTTTTCGGTGAATGAATAAGCCATGATACCTCGTATTATTTGCCTGTCTTTTTATTAAAGAACTGCCTTCATAATTCACAAAAGTTTGATATTTGTTACCAAACTCAAATTCTATAAGGGATAAAAATACCCTTATTAGTTAAACACCAAAATCCCCTCGCGGGGATTTTGATATTTTCAACTGTAAAACTTACTTAAGTTCTACAGTAGCACCAGCTTCTTCAAGCTGCTTCTTAACGTCTTCAGCCTCAGCTTTATCAACACCTTCTTTAATAGGTGCTGGAGCGCTTTCAACTAAGTCTTTAGCTTCTTTAAGACCTAGGCCAGTGATGCCGCGTACTGCTTTAATCACGCCTACTTTCTTATCGCCAAAGCTAGCTAGAATTACGTCAAAATCTGACTTCTCTTCTGCTGCCGCTGCGTCGCCGCCTGCTGCCGCAGGTGCCGCTGCTGCAACTGCTGCAGCTGAAACGCCGAATTTTTCTTCCATTGCTGATACTAGTTCAACAACGTCCATTACCGACATATCGGCAATTGCATTTAAAATATCTTCATTTGATAATGCCATGATATTTACTCCTTTTTATTTATTATTGTTTTTGATCGCGAACTGCTGCCACTACTCGAGTAACTTTTGTAGGAATCTCGTTAAGAGTTCTTACAAGTTTCTCAGTTGGAGCTAACATTAACGCCATCAGCATTGATATCGCTTGATCTTTAGTTGGTAAGTCTGCAATACGCTTAAGTTGATCTGCTTCAACAAATTCACCTGAAACGCCTAGACCTTTAACAACCAAATCTTCATTTTCTTTAACAAAGTTTTTAAATACACGTGCAACAGCACCCGGATCTTCTTGCGAAAAACCTAATACTACCGGTCCTGAAAGAACGGGTAATACGCATTCACAACTTGTCTTTTCTAGAGCTATTTTTGCAAGAGTATTCTTTACAACACGTAAAGTTACATCTGCATCTAGAGCGCTAGAACGAAGATTAGTCATTTGTTCAACTGTTAATCCACGATACTCGGCTACGCCAACAGAAATTGCAGTTTCAGCAACTGCATTTACTTCTTTGACAACAACCTTTTTTGCTTCAAGATTTAGAGCCATTTAGTCTCTCCTGAACAGTTTTAAAAAAGAAAGCTCAATAACTTGTGCTTTCGCCCAGAGTATTCTCATACCCTCTACATAGGCCAAGTGTGTTACCACTAACTTAAACAAAAACTCCAGGAGGAGAATTTGCACCTATGGTCTTTGAGGTCGTTTTAAGAATAACTCTTAGCGACCCAAAGAATTCTTTTTTGCTTAACTTATAAAATTAAACATCGATACTAGATACATCAATACCAAGGCCTGGGCCCATAGTTGAAGAAATAGTCATCTTTTTAAAATATGTACCTTTAGCACTCGAAGGTTTAGCTTTCTTAAGCGCCTCCATTAGTGCAACAATATTTTCAGTAAGTGCAGCTACATCAAAAGATGCTTTACCTACACTTGAATGTACAATACCTGCTTTATCAGTTCTATAACGTGCTTGACCTGATTTAGCGTTTTTAACCGCTGTAGCAACATCTGGAGTTACTGTACCAACTTTAGGGTTAGGCATCAAACCACGCGGACCTAATACTTGACCTAGTCGACCAACAACACCCATTGCATCAGGAGATGCAATAACTACATCGTAGTTAAGATCACCGTCTTGCATAGATTTCATTAAATCATCCATGCCAACAACATCAGCACCAGCGTCTGTTGCTTTTTGCACGTTGTCACCTTGAGTAAATACGGCTACACGCACAGTCTTACCAGTACCATTTGGTAGTACAACTGCACCACGTACGTTTTGGTCAGATTTCTTAGCATCAACACCAAGATTAATACTTACGTCTACTGACTCATCAAATTTTGCAGTAGCGCACTCTTTTAATAGATTTAAAGCATCAGAAATTGAGTGACGAGCACCTACTTCTAGCTTTGCATTTAAATCTTTTTGTTTTTTAGTTAATTTAGCCATGACATTAATCCTCTGCTTCGATACCCATTGAACGAGCAGTACCAGCAATAATCTTTACTGCTGCTTCCATGTCGTTTGCATTAAGATCTTTCATCTTAATATTTGCAATCTCTTCAAGCTGTGCGCGAGTAATCTTGCCAACTTTATCCGTATGCGGAACACCTGAGCCTTTCTTAATACCAGTAACTTTTAAAATTAATAAAGCAGCTGGCGGAGTTTTAGTAACAAAAGTAAAACTACGATCGTTATAAACTGTAATAATTACAGGCACTTTCATACCTTTGTCGATTTCTTGAGTTTGCGCATTGAACGCCTTACAGAAATCCATAATATTCACACCGTGCTGACCTAGTGCAGGACCTACCGGAGGTGAAGGGTTAGCTTCTTGTGCAGGCACCTGAAGCTTAATATATGATTCAATTTTCTTAGCCATTTTTTATCCTTGAAGGTTACCCTTCATTATGGGTACAAACGCCTAGCATAAACTAAGCTCCCCGTTAAATTTCAGTCTTGCGACTGAGCTTTATGTTTTCTCTACTTGAGAAAACTCTAACTCAACAGAAGTGGTACGACCAAAAATTAGCACCTCTACTTTGAGTAAATTCTTTTCATAATTGACCGATTCAATTGTGCCATTAAAGTCAGCAAAAGGACCATCAATAACCAATATTTCCTCACCTGGTTGATATGCAACCTTAGGCTTAGGACTATCAGCACCCTCTTGTACTCTAGCAAAAATACGATCAACTTCTCTTTGAGTAATTGGAGAAGGTTTGCCTGATGAGCCACCTATAAAACCAATTACATTATTAGTATTTTTAACCAATAGCCAACTAGGCTCAGTTAATTCCATATTAACTAACATATACCCAGGAAAAAACTTACGCTCAGCAGTTTTCTTCTGGCCATCTTTTAATTCAACAACTTGCTCAGTAGGAATTAAAACATCTGCAATTAGATCTGCAATACCTTCTCTTTCTGCAGACTCTTCAATTGCCGCTTTAACTTTAGCTTCGTAACCACTTCGTGCATGCAGCACGTACCATCTTTTCGACATTTTTATCCTTTAACTATGTAAGTAACTGCACAATCCAAGAGAAGAAGCTATCAACAATCCATAAGAAGATTGCAACAATCACAACAGCAATCATAATCATGCCAGTTGTTTTAACAGTTTCGTCTTTTGTAGGCCATACAACTTTTTTTAGTTCAATCTTCGTTTCTTTCAAGAAGTGTAGGAGTTGTTCTCCTTGAGCAGATTTGAAGAAAATTAAGCCGGCAACAATTAATCCAGCTAATAGAACTAATACTTTATAAAGTGTTGTATTCAAACCTAGCGGATCTAGATAAAAAACCGCTAATGACGCAACAACCACTAAGCTTGATAAAATCACACCTAATGAATTAGATTGTTTAGTTTGACTTTGTTTCTCTTTAGTCACTTTACATCCTTACTGTGGCAGGCGAGGAGGGACTCGAACCCCCAACCAACGGTTTTGGAGACCGCCACTCTACCAATTGAGCCACTCGCCTATAAACTTTAAAGGCTCGAACCTTGGTTCGAGCCAAATAGCATATAAATTTAATTAAAAAAGTATATTAATCTGTCACCTTAGACACAACACCCGCACCAACAGTACGGCCGCCTTCTCTA
>CAYOFV010000005.1:44966-50943 GCA_964403565.1 uncultured Piscirickettsiaceae bacterium | reverse complement strand
TCTTCACCATTGACTTGTAGAATCATTTATCCATTCTTCCAACTGCACAAGATACAAATGATTTAGCCTTGGCTTTTGCAGAGCCAAAACCATGTACTGAATCAGATTCAGGGTAGCCCAAACCTAATAATACCTCGGCAAGCTCATCCTTTCTTGATTCATCAATATCGATATCAATCAAGCCTTTCTCAATATTTATATCAATATTTTCGGTGTCAAAAACTTCGTTGAGTTTTTTAGTGATTGATGATGCGCAACCACCACATTTAATATTTTCTACTACAATTTTCATAATATTGTTTTTATGTTTTGTATGAGTTAATTATACGCGCTAAATTTGATAATTTGCACAGCAGAGTTGTCAAGCATTATGGTAAAATTCTCGAAGTTTTTCACAAAGGAGACGCCAGTGTCACAAGTTGCCATATTAGCATTAGAAGACGGTAGTATTTTTACTGGTAAATCTATTGGTGCTAGTGGTGAAACTATTGGTGAAGTAGTTTTCAATACTTCAATGACCGGCTATCAAGAAATCCTTACAGATCCATCTTATACTAAGCAAATTGTTGCTCTTACATATCCACATATTGGCAACACCGGCACTAACCAAGTTGATGTAGAATCAGATAAAGTTTATGCATCAGGTCTTATTATTCGCGACCTGCCACTTGAAGTTAGCAACTGGAGAACAGAAGAGACATTATCTGAATATCTGCAGCGTAATAATGTTGTTGCAATCAGTGATATTGATACTCGTGCTCTAACTCGCATTTTGCGTGAAAAAGGCTCACTTAAAGGCTGTATTGTAACTGGTGAAAACATTGATCAAGATGCTGCGATTAAAAAAGCTCAAGATTTTGCCGGACTTAAAAACATGGATTTGGCAAAAGTAGTTTCAACTACTGATACTTATAAATTTGACAAAGGTTCATATTCGCTTGAAACTGGTGAATTTAACAATCTGGATAAAAAATTTAACGTTGTTGTTTACGATTACGGTGTTAAGAAAAATATCTTAAGAATGTTAGTTGATCGAGGTTGTGATCTAACTGTGGTAAACGCACAAACTCCAGTTAATGAGGTTTTAGCTATGAATCCTGACGGAGTTTTCTTATCGAATGGCCCGGGTGATCCTGAGCCATGTGATTATGCAATTGATAACATTAAGACTTTATTGGATAAAGATATGCCAATGTTTGGAATTTGCCTAGGACATCAGCTATTATCACTTGCAAGTGGTGCCAAAACTGAGAAAATGAAGTTTGGTCATCATGGTGCTAACCATCCAGTACAAGATCTAGATTCAAAACAAGTAATGATTACTTCGCAAAACCATGGTTTTGCTGTGGCTGAGGATAACATTCCGGATAATATCGAAATTACCCATAGATCATTATTTGATAATTCTATTCAAGGCATTAGAGTCAAAGGTAAGAATGCCTATAGCTTTCAAGGGCATCCTGAGGCCTCGCCTGGTCCGCATGATGTTAGTGGGTTGTTTGATGATTTCATCAAGGAGATAAGTTAATGAAAAAAATCTTAATTAGTTTAATGATGGTTTTTGTTATGAGTTTTAACTCTCATGCAGAAGAAGATGTTGATCCATTTGAGAATGTAAACCGCGGGATTTATGAATTTAATGAAGCTTTAGATGACAACTTATTTGAGCCAGTAGCACGAGGTTATAAGGAAAATATTCCAGAATTTATGCAAGATAGAATTAGAGATTTTTTCTCTAATATTGGTGATATATCAACTCTTGCAAATCAGATTTTACAATTTAAATTTGAAGATTCTGTTGTTACATTGGGTCGTATTACGGTTAATACTACTGTTGGTCTAGCAGGTCTATTTGATGTTGCAACTGATATGGATCTTAAGAAAACTAAAGAAGACTTTGGCCAAACACTTGGTACTTGGGGCGTAAGTGATGGACCATTTATTATGCTGCCAATTTTAGGGCCTTCAACGCTTAGAGATACTGCAGGACTATATGTTGATATATCTTCTGATGCTAATGTTATTAACCAACTTGATGGTAGTGATAAAAACGCTGCAGTGTTAACTGGAGCGCTTGACAAACGTGTTGAGCTATTACCAATTACTGATCTATTGGAAGACTCTGACGATCCATATATTGCAATGCGTTCTTCATATTTACAAAAACGTAAAGACGATATTTACGATGGAAACGTTCCAATAACAGACGAAGACTTCTAAAGATTTAAACAGTACAAAATAATGCCAAAAAGACAAGATATAAACTCTATTTTAATTATCGGCGCTGGTCCGATTGTAATTGGTCAAGCGTGTGAGTTTGACTACTCTGGTGCTCAAGCATGTAAAGCGCTTAGAGAAGAGGGTTATCGTGTTATTTTGGTAAATTCAAATCCTGCAACGATTATGACTGATCCGCAAATGGCGGACGCAACATATATTGAGCCGATTGAGTGGCGTACGGTTGCTAAGATTATTGAAGAAGAAAAGCCTGATGCACTACTGCCAACTATGGGTGGTCAAACAGCTCTTAACTGCGCATTAGATTTAGAGCGACACGGAGTTCTAGAAGAACATGGCGTGGAGATGATTGGCGCTAAAAAAGAGGCGATTGATAAAGCCGAAGATCGTGATCTTTTCCGTGAGGCGATGATTAAGATTGGTTTAGATATGCCTAAAGCTGCTGTTGCTCACAATATGGAGCAGGCGCACAAAATTCAAGAAGAGGTTGGTTTTCCAACTATTATTCGCCCATCGTTTACTATGGGTGGCTCAGGTGGTGGCATTGCCTACAATAAAGAAGAATTTATTCAAATTTGTGAGCGCGGCCTAGATCTTTCTCCAACTAACGAACTTTTAGTTGAAGAGTCAATCCTTGGCTGGAAAGAGTATGAAATGGAAGTGGTGCGTGACCGTAAGGATAATTGCATCATTATCTGTTCAATTGAAAACTTTGACCCAATGGGTGTGCACACAGGTGACTCAATAACTGTTGCGCCAGCACAAACCTTGACTGATAAGGAGTATCAGGTTATGCGTAATGCTTCTTTAGCGGTGCTACGTGAAATTGGTGTTGATACTGGTGGCTCAAACGTGCAGTTTGCACTCAATCCAGAAGATGGTCGCCTAACAATTATTGAGATGAACCCTCGTGTATCACGTTCATCTGCACTAGCATCAAAAGCAACTGGATTTCCAATTGCTAAGGTTGCGGCAAAACTTGCTATTGGCTATACATTAGATGAACTAGATAATGATATTACTGGCGGTAAAACTCCAGCATCGTTTGAACCTAGTATTGATTACGTGGTTACTAAAATTCCACGTTTTGCATTTGAAAAATTCCCTAAAGCTGATGACCGCCTAACTACACAGATGAAATCTGTTGGTGAGGTAATGGCAATGGGTTCAACATTTCAAGAATCATTGCAAAAAGCACTAAGAGGTTTAGAGACTGATAGAGTAGGACTTGATCCTGTGGTTGATTTGTCTTCAGATGATGCAAAAAATAAAATTCGTTCAGAGTGTATTTCTGCTCGTGGTGATCGTATTTTCTATCTAGCAGATGCATTTAGACTTGGCCTAACTTTAGAAGAGATATTTGATTTATCTAAAGTTGATCCATGGTTCCTTGCTCAACTTGAAGATATTGTTTCAAATGAGATGCAGATTAATGGCATGAATATTGCTGATATAGATGCTGAAGAGATGTTTAACCTTAAACGTAAAGGTTTTTCTGATGCACGCTTAGCACAGCTTTTGAATTGTTCTGAATCTTCAGTATTGGAAAGAAGAAAGGCGCTAAACATTAAACCAGTATTTAAGCGTGTAGACTCTTGTGCTGCTGAGTTTGATACCTCAACTGCTTATATGTACTCAACTTACCAAAACGAGTGTGAATCAAACCCTTCGGATAAGAAAAAGATTATGATTCTTGGTGGTGGACCAAACCGTATTGGCCAAGGTATTGAATTTGATTATTGCTGTGTGCATGCATCTTTAGCTCTGCGTGAAGAAGGTTATGAAACTATTATGGTTAACTGTAACCCAGAGACAGTTTCAACAGATTATGACATCTCAGATCGCTTGTATTTTGAGCCATTAACTTTAGAAGATGTTTTAGCGGTAATTGATATTGAAAATCCAGACGGAATTATTGTGCATTATGGTGGTCAAACTCCACTTAAGTTAGCTGATGCTTTAGAGAAGAGTGGTGCTAAGATTATTGGTACATCGCCAGATGCAATTGATCTAGCTGAGGATCGTGAAAGATTCCAGCAAATGATTCAAAAACTTAACTTAAAACAACCGCTTAATGGTACTGCACGTTCATTAGAGCAAGCGGTAGATATTGCCGATGCAATTGGATTCCCGCTAGTGGTAAGACCATCTTATGTATTAGGTGGCCGTGCAATGGAAATTGTTTACGATAAAGAAAGCTTAGATCATTATATGCATACGGCTGTACAAGTATCTAATGATTCCCCTGTACTACTTGACTCATTCCTAGATCATGCAATTGAGGTAGATATTGATGTAATTAGTGACGGTGAAGATGTGGTTATCGGTGGTATTATGCAGCATATTGAGCAGGCTGGAATTCACTCTGGTGATAGTGCTTGTTCACTACCTCCGTATTCGTTGCAGACAGATGTATTGGACGAGATGCGCACTCAAGTGATTGCTATGGCTAAAGAGCTTAACGTTGTTGGTCTAATGAATACTCAGCTTGCTTATCAAGATGGTGAAATTTATGTAATTGAGGTTAATCCTCGTGCATCACGTACAGTTCCATTTGTATCTAAAGCAATTGGAGCGCCATTGGCAAATATCGCAGCTAAGGTTATGGCTGGATCAACTCTTAAAGAGTTAGAATTTACTGAAGAAATTATCCCTCAGCACTTTAGCGTAAAAGAGGCGGTATTCCCGTTTAATAAGTTCTTAGGTGTAGACCCAATTCTTGGTCCAGAGATGCGTTCAACTGGTGAAGTTATGGGTGTGGGTGATGATTTTGCCTCGGCGTTTGATAAGGCTCAACTTGCAGCGGGTGATCGTGCACCAGATAATGGTGTGGCATTTGTATCGCTTAGAAAGCTTGATCGTGACGAACTTGTTAGTCTTGGTAAAAAGCTTGATAAACAAGGGTTTAAATTAGTGGCTACTCGTTCTAACCAAAAATTATTAGAAGAGGGTGGTATTGAATGTGGTGTGGTCAATAAGGTTTCAGAAGGCTCTCCGCATATTGTTGATATGATTAAAAATGATGATATTGATCTTATTATCAATTCAACTGAAGATACACAAGGAGCAACTGACGCTGCAGCTATTCGTTGCCAAGCATTGATTCATAAAGTGCCATTTACCACTACGGTTACCGCAGCGTACGCTATGCTTGATGGGTTGAAAACTCATGATAAGCTTACAGTAAATAAACTTCAAACCCTACACTAATGGACAATATACCAATGACAGTTGCTGGCGTTAAGGCGCTAGAGGATGAACTTACAAAACTTAAAGATGTAGATCGTCCACGTATTGTTGAAGATATTGCCACTGCCCGTGAACATGGCGATCTTAAAGAAAATGCCGAGTATCACGCCGCTCGTGAAGAGCAAAGTTTTTGTGAAGGACGTATTAAAGAGATTGAATCAAAACTATCACGTGTTCAAGTAATTGACGTAACCAAACTTTCACAAGATGGAAGATGCGTATTTGGTACAACTATTACTCTTATGAATATCGAAGATGATAGTGAAATTACTTATCAAATCGTTGGTGAAGATGAGGCTGATATTGAGAATAATAAAATTTCATGCCATTCACCAATTGCCTCAGCACTTATGGGTAATGAAGAGGGTGATGAGGTTACAGTTAAGGCGCCGAAGGGTGATATAATCTACGAAATACTTGAAGTCCAGTATTTGTAAATATTTTTGCATTCTACTTTGTTAGAATAATTTCTATTTTTCAGTCATGTGTT
>CAYOFV010000005.1:0-44866 GCA_964403565.1 uncultured Piscirickettsiaceae bacterium | reverse complement strand
TTAGTTACACACTCCTTCAAATATCTATCATTCTGCCGCGCAGAATACTAAAAATATTTACAAATATAGCATTTTAAAATCATCACAAATTATATTTTTTGTTAAAAAAATTACATAAAAATAGCAAAATGTTAACAAAATGAAAATTTGCTAAATTTTCTAAAAATCATCAGTAAAGTTTAATAAAATCGTTAAAAAGTTGATATTTAGTGTCTAAAAGTCGTTAAAAGCACTTAAAAAGTGATAAATTCGGTTAAATTTTTATTAATTCTTGAAATTTCCTAATTTTTTACACGCTATATTTTTACAAGTATTTTTGCCTAATACAAGGCGCACGACAGATTGAACGAAGGAATATAGATAAAACTATATGACTGAGTGAAAGATAAGTGCAACACAGTAGTAGGTAAAAAGACGATGTAAAAAACTAGCCGCGAGGGTGGTGTTTACTATGCTGTGATTTTAACTGCACATTTTGAATATGGGTATATATTTGTGTAGTGGATATATCACTATGTCCAAGCATTAGCTGCACTGAACGCAGATCAGCACCACTTTGTACAAGATGCGTGGCGAATGCATGTCTTAATGTGTGTGGAGATAGTTCTTTATCAATTCCAGCCTTTTTAGCATAGGCTTTTATAATGTAGAAAAAGTTTTGTCTGCTCATGCTCGAGCCGCGATTACTTAGAAAATAACTATCAGTCTTATTGGTTTTTAATAAGTATTTGCGTGAGTTGTTTTCATAGTTTTGCAAATATTCAATTGCCAGCTCTCCCATTGGTAATATCCTTTCTTTATTACCTTTGCCGAAAATACGAATATATTCATCAGCTAGATTAATATTATGAAAACTTAGATTAATTAGCTCTGATACTCGCAGTCCACAAGAGTATAAAAGCTCCAACATTGCTCGATCTCTTAGGCCGAAAATAGTTTTAATATCAGGCGAGTCTAGTAGTTTTTCTACTTCTGTAATATTTAAAAAAATTGGAAGTTTCTGCTCAATTTTTGGCATAGTTAGCTTTGCACTAGGATCTTTATCTATTTGTTTGCTATTTACCAAATACTGATAAAAGGTGCGTAAGCAAGTAAGAATACGAGCTTGTGTAGAGCTTGAAAGTGCCTTACTAGATCTATACTTAAAGTAGGCGGATATATCACTACCATCTACAGTTAATAAATTTTTGTTTAAATATTTATCAAATAGTTTTAAATCAGATTTATATGCTGACAAAGTATTACTACTTGCACCAGTTGATAGCCAATAATGATCAAGAAATTTATCTATAAGCTGGATATTGTTTTCCATCTTTAAATTTTAGACAAAAAAATACCGGCATACAGCCGGTATTTACAAAGAATTAAATAGCTTATTTTTTAGCTAGTTTTTCTTTAATTCTTGCAGCCTTACCAGTTAAACCACGTAGGTAGTATAGTTTAGCTTGACGAACTTTACCACGACGCTTAACTTCAACTGAGTCAATCATTTTTGAGTGCGTTTGAAAAACTCTTTCAACACCTTCACCGTGTGAGATTTTTCTAACTGTAAATGCCGAACCAATACCACGGTTCTTTTTAGCAATAACTACACCTTCAAATGCTTGAAGTCTTTCGCGGTTGCCTTCACGTACTTTTACTTGTACAACAACAGTATCACCTTGTGCAAACTCAGGAATATCGCTGCGTAGTTGCTCTTGTTCAATTTGGTCGATTAAGTTCATGATCAGTAAATATGAAATATCAAAAACGAGCAATTATACAGTTAATCTATGTCTTTAACAAGATAAGAATTTAATATATTTTTATAAGGTTATTTGAGGTGTGCAAAAATGGCATTAATATGGCATAATTATGCGTTTTATATTTATCTAGATTTGTAGAATAATGGGAAAGGTAACAGGCTTTAAAGAATTTGATCGTAAAACTGAAGAATATCGCTTAGTAGATGAGCGTATTAAAGATTATGGTGAAATCTTTAGTGGTAGTCATGATGAAGCGCACTTGCAAAATCAAGGTGCAAGATGTATGGATTGTGGAGTGCCATTTTGTCAGTCTGCTGATGGCTGTCCTGTTAATAATTTAATTCCTGAATGGAATGATTTAGTTTATAACGATAAATGGCAAGCAGCACTTAATAGACTGCTTAAGACTAATAATTTCCCAGAATTTACTGGCAGGGTTTGTCCAGCTCCATGTGAAGGTGCGTGCGTATTAGGAATGAACAACCCTGCAGTAACAATCAAAAATATCGAACAGTCGATTATTGATAAAGGCTTTGAAGAAGGTTTGGTTAAACCTTACGATGTTGAGTATAGAACCGGTAAAAAAGTTGCTATTGTGGGCTCAGGTCCTGCAGGCATGGCAGCGGCTGATGAGCTTAATAAGCTTGGTCACAATGCAACTGTATTTGAAAGAGACGATCGTATTGGTGGCTTATTGATGTATGGCATCCCAAATATGAAATTGGGCAAGGATGTGGTTGAGCGCAGAGTTAAACTAATGCAGGATTCTGGAATTGAGTTTGTAACTCAAGTTAATGTTGGTAAAGATATTACAGTTGAAGCTCTAAAACAAGATTTTAATGCTATTGTGTTTACTACTGGTGCTACACAGGCTCGAGATTTGCCGGTTGATAATCGTGATGCCGATGGTGTGCATATGGCAATGGAGTATCTAACAAAGAGTACTAAAGCCCTTCTTGATACTGCAGATGCAAATAGTTCTGATTTAAATGCTAATGGTAAAAATGTAATAGTTATTGGTGGTGGCGATACTGGAACTGACTGTATTGCAACAGCACTACGCCAAGGTGCAAAATCAGTAGTTAATTTTGAGCTTATGAGTAAGCCACCTGTAGATAGAGCTGAAAATAACCCATGGCCAGAGTGGCCGTTAATTTATCGTGTAGATTATGGTCATGCCGAAGCGCAAAGTGTATATGGTAACGACCCAAGATCATATCAACTTATGACTAAATCATTTACAAAAGATGACGCTGGAAACCTTATTGGGATAAATACAGTAAACGTTGAATTTGTTGATGGTCAATTAACTGAAATTGAAAATAGTGAGAAAACTTGGGATGCTGAGTTGGTTTTACTATCAATGGGATTTGTATCTCCTGAACACTATCTAAGTGACGATGCAAATATTGATCTTGACGAGCGCGGTAATTATCAAGCTCAATATGATAATTACACAACTTCTGAAGCAGGTATTTTTGCTGCTGGCGACTGTCGTCGCGGTCAGTCTTTAGTTGTATGGGCGATCAATGAAGGTCGTGGCGTGGCAGTAGCAGTAGATCAATATCTAACCAACAAATAAAAAAAACTTATTTCTGCAGAGGTAAAACCTCCCGATCAAAGTAACTCTTGAAAAATATTGTGTGTATGCTGATATTAACTTGATTTTAGCGTGAGGAATTGCCTCGTATATCCCCTAAGGGATAGTAGGTAATACCACTAATAATTCGTGGTATTTACTTGCATTTCCGTATAATTTGTTTCGTTCACATCTGTACGCCTTATAAAGGCTTATGGATTTATTAAATATACTGGAGAGATAAAAATGGCAAAAGAGTTATACAATACTCCCAACCTTGATGAGTTGGAAAATGGACCATGGCCTTCATTTGTAACAGGGCTTAAGCGACTAGCTAACGATTCTCACGCAGGTGCCGATATGGTAGGTGACGTGTTAGGTACGTTAGAGACATCTTATGTAACTAAAAAAGGTTACTGGAAAGGTGGTACAGTTGGTGTAATTGGTTATGGTGGTGGAATCATTCCACGTTTTAACGAATTAAGGGGCGAAGACGGTGAATATGTATTCCCTGCAGCAGGTGAATTCCATACACTTCGTATTATGCCACCAGCAGGTAATCACTATACTTCAGGCTTACTACGCGACATGTGTGATATGTTTGTTGATAACGGTGGTTCTGGTCTAATTGCATTACATGGTCAGTCTGGCGACATCATGTTACAAGGTGCAACTGAAGAAAATACTCAAACAATTTTTAATGAGTTTAATGACTACGGTTTTGACTTAGGTGGTGCGGGCCCAGCGGTACGTACTGGTATGTCATGTGTAGGCGCTGCTCGTTGTGAAATGTCAAATACTAATGAGCAAGCTATTATGCGTACAATGGTAAATGCATTCCTTGACGATATGCACCGTCCAGCTCTACCTTATAAGATGAAGTTTAAGGTATCAGGCTGTGCAAACGATTGTATGAACTCAATTCAGCGTGCTGACTTTTCAATTATTGGAACTTGGAGAGACGATATTAAGGTTAACCAAGATGCATGGAAGAAGATGGTTGCAGACAAAGGCCGTACTTATGTAGTTGATAACATTACTTCACGTTGTCCTACTAGCTGTATGACTTTAAATGACGATGATTCAATTTCAATCGATAACTCAAACTGTGTTAAATGTATGCACTGTCTAAATGCTACATCACCACTTACTCATAAATACATCAATGATGTATCTGAAGGTGCAATTCTTGCAACTGGTGATGATAAAGGCGTAACTATCTCAATTGGTGGTAAGCGTACACTTAAGATTGGCGACCTATTCGGTACTACAGTAATTCCATTCATGAAGATCGAAAATGAAGATGATCTTGAAGAGCTTGAAGATTTAGGTGGTGAAGTAATTGACTTCTTTGCTGAGAATGCACTAGAGCACGAAAGAACTGGTGAGATGATTGAGCGTATTGGTATTGCTAACTTCCTAGAAGGTATTGGTGTTGAGATTGATCCAAATATGATCAACTCTACTCGTACTTCTCCATATGTTCGTATGGACAAATGGGATGAAGAGGCTATCAAATGGTTTGATAATAAAGCCGAAGCAAACGCATAATTTAATTAAAGAATAATACACGGAGAAAATAATATGGCTGAAGCACCAAGAATGCCAATCGAATCTGGAGTTCCAGATCCTATTCAATACATGCATCCAACTATGCGTCGTAACTATGGCGCGTGGGCATACCACGATCGTCCACGTCCGGGCGTATTACACCATACTTCAAAGCATGGTGAGGAAATTTGGACTGTTCGTTGTGGTACACAACGTCAAATGGATGTTTATACAATTAAAAAACTAGCTGATATCGCTGATGATTTTGCTGACGGTTATGTGCGCTTTACTATGCGTTCAAACGTTGAGTACATGGTTGCTGAAGAAGCTAAAGTAGAGCCTCTAATCAATGCTCTAAATGAAGCAGGCCTCCCTGTTGGTGGTACTGGTCCATCTGTAACAATGATCTCACACACTCAAGGTTGGTTACACTGTGATATTCCAGGTACTGACGCATCAGGTGTTGTTAAATCATTAATGGATGAGATGCATGATGAGTTTATCAAAGAAGATATGCCTAACCGTGTACACATGACAACTTCATGTTGTTCTATTAACTGTGGTGGTCAAGGTGATATCGCACTTAATATCCAACACACTAAGCCGCCTAAGATTAACCATGATTTAGTATCTATGGTTTGTGAGCGTCCAACAGTTGTTGCGCGTTGTCCAGTTGCTGCGATTCGTCCAGCGATGGTTAACTCTAAGCCTACTTTGGAAATTGACGAGAAGAAATGTATCTGTTGTGGTGCGTGTTTCCCTCCTTGTCCTCCAATGCAAATTAACGATCCAGAGCATTCTAAGATTGCCCTATGGATTGGTGGTAAGAATTCAAATGCAAGATCTAAACCTTCGTTCCATAAGTTAGTTGCTTCTAACTTACCAAACAACCCGCCAAGATGGCCGGAAGTTGGTGCAGTTGTTAAGAATATCTTAAATGTATATAAAGAAGATGCTCGTGACTGGGAAAGAGTTGGTGAATGGGTTGAGCGTATTGGCTGGCCAGCATTCTTTGAAAAGACTGGACTACCATTTACTAAATTCCATATCAATGATTGGAAGGGTTCACGTCACCAGTTAAATTCTTCTGCACACATTCGTTTCTAAAAGGGTAGTTAAGTATGAAAATTGCTATTCAAATTAACGAAGGGCCGTATCAGCACCAAGCGTCTGATACGGCGTATCAATTCGCTAAAGCAGCGATTGAGAAAGGTCATGAGATTATGCGTGTATTTTTCTACCATGATGGTGTGAATAATGCATCACGCTTTACTATTCCACCACAAGACGATCGTCACATTGTTAACAATTGGGCAGATCTAGGAATTAAGGATGCTGATGGCAATCCTGAGTTGGTAGTTTGTGTTGCTGCAGCGCTTCGTCGTGGTATGTTAGATGAGTCTGAAGCATCAAAAAACGGTATTGATATGAACAATATCCATCCTGCATTTCGTATTTCAGGCTTAGGCCAGCTAATTGAAGCTGGCATTCAGTCTGATCGTTTAGTGGTATTTGGAGATTAATATGAGTACAAAGAAATTTATGTATTTAAATCGTAAGGCTTCTTACGGTACAGTGTACGCATTAGAATCTCTAGAGGTTGTACTTATTGCTGCTGCTTTTGAGCAAGATGTATCTTTAGCTTTTATCGATGATGGTGTTTATCAAATCGTAGAAGATCAAAATACAGATGGCATTGGTATGAAGAACTTTTCTAAAACTTATCATGCGTTAGGTGATTATGAGATCAATAAGCTTTATGTTTCTAAAGAGTCTTTAGAAGAGCGAGGCTTAACAGAAGATGATCTTATGCCACTAGTTTATGAAGATGAAGACGACGATTGGGAAGAAAAACCTTCAGTTAAGGTTGTTTCTAATGCTGAATTAAAAGATATTATGTCTGATCAAGACGTATGTTTAAGTTTCTAAAGGAGATTTAATATGTTACACACAGTAAATAAATCATCTTTCGAGCGTAATTCTCTACAGTCTTGTCTTAATACAATTGACGATAATAGCGTTATTTTATTAATTGAAGACGGCGTAATTAGCGCTGCGAATAATAATAACTCATCTATGATTGCTGATCTTGCCGCTCAAGGTAGAGTTTATGCACTTCAGGGTGATGTAGATGCACGAGGAATTTCTTCAAAACTTGCTGATAATATCAAATTAGTTGATTACGCAGGATTTGTTGATTTAGTTGTTGAACATGGAACTACGGTTTCTTGGGTTTAACTTTTTTTTATATATAGGAGTTTAATATGGCTGATATTTTAGGCGCAGAAGTTGATGAAGAGGGTTTCTTAGTAGACCTTAAAGATTGGACAAAAGAGATTGCTGAGCAAATGGCTAAAGATGATGACGTTGAGTTAACTGACGAGCATTGGGAAGTAATTGGTTTCTTACGTGATTATTTTGAAGAGTACCAAATTGCACCAGCAGTACGTGTACTAACTAAAGCAATTGCTAAGAAAATGGGTAAAGACAAAGGTAACTCAAAGTACCTATACTCTTTATTCCCGTATGGTCCTGGTAAGCAAGGCTGTCGTTTTGCTGGCCTTCCAAAGCCAACTGGTTGTATCTAATTCGATATAGCTGATAAAGACATCTGCATTTAGCAGATGTCTTTTTATATTTTTTATACATAGAGTTTGAGAGCAATATGTCGTTTATAAGCATTTTATTTACCGCTTTATTTTATATATCCCTAATTATTTTCTTAGTTGGAATGGGGCGCAAAATTATTCAATTTTGGCAAACACCTGCTCCTCTTAAGATTCCTACTGCACCAACACAATTAACTCAAACTGGTGTGGTTTTACGCATGGCACGCGAAGTAACACTTTTTGAAAGCCTATTTAAATCTAATAAATGGATTTGGTTGTTCGGCTGGTTATTTCATATTGGCCTGTTACTTGTTTTGTTAAGACACCTGCGTTATTTCTGGCCAGGCGACTTACCTGAGATTTTCCTACTTATGCAACCGTTTAAATATGCTGCATTTGCTATGGTAATTGGCCTTGGTGGTCTTATGGCTCGTCGTATATTTGTACAGCGTATTCGTTATATTTCTGCACCAAGTGATTATTTAATGCTAGTTATGTTGCTTATTATTGGTATAAGTGGCGCAGTTATGACATTTACCTCAAACCATACTGATATTATTATGGTTAAAGAATTTGCCTCTGGCCTTGTTACCTTTAATTGGTCTGACCTGCCAACTGAAATTCATTTCCTTGTACATGTATTAATGGTATTTGTACTTATGGCTATTTTCCCAGTATCAAAGTTACTACATGTTCCTGGTGTATTCTTTAGCCCAACACGCAACCAAGTTGATGATGCACGTAAAAAACGTCATATTTCTCCATGGGCATTAGAACAAGAAGCAACTCATGCTACTAAATTAGAACAAACATTAGGTAAGGACGAATAATATGGCTGCTAAAGAATTTGACATCCCTGAATTACCAACATATATTGAAATTCCAGATCTAAATGCTGGAGTTATGGACGGTGAAGGTCCATTTAAATCTTCTGAAGAATTTCAAGCTCCATTAGGTTTTCCTGGAGATAAGATTGACAACTGGCAAGAAGTTGCAATTAATAAGATGGGTGAGCTTAAGTCTAAATATCGCTCGGTGCAAGTATTTTTAGATTCTTGTGTAAAGTGTGGCGCATGTACGGATAAGTGTCATTACTTTTTAGGATCGTCTGACCCTAAAAATATGCCGGTTGCACGTCAAGACTTATTTAGAAGTGTTTACCGACGTTATTACACTTTTGCTGGAAAATACTTTCCTAAACTTGTTGGCGCGAAAGAGCTAGATGATGAAATGCTTGATGATTGGTATAACTACTTTCATCAGTGTTCACAATGTCGTCGTTGTTCAGTGTTTTGTCCGTATGGTATTGACACGGCTGAAATTTCAATGGCAGCACGTGAGGTATTAGATACTGTTGGTCTTGGTCAAAAATATTGTAACCAAATTCTTGGTAAAGCACTTACAGTTGGTAATAACCTAGGCTTACCAGAGCCAGCTCTTAAAGATACACTGCTTGATCTTGAAGAAGAAATTGAAGAAGATACTGATATTGCTGTTAAATACCCACTAGATGTAAAAGGTGCAGAAATATTACTAATTACCCCGTCAGCAGATTTCTTTGCTGAGCCACATATTGACGGCTTGATTGGCTATGGTAAAGTTTTTCATGAGGATGGCGTAAGTTGGACTATGAGTTCGTATGCATCTGAAGGTGCTAACTTTGGTATGTTTATCGGCTCATACGATGTTATGCGTAAAGCTGCATTGCGTATTCGTAAAGCCGCACTAGATCTTGAAGTATCGCGTGTAATGGTTGGTGAGTGTGGTCATGCTTGGCGTGTTGCTTATGCATTTTGGAATACACTTTCTGGCGTTGGTGCAGGAGCAAGTGATGAGTTTGGTAAGAAATTACAAGATCAATTAGATCATAGA
Organism: uncultured Piscirickettsiaceae bacterium; assembly: GCA_964403565.1. Taxonomy (GTDB): domain Bacteria; phylum Pseudomonadota; class Gammaproteobacteria; order PS1; family Pseudothioglobaceae; genus Thioglobus_B. The sequence goes on along the minus strand of CAYOFV010000005.1, from coordinate 35,510 downwards.
TATCCACAGCCTCAACATATTATTGAATATACTCACAGTCTTATTAAGCAAGATAAGCTTAAGTTTGATAAGAGTGAAAATGATGATCGTACAGTGACTTTCCATGATTCATGTAATGTTGCACGTGCAACAAATATGGGTGGAATTGAAGGCGGTCAATTTATCCTTCCACGTGAGGTAATTAAAGCGGTTTGTAACAACTATGTTGATATGGAGCGTTCAACTATTAAAGAATCTACTTTCTGTTGTGGCGGTGGCGGTGGTCTACTGACTGATGACTTAATGGAGATTCGAGTAAAAGGTGCTATGCCAAGAATGCAAGCACTTAAAGAAGTAGAAAAGAATAATGGAGTAGACACTCTAGCTGCAATTTGCGCTATTTGTAAATCGCAATTCAGTAAGGTTCTACCTAAATTTGATTTTGACCCATACATGATTGTGAGTGTTCACCAGTTGGTGAGTGAGGCAATTATTATGGAAAAACCACAAACTGAAGAGTCTGATGTTGTTGATGCTGAATCAACTACTGAAGAAGAAACTGAGTAATAACAAGGAGATATTATGCAAACAAATCCATACGGCAAACCAACCAAAGGTGAAGGTCATACTTTTAGACTTTATACTGATGATGGTGATAACCAAAAGAAAGTTCCATGGAGCCAAAAAATCTTTCAAGAGGATACTTCACACAAGTGTCCAACTTATGTAACACAAACTCCTCCTTGTCAAGGTTCGTGCCCATCTGGCCACAATATTCGTGGATGGTTAGATATTGTTCGTGGTATGGAAAAGCCTTCAGGCGATATGAGCTGGCAAGAGTATGCTTTCCGTCGCTCAACTTCGGCAAACCCGTTCCCATCAGTTATGGGTCGTGTATGTCCTGCACCATGTGAAGATGGTTGTAATCGTAATGAAGTTGAAGATACTGTTGGTATTAACGCAGTAGAGCAGTTTATTGGTGATAATGCGCGTGTAGAAGGTTTTAAATTTGAAATTGATGCTGCCGATTCAGGCAAGAAAGTTGCTATTATTGGTGGTGGTCCTGGCGGTCTAGCTGCAGCGCTTAACCTACGTCGTCAAGGTCATGCAGTGACTATTTATGAAAAGTATGATCAATTAGGTGGAATGATGATGTACGGTATTCCTGATTATCGTGTACCACGCGATGTACTTAAGCATGAGATTGACCGTATTATTGAAACTGGCGTTGAAACTAAAATGAACACAAAAGTTGGTGTTGACGTAACAGTAGAAGAATTAGAAAAAGAATATGATGCAGTGCTATTTGCTATTGGTGCAATGAGTGGTCGTTCGTTGCCAATTCCAGGTGGCGATGCTGCAAACTGTGTATCTGGTGTTGCTTTCCTTGAGGCATACAACCAAGGTAGATTACAACACATTACTGGTAAAGTAATTTGTATTGGTGGTGGTGATACATCTATTGACGTTGTGTCAGTTGCTCGTCGTTTAGGTAACATTGAAAATGCTGCTGATAAGGATCGTCCTGAGCATATTATCTTTAACGATACTGCACATGATGTGGTTGATACTTCTAAGCGCCTAGGTGCTGACGTATTACTTACTACGCGTTCTACAGTTGACAATATGCCGGCTGCACAAGAAGAAATTGATGATGCAACACGTGAAGGTGTTGAAATCTTAGGTCAATTAAACCCTGTTGAAGTAGTTACTGATGACAATGGTCGTGCTACAGCATTGCGTTTCCAAAAGATGGAAGAAGATGGCTCAACTCCAATTGAAGGCTCTGAGTTTGATGTTGAGTGTGAGCTAATTGTATCTGCAATTGGTCAAACTGTTGACGATGAAGGTATGGATGGATCGTTCTTTAATGATCATGGCTTTATCGATGCTGATAAGAACTACCAAGTTCCTAACAAACCAGGTTTCTTTGTTTGTGGTGATGTTGTTCGTCCACATTTATTAACTACTGCAATTGGTCAAGCATCAATCGTTTCTGAAAGTATTAATGACTACTTAGCAGGTAAGAGTCAAAAATCTCGTGCTAAAGTTGATGTACATCACTTTGATTTGCTTGAAAAACTATCTGAGTGGGATCTTGATCCTAAAGGATACGAAGAAGGCAAACTTACAGCTGGTACAAACGAGCAAGAATTTGCAGTACACAACTATGAAGATAGAGCGTTTGCTTCAATCATTCCACATACAGAACTATTCTTAGGTCATTTTGATCATGAAGATCGTAATGAGCGTAATCATAAAGTGGTTGATGTAGATAATGTACTTGGAAACTTCGATGAGCGTCTAATTGGTTATACCGAAGAAGAAGTACAAAAAGAAGCCGGACGTTGTATGTCATGTGGTCTATGTTTCGAGTGTGACAACTGTGTAATGTATTGTCCACAAGATGCTGTATTTAAAGTTAAGAAAGATCAAGCTACTTTAGGTAGATATGTAGATACTGACTACTCTAAGTGTGTTGGTTGTCATATTTGTGCTGATGTATGTCCTACTGGTTATATTCAAATGGGACTAGGTGAGTAATTAACTAAGTTAATCAAAAAGAAGAGAGAGATATGTATCGTTTATTAGCAATTTTCATTAGTTTTGCCTTAATGGGTACAGCAACTGCTTATGAAAATCCAATTAGTGGTAATTCTAAAGCCGCTGGAAAGGATAAGCAGTTTCATAAAGATGTTTCCATTATTCGTAAAATGCATCCAGAGTTTTTAGATCATAAAAGAGATGAAACTCTACGCCATGGTGTTCGCACTAGAGAGCATTCTTTAAAAGGGTGCGTTTGGTGTCATACTAATACTGATGCAAGTACTAATAAACACATTCCAGTAAATAATAAAGATCAATTCTGTTCTGATTGTCATCAGAAGGTAAGTGTAAGTGTTGACTGTTTCCAATGTCATCGCACAACACCATCGAAAGGGGCCAAGTAATGAATAAAACATTAAATCGTCGTGACTTTATTAAAACCACAACAGCTACAACAGCTGGAGTTGCAACTATTGCAAGTGGTATTACCTTAACTACATATGTTAACGCGAATGAAAATCGTGTAGATAATTCTAAGCGTTGGGGTATGCTTGTTGATACCAATAAGCTTACTGAGGCTGATATTGACAATATGGTTAACGCCTGTCAAAAAGAACAAGGATGGGGTGATGAAGCCCATTCTAAGGGTGACCAAAAAGCTGGATGGATAAAGAAAGTTAAAGTGCAAGACAAGGCGACTGGAAAGGTGAGCGCATTGCCACTTATGTGCCAACATTGTGAAAAACCACCTTGTGTTGATGTATGTCCTACTAATGCTTCAATGAAGCGTGAAGACGGTATTGTATTGGTTGACAGACATCTATGTATTGGTTGTCGTTATTGCATGATGGCCTGCCCATATGATGCACGTTCATTTGTACATGAGGCAATTACAGATCAAAAAACACATATGCCTCGTGGTAAGGGTACTGTTGAAGCATGTACTATGTGTGTACACAAAGTTGATAAGGGTGAAGCTCCTGCTTGCGCTCAAAGAGTTAATAGTGATGCGGTTATTTTTGGCGATCTTTATGATCCAAATTCTAAGATTAACCAAACATTAAAGCAAATTCAATCTACGCAAATCAGAGCAGATTTAAATCTAAATACTGGTGTGCGTTATAGCGGAATTTAAAGGTAAGAAATATGGCTAATATTCGTTACGAACAAATCGAAGGTAAAAGTTTAGGCTTCTATGCTTTAGTAGCAGGGTTAGGTGCATTAATATTGTTGGCCCTTGGTGGTGTTTATTATATGGAACATAATGGCCACCATGTGACTGGAATGAGCAACCGTATTGTTTGGGGCATGCCGCATGTATTTGCGTTATTTCTTATTGTTGCTGCTTCTGGAGCTCTTAATGTAGCTTCAATTTCATCAGTATTTAATAAAAAAATGTACAAACCATTGTCGCGACTATCGGGCTTGGTAGCATTGGCATTACTTGCTGGTGGATTAATGGTGTTAGTGCTTGATCTAGGTCGTCCAGATCGTTTGATTGTGGCTATGACATCATATAATTTCAAATCAATTTTTGCTTGGAATATTATTTTATATAACGGCTTTTTTGCAATTGTTATAGTATATCTATGGATGATGTTTGAACGTCGCATGAATAAGTTTTCATCTAAAGCTGGACTTGCTGCATTTACGTGGCGTTTAATTCTTACAACTGGTACTGGATCAATTTTTGGTTTTCTAGTTGCTCGTCAAGCGTATGACGCAGTGATTATGGCACCAATGTTCATTATTATGTCATTTGCTTTTGGCTTGGCTTTTTATTTGTTAGTACTTATGGCTTCTTACAAATGGAGTGAAAGAGAATTAGGTGATGCTGTAGTTAATAGACTAGGCAATCTGTTAGGTGTGTTTGTTGCGGCAGTTTTATACTTTGTTGCTATTTATCACTTAGGTAATTTGTATCTTGCAGAAAATACCGGAGTTGAAAACTTTATTCTATTTGGTGACGAGGTTTATACAAAATTATTCTGGTATGTGCAGATCATATTAGGTGGTTTGATTCCTATGGCGCTAATTTATCATCCTGCAACTAAAGGCAATCGTTCAATGTTAGGATTGGCTTCAGTTTTAGTTATTATTGGTGGTTTAGCACAAATGTATGTGTTAATTATTGGTGGTCAAGCATATCCAATGGAAATGTTCCCTGGTAAAGAAATGTTAATGGGTTATGGTGGTATTGCTGCTTATACACCAACTTTTGCTGAAACAATGCTTGGAGTTGGCGGTATTGCAACAGCTGCTATTGCTATTGCCTTTTTGGTTAAGTTCTTACCATTCTTGCCTGAGAGTTTAGCTAACGAAGTTGCTGATCCACATCATAAAGGCTAGAATATAAGTTTTTATAATTAAAGGCACACATATGCCTTCATCTTTTTATTTATCTGCTGCACACAAATCCTCAGGCAAAACTGTTATTAGCCTAGGATTATGTGCGGCATATAAGAGTCAAAATTTAAAAGTACAGCCTTTTAAAAAAGGTCCTGATTATATTGATCCAATCTGGCTATCAACTGCTAGCTCTGCAAGTTGCTACAATCTGGATTTTTATAATATGACCAATAAAGAGATTAAATCTCTTTATCTTCAACACTCTAATGTAAGTGACATAACAATTATTGAAGGCAACAAAGGTCTGTTTGATGGTATGAGTACCTCTGGTGGAGATGCTAATGCTGATATGGCAAAATTGTTGGATGTTCCGGTTGTTTTAACTATTGACACTACAGGTATTACTCGTGGAGTTGCTCCACTAGTTAAAGGTTATCAAGATTTTGATACGGATGTAAAAATAGCTGGTGTTATTTTAAATAAAGTAGCTGGACAGAGACATGAATCAAAACTTGTGCAAGCAATTGAGCACTATACAGATATTAAGGTATTAGGATCGGTATACAAGTCAAAAGATTTAATGATTGATGAGCGTCATTTGGGTTTAATGCCAGCTAATGAATCGCCACATTCTGAAGTTGTTATTAACAAGGTTGCAAATATTGTCAAGCAACAAGTTGATCTTGATGCAATTAAATCAATAACAAGTACTACTATTAATAAGCAAAAAGCCATTAGTGATGTATCAATAAATAGCAATATTTCAGTTGCTGTAGCCAAGGATAAGAGTTTTGGTTTTTATTATCAAGACGATATAGACTCTTTTAAAGATTTAGGAGTTAAGGTTAAATACTTCAATACACTAAAAGATTACAAGCTTCCACACTCAGATGCTTTATTTATTGGTGGTGGCTTTCCTGAAATGAATTTAAAGAGCTTATCTGGAAATACTTTACTACTTAATGATATCAAGCAAAAAATATCACAGGGAATGCCAACATACGCTGAGTGTGGCGGTCTTATGTATTTAACTAACAGTATAGCGTATGAGGATAATAGTTATCCGATGGCTGGAGTAATAAATGCTGACACGCAGATGACTATTAGACCTATAGGTAGAGGTTATGTTGAGCTTGAGCCAACTGATGAGCATCCATGGAGTGGTGTTTCAAAGCACATATACGCCCATGAGTTTCATTATTCTAAACTTATAAATTTAGATAAAAATACACGTTATGCATTTAAGGTTTTGCGTGGCGTTGGTGTGGATAATATGCAAGACGGAATTGTTAAATATAATATGCTAGCTTCATATACTCACTTGCGTAATGTTTATGGCAATAGGTGGGTTGAACAGTTTGTGAATTTTATAAAACAACATAAACAATAATTAAAAATAAATACTATGATTACTATTACCCCTAGAGCAGCAGAAGAAATTGGATTATCAGCACACAACCCCGATACCCAAGGAATGTTATTGCGTTTTGCAGTTAATGAAACAGATGAAGGTTTTCAGTATCTAATGGGATTTGATGAATTGACAAAAGCTGATGTTCATCTTGAATCTAATGGGATTGAATACGTAGTTGCTTACGAGCAAAAGGTATTGCTTGAAGGTATGGTTGTTGATTATGATGAAATAGATCCTGAAACTGGTTATAGTTTTATTTTTATGAATCCAAATGATCCAAACTATGATCCACCTACAGAGGGTGAAGCTCCAGATAAAACTAATTAAAGCAGTTTATAAGTTTTTCACCTGTAGTGCTATTGGCGCTAAATTCTAGCTCCCTTGAGTTGTTGTCAATATTTATTTTAATGCTTAAGTCTGCAGGGCTAAGCATTCCAATACCCATTTGCGACCATTCTATTAGTTGAATGTGTCCAGGTTTTAAGTATTCACGTACGCCAATATAATCCAATTCTTCTGGATCTGCCAGACGATAACAATCAAAATGATGAATATTTATTTTTTGATTTTGATACGACTCAACAATTGAATAGGTTGGGCTTTTAACTTTATCAAAACCAAAATATTGGATAAAGCTCCTGGCAATTGTGGTTTTTCCAGCTCCAAGATCTCCTTCAAGGTAAATTACGATTGAGTCTGAAATATCAGAAGAACATTGCGCAAGTTTTTTGCCAAATTCTTTAACTTTCGATTCGTTATCAAGGTGCATATTTTAAAAAAGCTGATACATGTAAAAACCAAATACAGTAATAAGTAGCATGCCTTCATAGCGGTTAATAATATGTTTTTTGCTAAATTTATAAGATACAAAAAACAGCAAAACTGTAAGCGCAAGCATGATTGGATAATCTCTAGACATAACTTCTGGAGCAATGTCTGTCGGATGGATAATTCCAGGAATAGCCAGAACAGCAATAGTGTTAAATAAGTTTGAGCCAATGATATTGCCAACAACCATCTCATGCTGTCTTTTAAGTGCGCTAGCTACTGATACTGCCAACTCAGGCAATGAGGTTCCAAGTGCAACAATAGTAAGTCCAATAATAAGATCTGAAAGGCCAAATACTTTAGCCAAACCAACACCGCCCCAAACCACTAGTTTAGCGCTTGATATAAGTACAATAAGCCCGATTAATAACATCCCCCAGGTTTTTGCCACATTGTTATCCGTGTCTTGCTGAAGTTCATCAAACTCATGGTGTTGTTTATTTTTTGCTTCTTTGAAAGTGTAGATAAAAAACAGAATTAAAAATGTAAGCAGGATTAGACCATCTGTAAGTTCTAATCTGTTGTCAAACATTAATAGCCCTGCACAAAGAGTGGCAATCATCAAAAACACCCATTCTTTCTTTAGGATATCTCCTTTAACTTCAATCGGCATAACAATACTACTAATACCCAGTACAAGAGCAATGTTAAAAATATTAGAACCTATTGCGTTACCAATACTAAGACCTGTATTGCCATCATATGCAGCTATGCCAGATACCAGCATCTCAGGTGCTGATGTGCCAAAACCAAAAATAAGCATGCCAATAATAAGCGGTGATACTTTAAAGATATTGGCAATTTTTGCACCATTTTCAGTAAATTCATCTGCAGACCAAATTAACAGGACAAATCCTGCAACTAAAGCTATAATCGGTTCAAGCATTTTTTTATTATTTACCTAATTCTTAAAGTTTTTTATTATAGACGTTGATGAGTGAGACAGAATTCTTAATTGGGCGTAGTGGACTTGATCTTCAGGATGATTTTTATCCTGACGACCTTCCGAGTGAGTGGCGTTTTGATTATTACTACAATATGTTTAGAACTTTGTCATTGCCAATAGACACTGATGAAGATTTTGATATAGTTTTTGATGATTTAGAAGAGGGTGATGACGAATTTGAATTAGTGGTTTCAATTGAAGAGAATCAGCTTGAAAATATTGAGTCTTTAATAACCCCAATTGATGAGCATAAAGATAGTTTTACTTTATTTTGCGAGGTTAGCAAAACTCCAGAAGATAAGGTTTTAAAAATACTTGATAGATATAAATATTGTTTGCAATCTGACAACAAACTAGATTTAAAACTTGAGAATAAAACTGTTGTTGGTAAAGAGTTGTATTTTAATAATTTACCAATTTTGTATTCTTCTAGTGCGTGGGATGAAAAGCAAATGCGCAACTATATTGAGCAGGCTGCAAAAATAAATACTAAAACTATTCTTATTTGTAAATACGCTGAGGCAGAAACACTTAACAAAATTCGTGTAATTTCTGAGATTTTAGGGTTTTGAACGTACTTATCACTAGGCCACTTAAACAGTCGGCTAATTTAGAAAAATTAGTTAAAGATTTGGGTTATACACCACTGCTTTTCCCTACATTAGAGGTAAGACCTATAGAGTGCGACTTGTACGATGATGATGATTATGACGTAGTTATTTTTATAAGTAAAAACGCTGTTAAACATGGAATAGAAGCCTTTGAAAGTATTGACCATGATCATTTAAAAGTATTTGCTGTAGGCAGTGCAACGGCAAAAGAGTTACAAAATAATAATATCAAAGTAGATGCGTATCCTGAAAATAAAGCCTCTAGCGAAGAATTATTGTCACTTTATAAAGTTAAAAGACTTAAGAATCAAAAGATTTTGATCTTTCGAGGCAAGGGCGGTAGAGAAACACTTAAACAAGGATTAGAGGCCAATAGTAATACTGTTGATTATGCAGAAGTATATGAACGCATATCTGTAGAGCCAATTGATACTCATCTTAAGTCAATAAGTGCTTTTTTAGAAGAATCTAGTGGTGTTGTTACTATAACTAGTGTTGAGAGTTTAGAGTCAATGGTGCAAATTATTAATTTATTTGACCCATCAATTATCAAGTCATTAGTCAAATATCCTTTAGTGTTATTAAGTGAACGTATTGCCAATAGCGCTAAAAAAATTGGATTTAGCAATATATATATATCTGATCAAACAAACGATACAGGTTTGATAGAAACTATCAAATCAATTTAATAAAACTCTAATACACTTGACAAGTTGATAAAACAGAGTTAATTTATCAACTATATTTATTTTTTTATTGAGGAGAGAAAATAAAATGGTTAAGTTAAGTGTATCTCAAGCTGCACGTAAGTTAGGAGTTAGTCGTGGCGATATTCAAGATCAAATTAACTCTGGAAAACTACAAACCCACGAGGGGTATGTAACAACTGATAGCATTCGCTTGGCTTATCCGAGTGCTAGTCTACATTCAGAGCAAGATAAACATATAAGAAGAATGCAGCAAATTCAAGCTGATGCAATTTATAAATCAGGCTCTGTAGATTCTGTAGTTAAAGAAAACGAAAAGGCGTTTAAATCAGTTATTGCTAGTTTAAAGACAAAACTTTATCAAGAAAAGTTAAGAATTGAGCACTATGAAATGGTGTTTGCAGAGTTAAGTGAGAGGCTAGATGTATTAGAAAAATGTTGTCACTCTCAAGATAAAGAGGCTCTGCACCAGCTACAAGGATGGGTTAAGCAAAATTCTCATTAACTAGAGGCTTTTTACAATTTCTAAAGATGGGTTGGTTCTATTCATTGAATAAAAATGAAAATTATCAACTCCTCCATCTTTTAAAGTTTGGCACATATTTACTACAACTTCTTGACCAAATTTAGCAAGAGAGTCTAGGTCATTTTCAAAATATTTAAGGCGATTTAAAATCCATTTTGGGATTTCAGCTCCACATAAGTTAGAAAATCTTACTAGTTGAGTATAGTTGGTGATTGGCATGATTCCGGGGGTGATAGGAATATTAACACCTTTTTTTTGCGATTCTTCAACAAAGTTAAAGTATGCATCTGTATTGTAAAAATATTGAGTAATTGCACTATCAGCGCCTGATTTTACTTTATTGGCAAAATGCTCAATATCTGCAACAACATTTTCTGATTGTGGGTGTGCTTCAGGGTATGCGGCAACCTCAATATGAAAATGATCGTTGTATTCATTTTTTATAAATTCTACTAGTTCGTTAGCATAATGAAAATCACCAATATCTCTAACGCCAGAAGGAATATCTCCACGTAGGGCTACAATTCTATTGATACCATTGTTTTTGTATATATCAAGCAGTTCTTTGATTTTGGTTTTTTCAGATCCGATGCAAGATAAGTGCGGAGCTGCTGGAATATTGTCGTTGTTTTGAATGTCGATAACAGTTTCAAGAGTTGCATCTTGAGTTGTGCCTCCAGCGCCAAAAGTTACAGAGTAGTATTCTGGATTAATTGAAGATAATTCACTTCTAACTTGTTTAAGATTTTGTTTTCCTTGATCTGTTCTTGGTGGGAAAAACTCAAAACTTGTCTTCATTGGTTGTAATATATAGCTAAAAATACGTCAATTATATAGTATTTCAATAATGCCAAGGTTTTTGTCTATATTGATACAATCGGGTAAAATGATCGGATTTACTTAACAAGAATATTTAATAAATACATATGGCAAAAGGCGATTACATTGAATTAGAAGGAGTAGTTAAAGAGAAGCTACCAAACACAACATTTACAGTTGAGTTAGAAAACGGTCATAGCGTATTGGCACATATTTCAGGCAAAATTCGTAAACACTATATTCGTATATTGCCAGGCGACAAGGTAACGGTGGAAATGACACCGTATGATTTAACCAAGGGAAGAATCACATTTAGGCATAAGTAATTTTATTAAGCCGATGTGGTGGAATTGGTAGACACGCTGGATTCAAAATCCAGTTCCTTCGGGAGTGACGGTTCGACCCCGTCCATCGGTACCAAATTTATATAATAATTGATATGGAACAAGTAGATTTATTAGCAGGAGCAACAAACCTTACCTTATTTGGCATGGGCTTTGTATTCTTGTTTCTAACGGTTTTGGTTTTTGTTACCAAACTAATGTCAATTATTGTTAATAAACTAAACAGTAAAGCTCAAGATGAGAGAGTTGAACCTGAAGAGAGTTTAAATCTTAAAGATGAGATTGACGAAGAAACAAAATTTGTAATTGAACAAGCTATCAAGATGCATAGGGGAGCATAAGGGTAATGCTAAATTTATTCAAAAATATGAAGAAAAAAACTAATAATTCTGAAGGCAAGAAGGTAGAGATAACTGAGCTTGTGTTTAGAGATGCGCACCAGTCATTGTTTGCAACGCGTATGCGTATTGATGACATGCTTCCAATTGCTGATAAGCTAGACAAGATTGGTTACTGGTCTATGGAAAGCTGGGGCGGCGCTACGTTTGATAGCTGTATTCGCTATCTAGGCGAAGATCCGTGGGATCGCATTCGTGAAATCAAAGCGGTTATGCCTAACACTCCACAGCAAATGTTATTACGTGGACAAAATCTATTGGGTTATCGCCACTATAGTGATGATGTAGTGCGTAAGTTTGTTGATCGTTGTGCAGAGAATGGAGTTAGTGTTTTCCGTATCTTTGATGCAATGAATGATATACGCAACCTTAAAACTGCTACAGATCAAACTGTAAAACTTGGTCAGCACGCACAGGGAACAATCTCATATACAGTAAGTCCTGTTCATACTACTCAAATGTGGGTAGATATGGCTAAAGAGATTGAAGATATGGGTGCACACTCCTTATGTATTAAAGATATGGCAGGGTTACTACAGCCATATGTTGCTTATGATTTAGTTAAAGAATTAAAAGCTGCGATTGATATTCCAATTCAACTTCATGCCCATGCAACAACAGGCCTATCTACTGCATGTATTGTTAAAGCAGTTGAAGCAGGAGTTGATCGTGTAGATACTGCAATTGGATCTATGAGTATGACTTATGGTCACTCAGCAACAAACTCTGTGGTTTCAATCCTTGAAAACTCTCCAAGAAAAACTGGTCTTGATTTAGAGAAGTTAGAAGAAATTGATGCATATTTCAGACCAATTCGTTGCAAATACTCTCAGTTTGAAGGTTCACTTAAAGGTGTAGATTCTAGAATTTTATTAGCTCAGGTTCCAGGCGGAATGCTCACTAATATGGAAAATCAGCTTAGAGAGCAAAATGCAGCAGATAAAATGGATGAGGTTCTAGCAGAGATCCCACGTGTGCGTAAGGATCTTGGTTATATCCCACTGGTAACTCCAACATCTCAAATTGTTGGCACACAGTCGGTATTAAATGTTCTTACTGGTGAGCGTTATAAAACTATTACTAAAGAATCTGCAGGTGTGCTTAAGGGTGAGTATGGTGCAACTCCAGCACCAGTTGATAATGCTCTTCAAGTGAAAGTACTTGATGGCGATGAGCCGATTACATGTAGACCTGCTGATAATATTGCGCCTGAGATGCATATTCTTGAACAAGAATTTGACAAAATTGTTGCCCAGAAAAACATAAAGTTAGCTGACAATAAAATTGACGATCTAATGATGTATGCATTATTCCCTCAGGTTGGTATTTCATATTTAGAGAATCGCTATAATCCTGATTTCTTTGAGCCAGCACCACAAGCAAGTGATAATTGCTCTAAGCCAGATAGTGAAGAGGGTACATACACAGTGTCATTTAAAGGTAATTCATACACAGTTGAAGTTTCAGCTGGTGGTGATATTACTTCAATGCAAGCTGCATCTGATACTTCTGGTGCGACTACTGAGTCAGCTCCAGTTGCAAAAGAGATAGTTGCTGATGCTCCTGATACGTCTGATGCAGAAGCAATTGGTGCACCTCTTTCAGGTAATATCTGGAAGGTTATGGTTAGTCCGAATCAAAAAATTTCTGAAGGCGATGTTTTAATTATTCTTGAAGCTATGAAAATGGAAACTGAAATTAAAGCTGCTAGAGATGGAGTTGTTGTAGATATTGTTGCTAGTGAGGGCGACTCTGTTGCTGTAGGGCAAACATTATTAACACTTGCATAATTTTTAAACATAGAATATGGAACAACTAAACATACTGTGGGTTAACACAGGTCTTTACCAAATGACTTGGGGTCAAGGTTTAATGCTAATTGTTGGCATGTTGCTTTTGTACTTGGCTATTGTTAAGAACTTTGAACCTTTACTGCTTTTGCCAATTGGTTTTGGTGCAATTTTAAGTAATATTCCAGGAGCTAATCTAGCTGTTGGTGATGGAATTCTGCATGTTTTTTACGAGGTTGGTATTGAATCAGGCGCATTCCCACTAATTATTTTTATGGGTGTTGGTGCGCTCACCGACTTTGGTCCACTGCTTGCAAATCCCAAAACACTATTATTAGGTGCAGCAGCGCAGTTTGGTATTTTTGCTACGTTGTTAGGTGCTATAGGTTTAACAACATTAGGTGTTTTTGACTTTAGTTTAAAAGATGCAGCCGCTATTGGTATTATCGGTGGTGCTGACGGCCCTACTAGTATTTATGTAGCTTCCAAGCTTGCTCCAGATTTGCTTGGTGCAATTGCTGTAGCTTCATATTCATACATGGCTTTAGTTCCACTTATTCAACCACCAATTATGCGTGCGCTTACTACAGAAAAAGAGCGTCAAATTGAAATGGTACAACTTAGAGAAGTATCACAAAAAGAAAAGATCATCTTTCCAATTATGCTGCTTATTCTAGTTGCTATTTTATTGCCTGATGCTGCACCACTTCTTGGTATGTTTGCTTTTGGTAATCTGATGAAAGAATCAGGCGTGGTTGATCGCCTAAGTGATACAACACAAAATGCTCTTATTAATATTGTTACAATCTTTTTAGGTTTGGCTGTTGGTTCAAAACTTATGGCCGATAAGTTTTTACAACTAGATACACTAGGTATTTTGTTACTAGGTATGGTTGCTTTTGCCATTGGTACAGCTAGTGGCTTAATTATGGCCAAAACAATGAATTTATTTAGCAAGAATAAAATTAATCCTTTAATTGGATCAGCAGGTGTATCGGCAGTACCTATGGCAGCACGTGTGTCAAACAAAGTTGGACTTGAGTCTAATCCGCATAATTTCCTACTCATGCATGCAATGGGTCCGAATGTTGCTGGTGTTATAGGATCGGCAATTGCCGCAGGTATTATGATCCAATTCCTAGGATAATTCTTGTGAGCTCTACTGTGTTAAATTATTTTTATCGCTTGTTGCATACTTTTTTGTATGCGCCTATACTCTGAAAGTAATTTGCTTTGTAGAGGCTCAAAATAATCAACCCGAATAACTAACATACTAGAAAAAACTAACTTCTAATAGACACTTATTAAATTCCAAAATAACTCCAACTAAAATTTAATATAAAATATTAAACATGCAAAGAACCTTTCTAAAAGCAAAACTACATAGAGTAACAGCAACTGCCTGTGAGGTCGACTATGAAGGTTCGTGTGAAATTGATGGTGCATTACTAGATGCTGCAGGTATTGGTACTTACGAACAAATCCAAATATACAATATTAATAACGGCAATCGTTTTACTACCTACACTATTCGCGGTAAAGATAACTCTGGAGTAATTTCAGTAAATGGTGCAGCTGCGCACAAGGCCAATGTTGGTGATCTGCTTATTATTGCAGCATATGCTCAATATGATGAGAATGAGTTAAAAAACTACGCTCCAAAATTATGCTACGTTGATAAAGACAATACGCTAGTAAGAACAAGTTCTAAAATTTCTTAAGCTTCTGATAATTTACCTTTTTCCATAATTAGTACTCTTTGCATTTTTTTTGCAATATTTTTATCATGAGTAACAATAACTAAAGACGTTTGTATTGATTTATTAATATCAATAAGCAAGTCAATTATTTTTTCAGCATTGTTTGCATCTAAGTTGCCAGTTGGTTCATCTGCCAATATGCAGCTAGGATTAGTAATAATAGCTCTAGCAATAGCAACTCTTTGCCTCTCTCCACCAGATAATTCTCCTGGTAGGTGATTAGCTCTATTTTCCAACCCAACTTTGTTAAGAGTATCTAGAGCTTGTTTATGTGCTTGTTGTTTATTAATACCTTGTATCAATAGCGGTAAAGCTGTATTTTCAACTGCACTAAAGTCTTTTAACAAGTGATGAAATTGATAAATAAAACCCAAATGTTGGGCTCGGTGGTTAGTTAACTGCTCTTCATTTAGTGTATTTATATCAATATTGGCTATTTCTATTTTGCCACTATTGGGTTTATCCATACCGCCTAGTAGATTTAATAATGTAGATTTACCACAGCCTGATTGGCCAAGAATTGCAATTGATTGAGATTCTTTTACTATTAGCTCAAGTTCGTTTATCACCTCTGTAGTGGTGTTTCCGTCACTATAGCTATAATTAATATTAGAACATTTAATTATATTACTCATAGTTCAACACCTTAGAAATTTCAACCTTGCCAGCACGTTTAGCCGGATAGATTGATGCCAATACAACCAGCACAAACGCACCTATTGCAACACTAATAATGTCTGATAGATGAATATCTGACGGAAAGCGATTTATATAAAACACATCTTGAGGAAAGAACTGAAACCCTAGTAGAGATTCAATTGAACTTACAACTGATTCTATATTGAGTGATAACAAAACCCCAAGAATAAGTCCAATAGTAATGCCAATTACCCCAATAGTTAAACCCTGATAGAAAAATACTCTAACAATACGCTTCGGTGTCATGCCAATAGTTCTTAGGATGGCAATATCTCCGCGTTTATCGGTAACTACCATAACCATCATTGAAATAATGTTAAATGCTGCTACTGCAATAATTAACGACAGTACAACGCCAATCATTTGTTTTTCCAAATTAAGAGCTTTAATAAAATTAGCTTTTTGTCTAGTCCAGTCAATAGAATAATATTTGTTATTGCCTAATTTACGTGTTAGTTCATTAGCTACATTTTTGGCGTTAAAAATATCATCTACTTTAAGTCTAATACCAGATACTTTATTACCCATTGAGTATAGTTTTTGCGCTTGGTTAAGATTTATAAATGCTAAAGAGTTGTCGTATTCATTAATACCGGCGTCAAAAATACCACCAACAGTAAAGCGTTTAAACCTTGGTTGTAGTCCTATAATATTTGCACTAATGTTGGGTGTAAATAGAATAATTTTGTCATTGATATCAACTCCAAGCTGAGATGCTAGACCAGCACCAATAAGTATTTGTTTGTTGTTGATCTCACTATTGCCAGATTTAATATTGTCCAGAAGTATTGATGTTGTTTTTTCTAGATCTATATCAACACCTCTAATGCTTATTCCCTGAGATGAGCCATTAGCGCTAATTAGTGCATATTTATCAATATAAGGAGACGATGCTACAATATGATCATCACTATCAATCTTTTCTTTTAGCTCCTTCCAATTGTCAATTGAGCCATTGTATTCAGTAATGTAAGCATGTGATATTGCACTTAACACTCTATCCCTTAACTCAGCATGAAAACCATTCATAACCGACAAAACAGTAATTAAGGTCATAACCCCAAGGATAAGACCAACAGTAGAAACGCCAGAGATAAAGGAAATAAAGCCTTTTTTTCTACTGGAGCGTAAATACCTATTAGAAATATTAAATTCAATACTCATTGGGCTAATATTTTGTCATAATTAGCACCTGAGTTAACACATAAATCAATAAGGGGAGAAATATGTCTAACGAAACTGTAAAAAATAAAATTGACCAACTAGGTGATGTCTTAATTGAAGCATTCCATGTAATTGGATTATTTGTAATTGGTGCTACCATTGTCTGGTCGGCAATAAGTGAATATTTGATCATTATGAACCATGAGTCTGGTTTTGCCTCACTTAAAGATATTCTATTGTTGTTTATCTATCTAGAGCTTGGCGCTATGACCGGAATATATTTTAAAACTCATCGTCTACCAGTAATTTTTCTAATATTTATTGCAATTACTGCTATTACAAGATTTATGGTAATTGATATGAAATCTCTAGTTGCAAATGATAATTTAAATCTACTTATTATGGTTATATCCATCCTGGTGCTTTCTATAGCTGCTGGAGTATTAAGATTTACCGAGAAAAAATACGAAAATCCTGAAGAGTGTTTTGAAAGTTAGTATATGAGACTAAATACCAGAGGATTTGTTAATTACATACTATTACCTGTCTCTGGTATTTTTTATATTCTAGCCTTTATTCGGCGTTTAGCATACAAGACTGGATTAAAAAAAATACATAGTTTTTCTACTCCAGTTATTGTTGTTGGCAATATAACAGTAGGTGGTAGTGGCAAAACCCCGATAGTAATAGCTATTTGCAAATATCTTGAGGCAAAAGGTATGAAAGTTGGAGTTGTATCACGTGGTTACAAAGGCGAACACAAATCAGGCAGTCTAGAAGTTGTAGATACCACTAAGCCTAAACTATCTGGAGATGAGCCACTACTTATTAAACTTTGTACTGATGCAGTAGTTATGGTTAATAGCAACAGACCTCAGGCAATAAATGATCTAATTGAAAAACACAATGTTGATGTTGTTATAAGTGATGATGGTATGCAGCACTATTCAATGGATCGAGATATTGAGATTTGTGTAGTAGATGGTAAAAGAAGATTTGGTAATGGCTTTTATCTTCCTGCCGGCCCATTAAGAGAAGGAGTATCAAGGCTTAAAAGTGTTGATTTCGTAATAAATAATGGATCAGTACACCCGTCAGAGATAGCCGCAGAGCTAAAGCCAATTCAATTTGTAAATATTAAAACTGGAGAGAAAAAGCCTCTAGATTATTTTCACACAGAATATTGCCATGCTATTGCAGGAATTGGCCATCCTGAAAGGTTTTTTTCAACACTAAAAGGTTTGCATATTCACGTCGATAAGCATAAGTTTGCTGATCATTATCAATATATTGCTAGTGATTTGGAATTTGATGACAACCATCCGATAATCATGACTACTAAAGATTGGGTAAAATGTAGAGAGTTCGCTAATGACAAGATGTATTATTTAGAAGTTGAAACAAACATTAGTGAGGATTTTTTAGCTAAGTTATATGATAAATTATGATTGATAAAGAGCTACTTAAAATGTTGGTATGCCCAAAATCTAAAGCGCCTTTAAAGCAAGTTGGTGATGAGCTTATTTGTGAAACTAGCGGTTTGGCTTATCCAATTGACGATGGCATTCCTGTACTTTTAGAGGAAGAAGCACGCAAGATAGCCAGTAAATAATGACTTTTACCGTCATTATCCCTGCAAGATATGCATCTAGTAGACTGCCCGCAAAACTAATTCAAGATGTTGGTGGCAAGCCACTAATTGAACATACATATAGTAATGCTATTAATAGTGGCGCATCAAAAGTTGTAATTGCAACAGATGATAAGCGTATTGAAAATATTGCTAATAACCTTGGTGCTACAGTTTGTATGACTGGTGAAAATCACACTTCGGGAACATCTAGAATTGCAGAGGCAATTGAAAAGTTAAACATTGATGATGATGAGGTTATTGTTAATGTGCAGGGTGATGAGCCAATGTTGAGTTCTGATGTTATTGAGCAAGTGGCAAATAATCTTGCTAGCAGTGATATGCAAATGGCAACTTTATGCGAAAGGGTTAAAGATAAACAGCAATATCTTGATCCAAATTGCGTGAAGGTGGTGTTTGATAAAAATGGCAAAGCATTGTATTTTTCTCGTTCTCCTATCCCTTATTTCCGCGAACAAGAAGATTTTGATTTAGAGTTATGTTTTAAGCATATTGGCATTTATGCGTATAGAGCTGGATTTGTAAAACAGTATTTATCTATGTCTAGCTCTAATTATGAAAAAGTTGAAAAATTGGAGCAATTAACAGTACTTAATGAGGGATTTGATATACATGTTGATATAGCTTGCGCGGCAACTGGTTATGGGGTTGATACCCAGGATGATTTAGATAAAGTTAGAAAAGAATTAGGTTAGTTATATGAATATTATTGATGGCAAACAAATAGCTCAAGATTTAAGAAACAGTATCAAAGGCAAAGTAAAAGAACTTGACAGAGCCCCTGGCCTTGCAGTTATTTTAGTGGGAGATGATCCCGCATCGGCAGTATATGTTCGTAATAAGGATAACGCCTGCAAAGAAGTTGGGTTTTATTCAGAGAAAATTAATAAAAGTGCTGACATTACCCAAGATGAGCTTTTAGATGAGATTAAAAGACTTAATAACGATGATAAGATTGACGGCATATTAGTACAACTACCGCTGCCAGCACATCTTGATGCTAATTTAGTAATTGAAACCATATCTCCAGAAAAAGATGTAGATGGCTTTCATAGTGAAAATATTGGCAAACTAATGCAAAACAAGTCTTATTTAAGACCATGTACTCCAAAAGGAGTGATGACCATGCTTGAAACCACAGGTATTGATTTGGTTGGTAAAAATGCTGTTGTAGTTGGAGCATCAAATATTGTTGGCAGGCCTATGGCTATGGAGCTGTTAAACGCGCGAGCAACAGTAACTATTTGCAATAGTAAAACCCAAGATTTACCAGGCAAGCTTAAACAGGCGGATATTGTTGTAGCTGCAGTTGGTATTCCACAAATGGTTCAGGGTGATTGGATAAAAGCTGGAGCCATTGTTATTGATGTGGGTATTAATCGCCTAGATAGTGGAAAATTAGTCGGCGATGTGGATTTTGATTCAGCTAAAAATATAGCTGGTTGGATTACTCCAGTTCCTGGTGGTGTAGGGCCAATGACTATTGCCACACTTTTAGAAAATACATTAACAGCATTTGAAAACAGACAATGAAAATTTTATTAAAAATACTTAGAAATGGATTAGGCGCAATAATTGCCTTTTTTAGTTGGGCGATCCCGGTAAACAAGATAAAGCGTAGTAGTGAGGAGCAACAAAAAGTTGATCAGCAAACTGCAAATATTGAACTATATCAATTTTTTGGTTGTCCTTTTTGTATAAAAACTAGAAGGGCGATAAGAAGACTTAATCTTAATATTTCAACTCGCAATGCACAGATCCAAGGTCCATACCGTGATGAAATGTTAAAAGAAGCTGGAAAGGTTCAAGTGCCATGTCTGAAAATTACTGAGAATGGTAAAGTTCAGTGGATGTTCGAATCTGGAGATATTATTACTTATCTAGAAAAGCGTTTTGGCGCGTAATGCTTTATATAGAAGGCGGAACCAAGAAACAACAAGCACTTGCTCAAGATTTATACAACTTCTGTTATAAAGAACTGGGCATTAAAAAATCAATCAATATAGATCTTAGAATTCAAGATATAGATAATGCCCAAGCATGGACTGATCATGAAGGTAGTGGTAAGTTCTATATTGATATTGAAAAAGACCTAACCACTAGTGAATTTATCACAGCATTTTGCCATGAGATGATTCACGTTATTCAACATTTAAGAGATAAACCTATTAGTGAAAAAGAAGCTTATGGGTTGGAAGGAATATTTGCAGAAAGATATAAAGAAAAATAAGTGGTTTTCTTTTATGGCAAAAAATCTTTAAGTTTTTCTATACTACTATCAAGCTCTTGTTGAGAATTTGCAGTAATATTTATATGCCCTAGTTTTCTACCTTCACGTTCAGACTTATCATATAAATGCAGATGAGCGTTTGGCATTGAAAGAGCAATATCTGTTGGGCCAGTTTTACCAATAATATTTACCATAGCGCTAAATGAATGAGTAGGAGTGGTGTCACCAAGTGGCATGTTAGTTATTGCACGCACATGATTTTCAAATTGTGAAGTGTTTGCACCTTCTATAGACCAGTGTCCTGAATTATGAACTCTCGGAGCCATCTCGTTTGCCACGAGCCCGTCTTTAGTTTCAAATAACTCAATAGTAAGCACGCCAACGTGATTCATTTCATCAAGTAAATCCTGCATGTATTTTTCTGCTAATTTTTGCACATTAGAGTCGATACTTTGTGCAGGAGCAATAGTTAGGCGCAGTATTCCGTCGTGATGAGTGTTTTCAACTAATGGATAATATTTATGATCGTTATCTATTCCACGTACGGCAATCAGTGATAGTTCACGTTTAAAATCAACAAATCCTTCCAGGATTGACTCTACACCATTCATACTTTCCCAGGCTTGAGGTATTTGCTGTTGGTCTTTAATAAAGAATTGACCTTTGCCATCATAACCCTCAGTGGTAGTTTTTAGTATAGCAGGTAGACCAATAGCCGCAACTGCAGATTCAAGCTCAGATAGCGAATTTACAATTTCATGTGGTGCGCAAGGAATCCCAAGTTTATCAAACATTGCCTTTTCACGACCACGATGTTGGGTAGTGTAAAGGGATTTTTCACCTGGATAAACAGCAACATTTTTATTTATTTCACGCAGTGCATCAACATCGGTATTTTCACTTTCATAAGTAATAACATCTGCAAATGCGGCTAATGATTCAATATTATCAGCATTATCTTCTTTAGCAAACATGTGACCAAGTAGTGATGATGGTTCACCATTTGAATTGCCAGAGAAGCCAAACTGGTGATTTAACGGATAACCTGCAATAGCCAACATTCTGCCAAGTTGACCAGCTCCTAAAACCCCAACTTTCATTCTTGTGGATTAGGATTGTTTAGTACATCCTGTGTTTGGTTAGCACGAAATTGAGCAACTTTTTCCCTAACAGAACTATCTTCATTGGCAACAATTTGCGCTGCTAAAATTCCAGCATTTTTAGCACCTGCGTCACCAATTGCTAAAGTACCAACTGGGATACCACCAGGCATTTGCGCAATAGATAGCAATGAGTCTTTGCCGTTTAGTGCACGTGATTTAACTGGAACTCCAAGTACCGGAACAATAGTTTTAGCTGCAACCATTCCAGGTAAGTGTGCAGCGCCGCCAGCACCAGCAATAATA
The DNA here is from genome assembly GCA_964403565.1 of uncultured Piscirickettsiaceae bacterium. Lineage (GTDB taxonomy): Bacteria > Pseudomonadota > Gammaproteobacteria > PS1 > Pseudothioglobaceae > Thioglobus_B. The sequence goes on along the minus strand of CAYOFV010000005.1, from coordinate 13,342 downwards.
ACTTTTAACCCACGATCTTCAGCGCTTTGAGCATACTCAAACATAAGGTCGGGTGTGCGATGGGCGGATACAACTTGAACCTCGTGTTCAACACCAAATTCTTCAAGCATATCGACAGCGTGTTTCATAGTTGGCCAATCAGATTTTGACCCCATAATAACACCAACAACTGCACTCATAGTATTCTCCAAAGTTATCTACTTTGTGGAAATTATACTCAAATAGCATCTATATAGATAGTAACAGAGTCTATATAGTGAGTTAAAATCAATCTAACTTGTAATTAAATATAGCACTATGTCAGGAACTACTCTGCAAGATCTTATTGATCAATTTAATCAAATTAAACAAAAACTTGAAACAGATGTTGAACTTAAGCGCGAAAAGTTTAGTTATGAGATGAGTAAAAATAAAGTAATCTTTGAAAAAACTCTACATAATGCACACAAGAAGCTTAAGACTGGGTCTTTGAGTTATTTATTTAACGCCAATCCTGTATTTGTTATTACTGCCCCAATTATTTATTCAATGATTGTACCACTTGTGGTTTTAGATTTTTTTGCTTATTTGTACCAAACCATATGTTTTCCAATTTATAAAATCAAAAAGATAAAAAGATCTGATTATGTAGTTGTAGATAGACATAAACTTGGATATCTTAATTTTTTTGAAAAGATAAATTGTATGTATTGTGGTTATGCCAATGGACTATTAAGTTATGTTGGAGAGATAGCCTCTTTAACTGAGCAATACTGGTGCCCAATTAAGCATGCTAGTAAAGTAAAAAACCCTCATGATAAGTATTGGCATTTTGGTGATTATGGAGATGCTGATGCTTACTTAGAAGGTTTAGATAAGCATAGAGAAAACATTAAGTCTTAGTTTTGTCAAAGAAATACAAATACAGCCAAGCACCAACACCGGCAATAAACATGTCTTTTTCAGCATCCCATATATCTCCTTGAGACCCAAGGAATGCATCAGCTTGAACGCCTTGTTCGAATAGAATTGCATACCACCATTCAACTATCTCATAGCATCCACCAATACCAAAGAATATCATTACCAGTACAAAGTCTTTGGTATTGTTATTTTTAAATTTTACAAATCTTAGTAGAGCTTCCTTAAATGGCAATACTATTAAAAATCCAAATGCAAAATGAACCCATCTATCAAAATGATTACGACCCAGATCTAATATGTCTGACACCCAAAATCCAAGCGGAACCTCAGCATAACTATAATGCGCACCAATTGTTTGTAATATACAAAATGCGAAAATTAAATAATAAGATGTATTACTGAAGTGAAATTTTTTATATTTAATTATTAGAAAAAATAAACAAATAACCAAGATAATGTTTTCTGCAACCCAAATATCTCTATACAGCGGGTTAATCGCTAAAGCTAGCCAAAAAATACTAAATATAACAAGTAGCGTTGGTGCAATAGATTTATATTGACTCATAGTGAAAACTCTTTTTCTAAAAATGGAATATGACCAGTATTTAATTTAGCGGTTTTAGCATTATTATCTTTATACCAATTTTCTATTGCGCTAGGCACTAAAGTGTCTTTATCTCCTAATATTACTTGTTTCTCAATATCTAAATTTAAATATTCGTTAGTTAAATCAGTCTCTAATAAAATCTTTAGCCCTTGATTAAGTGCCATATTTGTTGCAGGCAGGTTTTCAATTGATTTGTTAAGTTCTTTAATTTTTTCTCTGTTTGAACTTTGCAAACTTACAAAGCGTTTTAAACCTTTTGATAAGTTAAGGTTTAAATTATCAGAAAATTCCTTAAAGTTTTGCTCGTCAATACCAAATTTCCAATTATTAGTTTTTACAAACTTTGGTGTTGATGCTACAAGGATAAGTTTTTTTGTTTGGATTTTTGTAGCAATATTTATTGCTAGCAATCCACCTAGTGACCAACCTAGTAGTATTGGATTTTTTGGCATAATTTTGATAATTTCATCACACCAATTATCAATTCCACCGCTGACTTCATCACTTCTACCATGTCCTGGAAGATCAATTGTAGTAATGCGATAAGTGTTTTTATATTGATTTACTAAAGGGTTAAACAAATCAGCATTAAATCCCCATCCATGCAACAAAACTAAATCTTGACCTGTGCCAGTAGTATTACTGTAGAGCATATTTAATAGAGGTTAGGAGTTTTTCAATTTGCGCTTGAGCATGGTTAGCGCTGAGTGTTATTCTTAAACGTTCGGTGCCTTTTGGCACAGTAGGGGTGCGAATAGCGCTTACATAAAATCCTTGATCATAGAGTTTTTGACTAATTTGTAGCGCTTTTTCACTATCACCAATAATCAGTGGCTGGATTGCGCTATTAGATTTGGAAATTGGCAAGCCCAATGCAGATGAAAAATTTTGGAAAAAATCAATATTGGTTAAAAGTTTGGCTTTTTGCTCACCTCGTTTGATCAAATCTAGGCTTTTAAGTGTTGCTACGCAAATTGCTGGTGCAATTGCGGTTGTATAAGTATATGGGCGAGATTTTTGTATCAAAAACTCGATAAAATCATCTTCTCCGGCCACAAAAGCACCCATTGTGCCTGCTGCCTTGCCTAAAGTGGCCATGTAGATTGAATTCTTTGGAATATTGGGCGCAAAAATGCCAAATCCGTGTGCATCATCTTGCATCAAAGTGGCATTAGAATTTTTTGCGATTTTTTGCAAATCATCGATATTTGCCTGATCACCATCCATACTAAACACGGTATCGGTCACAATCATGCCTTGACCAGTTTGCTTTTTTGCTTTTTTCTCAAGCGAGGAAATATCGTTATGCAAATAGCGCTGCAATGGCAGACCAATTAGATGATTCGCATCAATTAGTGATGCGTGATTGAGCTTGTCTTGTAGTACCCAATCAAGCTCATCTCTAAGTGCTGAAAAAACTCCTAGATTTGCACTATACCCAGTTGAAAATAATAGGACTCGATCTTGCCCTGTATATTCGGCCAAGGCACCTTCTAATTGATGATGGGCTTTAGAATGTCCACTAACCAAATGCGATGCTCCAGAGCCCGCGCCGTATTTATCAACACCTTGTTTAAATGCTTCTTTAACTTCTATATTGTTAGCTAAAGATAGATAATCGTTAGAGCAAAAATTAATCAGCGACTTTTCATCGATGACAGTTTGCACGTCTTGTGCGCCATCAACAACTTTTCTTGATCGGTAAAGATGCTGCTGTTTAATATTTTCAAGGCTTTTAGAAAAATTCATAACGATATTTTAATAGCTATATCGTAAGAACAAAGAGTAGAATTATTCTTAGTATGAAGAAGATAATCTACAAATTATTGCTATTATTGATATTTAATTACTCTATTGGTAGTAATGTTATTGCCAATACTAGTGGCGATCAAATGCTAGCTAAGTATTTTTCTACAAAAGCTCGTACTTTAACTAATACTAGTGATTTAAACTCATTAGTAGATGTTGCATCCAAGCACCAGCTGGTAATGTTGGGCGAGTCAACACATGGCACTAAAGAGTTTTATGAATTACGCTCAGTTTTATCTAAAGAGCTTATAAAAAAACATGACTTTAAGTTTATTGCTATCGAGGCATCATGGAGTTTTGTACTTAAACTTAATGCATACATAAAAGGACATCCAACCAAATATACTTCAGCCAAGGATATTTTGCTAAGTTTTAATAATTGGCCAGAATGGATGTGGAAGAATAAACAGATTGAGGAGCTAGCCGAATGGTTAAAAACCTTTAACAAAAATTTACCTGAGGAACAAAAAGTTGGATTTTACGGTCTAGATTTATACGAGCCCGATGTATCTATCAATCAAGTTTTGTTATTTATCGATAGATATTTTCCGCGTCATTACCAAAATATAAAGCAAAAACTTTCTTGCTTTACAGTTGATAAGCAAGATGCTTGGGATGAGCAGGTTAAGAATAGAGATTTTACTTGCAGTCAAGATCTTTTCCAAGCTGTAGATTTAGTTAGTCAGTTGACAAATGGTAATAAATTAATACCTAAATTTGAAAAATTTAGTGCTTTGCAAAATACAATTGTTGCTCAAAATTCTGAGAGTTTTTATCGCTGGAATAGTTACAATCAAATTAGATCTTGGAACGTTAGATCAAGACATATGTGGCAAGGTGTACTAAGGCTAATTGGGCTGCATGGAGTAAATACTAAAGGCATTGTGTGGGCGCACAATACTCATGTTGGAGATGTACAAGCAACTCCAAGTGAATATGCTCCTGGTGCAGTAACTATGGGTTATTTAGCTAAGAGAGCGAACAATAAAACCCCAGTATTTGTTATTGGCTTTGGTACAAGTAACGGAAGTTTTTTGGCAGGAGAGAGTTGGGGTGCTGATGCTCAGATAATGACAATGCAAAAACCTGATTCAGGCAGTTATGAAGATCTGCTCAACTCTATTAATAAGGATAAATTTTATTTTATTTTTGATCGTCAAGATAGAAACAATCCATTAATGAGAGAGGCAAGAAGCCATAGAGCTATTGGTGTTGTATATGATGAAGGTGACGAATCTAAAAACTATATACCTACTTTGCTACCTTGGCGTTATGATGGATTTATATTTATAAAAAGTACAAATCCATTAAAAAGTTTAGATTAGATTTTCCATTGGTGATGAAGCTGACGCATAAGCTTTTTTCATCATTCTGCCTGCAAGATGCGATTCACGACCAGCAATTACCGCATGTTTCATGGCACTTGCCATAAGAATTGGGTCTTCAGCATGAGCAATCGCAGAGTTCATAAGTACGCCATCACAACCTAACTCCATAGCGCGAGCCGCATCTGTTGCGCAACCAATTCCAGCATCAACTAATACTGGAACATTAGCTTGTTCTTTAATCAGTTTAATGTTTGCTGGGTTAGCAATGCCTTGTCCTGAGCCTATAAGTGATGCAAGTGGCATAACTGCAGCACAGCCAATGTTTTCAAGTTCTTTGGCTACAATAGGGTCATCACTAGTGTAAACCATAACATCGAAGTTATCTGCCACCAACTGCTTTGCAGCTTCAATAGTTTCTACAATGTTTGGGTATAGAGTTTTCTCATCACCAAGTACCTCTAGTTTTACTAAATTATGCCCATCTAAAAGTTCACGCGCTAATTGGCAAGTTCGAACTGCATCTTTAGCATTGTAACAACCTGCAGTATTTGGCAAAATTGTATATTTTTCTGGTGAAATTACATCCAATAAATTTGGCTCATTGGTATCCTGACCAATATTGGTACGACGAATTGCAACAGTGATAATGTCAGCCTCAGCTGCTTCAGTTGCAAGGCGAGTTTCTTCTAAGTCTTTATATTTTCCCGAACCTACTAATAAGCGAGAGTTGTAAGTTTTTCCTGCAATTGTAAGTGGTGTGTCAGTCATAATTAGATTGATTTATTGCTTAATAAATAATTGTGAAAATTTTACCTAAATTGCAATATTGATATTGCAAAATAAATAAAGACGAGGCAGAGAGTGAGGTGCTATTCGCACAAGTGTGCTCACCCTACGGGCCGTTGTCGTTTTACTCCAACGTTGTTTGTGTTTACAAGTAAACACTGCACCCAAACCCTCTTTTTCGGGTTCTTATCTTATTCTACAGCCATTATTTAAACCACCGCTTTGCAGAGGCTTAAATAATGGCGGAGAGTGAGGGATTCGAACCCTCGATAGGTGATAAAACCTATACACCCTTAGCAGGGGCGCGCCTTCAGCCGCTCGGCCAACTCTCCGAAAAATCAAATATTATACGCCAAAAAATTAACGTTAAGAATTACGATTAAAAACCGTAGTTGTATCTAAGCTTAACAGCGCCTGGATCACCACCTCTAAAGTCTTGCACTCTAAATCTAATTCTTCCCCAGTCGCCTTCTAACTTAAGTTTTTCTTTTAGCTCGTTAAGTTTTATTTTTGCATCTAGAATCATTTGTTCTGATTCATTCCATTCAATATTGTTACCTTTAGGAGTACCTAGTTTATATTCTTGATAGAGTAGTTTATTGTTTATATTGCTTATTTCATTATCGATTGTAAAATCATCAATACCCATTTCGTAACTAACGTCAAGATCAAGAATTTCTATATTGATTTGCTCGACTTCCTGCTGAATCTCTTTTTTGTTGTTTTCGTCTGTTGCTACTGCTTTCGCCTCATCTTCAGATACGGATGTAAAAGATAAAAAAGCAATTATTAGAAAAAAAACTAAATTTTTCAAGTGAAGAACCAGCGATAAATACCGATTGTATTTACAAAAACAAAAACACTATTAAGTAGCACTAGAGATTTGTCATCATTTTTAGCGCCTTGGATAATCCAGCTAGTGGCAGAAACCATAAAGAATATATAACCAAATTTTGAATATTCAAAATTAAGTGCTACAAAGACACCACCAACGATACCTGTAATAGTTCCAAGCCAGCCCCAGAAATTATTCATTAATTTCAAAATCGTGAGTAATAGTTGCTGATTTGCCGAGCATAATAGATGCAGAACAGTATTTTTCTGCAGATAGGGTTACAGCTTTATCAACTTTCTTTTCGTTAAGATTTGAGCCACTAACAACAAAGTGAATATGAATTTTAGTAAACACTTTTGGATGCTCATCTGCGCGCTGTGCACTGATTTCACATTTGCAATCCGCCACTTCTTCACGCATCTTTTTCAGCATTGATATAACATCAACAGTAGTGCATCCACCCATGCCTAAAAGTAGCATCTCCATTGGGCGCACACCTAGGTTATTACCACCAAGTTCTTCTGGTCCGTCCATTACAATTGCATGACCGCTAGCTGATTCACCAACCATCATCATATTGTCAATCCATCTTACAGTTGTATTCATAATTTTATCCGTTAAAAATTTGCTCTAATGCAACACCAGGATTGTCCTGACGCATAAACGCCTCACCAACTAGAAAAGTGTAGATATCGTGTTCATGCATAAGCTCTACATCTTCACTTGCAAGAATGCCACTTTCGGTTACTACCAAAGTGTCGTCGTTAATTTCTTGTAATAGGTCGATAGTTGTTTGTAGCGATACTTCGAAAGTTCGAAGGTTACGATTGTTAATACCAACCATCGGTAATCTTAATTGCATTGTGCGCTTTAGCTCTTCTAAATCATGTACCTCAACTAACACATCCATTGATAGTGAAACCGCAAGCATAGATAAGTCTTCTAACTGTCTATCATTTAAGCATGCAGCAATAAGTAGAATGCAATCTGCACCCATGGCTCTTGCTTCGAATACTTGGTATGCATCAATAATAAATTCTTTGCGCAGAACAGGAAGTGATACAGCTGCACGTGCGTCAATTAGATATTTTTCATCACCTTGAAAAAAGTCCTTATCTGTAAGAATAGATAAGCAGGTAGCGCCATGTTTTTCATAGCTTTTTGCAATTTCAACTGGATTAAAGTTCTCGCGCAAAACTCCTTTAGAAGGAGAGGCTTTTTTTATCTCGGCAATAATGGCATTTTCTTTTTTGTCTGCTTTGGTTTTAAGAGCGGTAAAAAAATCTCTAGTGTTGCGATCTGCATACGCCTTTTCCATTATTTCATCAGGCGATATGAGCTTTTTGCGCTCAGAAATTTCAACCTCTTTTCGAGCTATAATTTTTTTTAATATGTCTGGTGTATTTGGCATATTTGGTATTTTAATAGAATTGTTTAAACTATAATCAAACTTTGAATTGTATAACCATATAAATAACTATGAAATTATTAGATTTTGAAGTTGGTATCGATCATCCATTTTTCTTAATTGCTGGACCTTGTGTTATTGAGTCTGAGACTTTAGCGCTAGAGAGCGCAACTTATCTAAAAAAAGTAACCGATGATTTAGGTATTAACTTTATTTACAAATCATCTTATGATAAAGCCAACCGTACTAGTACTGGTAGTTTTAGAGGTTTGGGCATTGATGAAGGCTTACGTATTTTGCAAAAAGTTAAAGACGAGGTTGGTGTTCCAGTTCTTACTGATGTGCATGAAGACACACCGCTTGATCAAGTCTCAGATGTGGTTGATATGATGCAAACCCCTGCTTTTTTGGTGCGTCAAACAAATTTTATTCAAAATGTTTGCAAACAGGGTATTCCGGTTAATATTAAAAAAGGCCAGTTTCAAGCACCATGGGATATGCAAAATGTTGTAGATAAAGCCTTTGAAGTGGGTAACAAGCAAATTACAGTTTGTGATCGTGGTACCTCATTTGGTTATAACACTTTAATTTCAGATATGCGTGGCCTATCATCAATGCGTTCTACTGGACAGCCAGTGGTATTTGATGCAACGCATTCAGTACAACAACCTGGTGGACAGGGTGCTACTTCAGGCGGACAAAGACAAATGGTTCCGGTACTAGCACGTGCGGCTGCAGCTGTTGGAGTTTCAGGATTTTTCATGGAAACTCATCCCGATCCTGAAAATGCAAAGAGTGATGGTCCAAACATGATTCCAACAGATAAAATGGCTGACTTATTAAAAACTTTGCAAGATATTGATATTGTTGCCAAGCAAAATGGTTTTTTAGAGGATGAATTAGTATGACAAGAATTGCAGTAGTTGGTAGTTCTGGCCGTATGGGTCAGGCAATTATTGAATCAATAAATCAATCAGATAGTGTGGAGCTAGGTGTAAAGCTCGACAAGGGTGATGATCTTGCCTCTGAGGTTGATAACTTCGATGTAGTAATTGATTTCACTCGACCTGAAGCAACACTTAATTATCTATCTATTTGTGCAGATGCTAAAAAAGCAATTGTAATCGGCACTACAGGTTTTAGTGATGATGAACTTCAGGTTATAAATACAACGGCCAAATCTATACCGGTAGTATTTGCACCAAATATGAGTGTTGGTGTTAACTTATCACTTAAATTATTAGATATGGCTGCTAAGGTTATTGGCGATGATGCTGATATAGAAATTGTTGAAGCGCATCATAGACACAAAGTTGATGCTCCATCAGGTACAGCCTTGAAGATGGGCGAGGTTGTTGCTAATGCCCTTGGCAGAGACCTTAAAGAGTGTGCAATTTACGGACGTGAAGGTATCGAAGAGCCACGTGATAGAAAAACTATAGGTTTTTCCACTATTCGCGGTGGCGATGTAGTTGGAGAACATACTGTTAGTTTCTTTATGGATGGTGAACGTGTGGAAGTGACTCACAAGGCTTCATCGCGTATGACATTTGCTAATGGCGCTGTACGTGCTAGTAGTTGGTTGCAATCAAAGCCTGCAGGTCTTTACTCTATGCAAGACGTGCTAGATCTATAGGAGTTATTGATGTTGTATGCAATTATTTCTCAAGATGTTGAGAATTCATTAGAAAAAAGAATGTTGGTGCGTCCTGCGCATATTGAGCGACTAAATATTTTAAAAGACGAAGGGCGCTTAATAATTGCTGGCCCACATCCTGCTATTGATAACAACGAACCAGGAGAAGCTGGATTTACTGGCTCCTTGGTTATTGCAGAATTTGATAGTTTAGAAGATGCTCAAGCTTGGGCTGACAAAGATCCTTATCTTGAATCTGGCGCGTATGAAAGTGTTGTAGTTAAGCCGTTTAAGAAGGTTTTGCCTTAATGGTCAAAGGTTATGCGCTAGATCCACATCCTAGTGCAAATGTTGCTAAAGAAGAGTTTGCAGTTGTGCTTATTCCACGACTTAAGCGCGAAAGAGTACCTGCTAATAATGTAAGAGTGGTTGATGACTTGCAGACTGCAATGAATGAGTCTAATCCAGATAAACACCTGTATGCAGCTAAAGTTGTTGGACCTGCAAGATCGTCCGAAGGGGTTAATCTTTTCTATATTATTGATTTATATAACTAATGAAAGGTTTTTTCTTATCACTTATCTTAATTGTATCTTCAGTTTATGCTGGCGATGTTAAAGAGTTTGAACTCTCTTCAGCTGATGTTATAACTGCAGATGTGTATAAAGGAGAAGGTAAGGAATTATTTGTCTACTTACCATCAGAACGCGGTCTAGGCAAGGGTTATGTTTCCACTGCTCAACAATTAGCATTTTTTGGTAAAGATGTGTGGGCACTAGATTTGCATTCTAGTTACATGGTTTCAAAACACCGTAGCAGTATTGATAAATTTAATGTCGATCACTTGCTTGAGATTGTTGATATATCTAAACAATACGGTTTTGAAAAACTAGTGTTTATTGCCTCAGGTAGAGGTGTGCAACTTGCGCTTAATATTGCACATCGTTGGCAGCTTAAAAATACTGATAGTAATTATATTAAAGGACATATTTTTCATTCACCGCATTTAATTTATGGCAAGCCAGATCTTGGAGGTAATGCTGATTATGTTGATATTGCTAGTGCTTCAAACCTGCCGGTTTATATGATTTTTCCCCAATATGGAACAAAATATTTTCGCGCTGAAGAAATTGCAAAACAGTTAAAAAAAGGTGGATCGTCTGTTTTTACTCATAGGCTTAAAGGGGTCAAAGGTGGTTTTCATATGCGTGATGAAAAAGATCTAGAAAAGGAAGACATAAAAGCTAGAGACAACTTGGCAGATACCTACACAATGGCGGCAAGTTTAATTAGTACTATAGATACTCCTAAAGCGCTTAGGAGTGCTAAAAATCTCAAAAATACTAAGAGTTATAAGGTTACAGATCCAGAGTTAAAACCTTACTACGGCAAGCAACAAATTAAACTTGCTTTAAACTCGATTGATAACAAAACTATAAATATTGAAAATTATAAAGGCAATGTGGTTCTCATAAACTTTTGGGCTTCATGGTGTAAACCATGTGTTGAAGAAATACCATCGCTTGTCAGATTAAAAAACAAATTAAAAAACAAGCCTTTTACAATTCTAACAATCAATGTTGGTGAAAATTCTGCAGATATTGCAGAGTTTAAACAAAAAGTTAAATTTGATTTACCGATTGCTCTAGATTTAGAAGGCACTGCAATTAAAGATTGGGGCGTGTATGCATACCCTTCAAATTTTATTCTTGATCAGAATGGCGTAATTAAATATGCATATCGTGGCGCTCTTGAGTGGGATTCTGATAATGTTGTTAATACTATAAATTCTTTATTTTGATTACTTATGACGTAATTATTATTGGCGCAGGTGCAGCAGGACGAGGCAATTCCTCACACGAGCTGAATGTTATGAGTGCAATAAATCAACAAGAAGACTTTGTTGACAATGTGTTTGGGAGGTTTTGCCTCTATGAGAATTAGTTCTAAAAAATACGATGTTATTGTTATCGGTGCAGGTGCTGCAGGGTTAATGTGTGCCGCACAAGCTGTCAAACGTGGGCGTAGTGTTTTACTGCTTGATAAAGCCGAAAAAGCCGGAAAAAAAATTCTTATCTCTGGTGGTGGAAGGTGTAATTTCACCAATTTTGATATTGATCCACAAGCATATATTTCTAACAATCCACATTTTTGTAAATCTGCATTATCTCAATACACGCAATGGGATTTTATCTCTCTTATGGGTAGATACAATCTTACGTATAGCGAAAAGACTAAAGGTCAACTTTTTTGTGAGCAAAAATCCCCGGCTATTTTGGAGATGTTGCTGTCAGAATGTAATGCTGCTGATATTTTTTTAAATACTGAGATTGTTAGTATTGAGCATGAAAACGCAGAATATATTATAAATACTAATTCTTGTTCCTATAAGTCTAAATCGTTAGTTATCGCAACAGGAGGGGCGTCAATTCCAAAAATGGGAGCCACTGATTTTGGTTTGCAAATTGCAAAACAATTTGGCATAAAGTCAATACCATTTAAACCAGCTCTTGTACCGTTTACTTTTCTTCAAGATGATATTGATAAATACTTTAAAGGTTTATCAGGCGTTAGTTTTTCAGCAAGTGTAACCTGTGGTGATAAGAGTTTTGACGATATGGTACTTATAACTCACAGAGGTATTAGTGGTCCGGCAATTTTGCAAATATCTTCATACTGGCAAAAAGGTGAAAGTATTGAAATAGATATACTGCCAAGCATTGATGCAGAAGAGTATTTAACTCAATTACAACAAACCAGTGGCAAGGCTAAGCTGATTAATGTTCTTAATGAGTTTTTATCAAAAAACCTAGCTGAAAGATTAACAAAAGCATTAATCGACAAAGATCTTAGCAACAACAATCTTGGAAGTATTAACAAAACCGATTTACAAGAATTTGGCAAAAAAATAAATCACTGGATATTAAATCCAAGTGGCACCGAAGGTATGAGAACAGCAGAGGTTTGCACTGGCGGTGTAGATACTAATGAATTATCTTCTAAAACCATGGAGTCTAAAACAAATAGTGGATTATATTTTATTGGCGAAACTGTAGATGTAACTGGTTGGCTTGGAGGTTATAACTTTCAGTGGTCTTGGTCTTCAGGCTGGGTGGCAGGACAAGTGGCTTAAAAACGATTTTTTTTGCTATAAGTGTACAATGCTTATAGTTTTTAAATATTTAACAATATGTTTGAATTTGGTGAAAAAGTATCTGGCTATGACAATCTTATGTTTAATGAGCGTGAAGTTAGAGCTGCTGCAGGTATAGTTTTTTTCTTCGCTTTCATGGCATTTATGCATGGCTTTTTAACTGGCAATAATGAGCCAACAAAGCTTATGGTGTCAGTATTTTTATTTGATTTTTTTATTCGAATTTTTATCAGTCCCAAATATTCTCCATCGATGGTTGTAGGCAGATGGATGGTGAACAACCAAAAGCCAGAATATACTGACGCCGCACCTAAAAGATGGGCTTGGTCAATTGGCTTTACTTTGGCAGCTGTTATGTTTTATTTAGTAGTGTTAAATGAGATTCGTGGGCCTATTAATATTCTAACTTGCGCATTGTGTTTAGGATTGCTGTTTTTTGAAGCGGTGTTTGGAATTTGTGCCGGATGTAAGATTTACAATTTAGTGCACGATGACAAAGTTAAACATTGTCCAGGAGAGGCTTGTGATTTAACTAGAGGTAGAGCAGAAATACAAAACTTGAATTTATTGCAAAAAACCATATTTACTATATCAATAGCAATACTGCTTTATTTGGCATTTGGTGATATATTTACGATTTTATTTTTAACTTAAGTTTATGAAAAATATAAAAATACTTTGGTCAATAATTATTCTACTTCTGGCAATAATAGCTGGTGCTGGTTATAAATTCGTAACTGGATCAACTGTTGAAGCAGAAGATGGCAGGGTGGCAATTATCCTAACCAAAGGTGAGAGAAATTTTGTTTTAGGTGAAATGCGTTCTCTGTTAGGACATATGCAGCAACTAGTAACTGCTGCAGCTGAAAAAGATAT